>NZ_JCAMOQ010000073.1:0-29933 GCF_059512365.1 Bradyrhizobium sp. Ses1
ATAGAAAGGGATCAGGAGCGGTCAGTTTCCAACTAACAAACCGGTTCAAGCGGTCCCGCTCCGCGGGTCCATTTCAGCGCTATGACGGTGCAGGCGCTTGATATCGACGGCATCCGCGATTTCGCCGCTCGATTTCGAGCAGCTCTAGACCGCCTTGACCCAGCAAGCCTGTCGGTGGGCTTCCACCAGTTCCCTCTCGGTGCTTGCGGCGATACATGCCTTCTCCTAGGCACGGCGCTGATTGAGCGGGAACTAGGAGAATTTCAGTATATCTGCGGCCACAACCTCCATGGCGGCAACTTTGAAAGCCACGCTTGGTTGGCGGCACACGCTGTCATCGTGGATATTACAGCGGACCAGTTCAATGAAGGCATGCCGCCCGTATTCGTTGGCGAAGAAGCGGGTTGGTACGGGAAATGGTCGAACAGGACGAATCTCGGCACTGGCGACTATCATCTATGGAACAAAGGCAGCGCTGGTGAACTAGGCCGCAGCTACAAACTGATAATGGATCGTCTGTGATATCCGCTGATGACCCGGAGGAAAAACCCATGCGAAGCCCAAGAAAGTCAAAAGCACGGTGGCGGCCCAACCCTGAAGAAAAACAGCCAACCCCCGATGAGGAAATTAAAGCGAAGGAGAGACAGCAGGCAGAAAATATGATGCATCCAAAGCATACGGTCGAGTTGTGCGAGGAAACTCTAGTTATCCTTGCATGGCTCTCGAAGGTTGACGGTACTCCCGCGCTTGAACAATTTGAGCGCTGCGAGAGGCATTTGGAAGCGATGAAACGAGTAGAAGCGCTGCTCGCTTCAAAGGGCATCCACGGGTACACCGACTACGTTAAGTACCAGAACAAAAAGGCGCGACTTTGGGCCGCCTATATGGCCTCCAGGAACGTGTAACGCTCGCCCCACCCCCTCGCCACTACGTGTCGGCTGATGCGCTGAATTTCGCGGCATTGGCCGCTGCGAGAGCCAATGCCCGAGACAGCTCTAGCGCCTGATCGGCCGTCACCTGGAAATGAACGCCGATAACGCTCGCAATTACAACGGTGATTTCGTCCTCGATTTGCTCAATGGCGATTGCCGCCGACTCGTCGATTTCGATCCGCGCTATATGTCCCGGAAAATCATCCCGTTCATTCGCCATAGCTGCACTCCATGCTTCCGGCGATAGCCTATCGGAGATCCTGCTTCAGGTCACCGCGGACACGGCGGCAATCGGCGGTGCTCGGCGGGGTGAAGAACGTAGCCGACTACCATCGGCCGGAGATCCAACCAACGGCGTAGCAATCCCATGCCTCCAACACCCAACCAGATCCGCTTCGCTGTCGAGCCTCGACTCGTGCCCGCACAGAAGGCCGCGCGGCGGCTGCACCTTACCGAAACTGAGTTCAGGGAAAAGCTTCACGCTCTTCAACGCGCGGGCTTCCCCGCAGCGTGCTCAGTCACCGGCCACTACGACTTGAAGGCCATTGATGCATGGCTAGACGCTCGCGCGGGAATTGGTGACTACGAAGGCAAGCCAAAACGGAACGTTATGGACGGCCTGCAGGAGAGGCTAGCATTAATTGGGAAGCCTGAGAGCGCCCTCGATGTCAGAGCGAATGCAAGATCATCCGACGCCTTCGGTCGCCCACCAAGTGAGAAACCTCTTGGTCTGAACGAAAAGCGCGGCCTTAGCGGATACTACGCAAAGAGACATGGGCCGCCGACCTCCGTGTATGGTTGCGGGCCTGGTACCATCGGCAAATTGCTCACTCGGGGATATATCGAAATGTTCGAAGAGCAATTGTCTTCCTGCAAAATCACCCCCGAAGGCGAAGCTGCATGGCTCGCAATTGCCGATCGAGAGGGAAAAGATTTTTAGGCGGCGCCTCCGCTCAGTCCGTCCAATCCACGCTTGGACCGACCGGCAGTGTCGAATCCAAGCCTGTTAACAACAAGTCCGTCAGTCTTGCCCGCGCGCACGCAGCGGCAGAGCATTCCTCCTCCACGATGGAGGCACGCGATGTCGAAGGACCATACGACGCTCAACACAGCTTTCTTGCTGATGGCGCAATACGGGCCGCGCGCGATCATCCCGCTGGACGACGTTCGCAGGGACTACTTCTCACACCTCGATCTCAGCAAGTTCATCCGCAAAATCAACGAGGGCGAAATTCGCCTGCCGCTGGTGCGCATTGAAGACAGCCAGAAATCAGCCAAGGGAATCCATTTGCAGGACCTCGCAGACTACCTGGACGCACGGCGCGAGGAAGCGAAGAAGGAGCTTAAGCAGGTTTGGGGGATATAAGACGAATGTCCCCTTGCTCTCGCCCTGCGGTTGTTGTTGGATGCGGCGCGGGGACAAGGGGCTAATCATGAAACGCGTATTCATCAGCTTCAGGCACGAAGACAAGCCACAGATCAATGGACTCAGGCTTCTGGCGGCTAATCCCGACTTCGATATCGAATTTTATGACGAGTCGGTTCGCACCGCTATTGACAGCACAAACGCCGAGTACATCCGGCGAAAAATCCGGGAAAAAATAAACAGAACCAGCATTACCTTATGCATGGTTAGTGAGCTCACCTATACGAGCCAATGGGTCGACTGGGAGCTAGAGGAGAGCATCGACAAGGGGAATGAGATCATCTGCATGGGTCTCCCGAACGGCCCTTCCAACCTCCGGCTCCCTGAACCAGCGCGAAGGCTAAACCTTCAATGGTGGTTTTGGGATCACAACCGCTTGGCCCGCCTGATTGCTGATGCTCTATGAGCAACAACATCGGCAGCACTGAGCAAGAGCCGAACTCGGGATATCCAAGGCTCGAACAGCAGATTCGCTGGTACGACAGCAAGTCGGCCACTGCGCAGATGTGGTTCAAGCGGGTGAAATGCTGCGAGTTCTTACTCAGTGGATTTGTACCTATTTCCGCACTGATAGCCGAAGGTTGGGTGACCGCAATGATCGGCGCTGCCGCCGTGGTCTTGGAGGGTCTGCAGCAGCTAAATCAATGGCAGCACAACTGGATCACTTACCGGTCTACCTGCGAAGCGTTGCGACATGAAAAGTACTCGTATCTTGCCAGATCTGGCTCATACGACGGTCTAGCTGACGATCAAGCCCATAAAGCCCTCGTGGAGCGAGTCGAATCGCTAGTTTCAACCGAGCACGCGAAGTGGATCACGCGACAAGAGTTCGACCCCAAAAAGGTCAAGAGAGAGCATTCTCCCGCGTGAGCCGAACTTCGACATCAGATCTCCGACCGCTGGGCGCTGAAGTGGCGATTGACTCTCACCTCTCCTCCTCCGGCCTGGCCCGCGCAAGCCGCTTACCCTCACCTTTCTTCCGCCTCCCCGGCATCATTCACAGTGAGGGTCGCAGACATCGCTATTCGGGGAGATCCGACCGCAAGGTTGATCGCTTCTAATTCGAAAACCACACGCGACAGCTCACGCGCAAGATCGCGGACGCTCTCCGTAACCTTGAGCATTTGCTTCGTTTTCTGCTGAAGTCGGGCCACGCCTATATGATCAGGACTGTTCCTAACCACACGGTGGTCAAGCTTCAGGTGCGTCACGTTGAACGAACCATCCTCGTTCTGCACCAGATAACCATGCGCTAATTTCACGCGGAAATCGTTCATGTCGAGCGCGTTTTTGATGGCCTTCTCTCCATCCTGCCTAGCCTTCGCATTCAGCGGAGGTAGATTTCCAGCCTTCGTCCCTCCGAATGTCCTAGCGGATTTGAGTCCGGCCAAAACAATTCTGCAGCGCCTCACGAAATCTCCAACAGCGGCAACCACCAAATCATCGTCGGCGGCCTTGACCTTAAGCATTGACTTGATCGCATCACCGACTGCCCTGTCCATTTCGGAGTATCCTATGAAGAAGTCGGCCAGCGCGATTTTGCCTTTTTGCTCGTCGTTCATGGGGACCTCTCCACAGTGCCGACAAAGCCGGGACTTTACGATCTGATTCTGCGACTGTCCTTGGTTTAATCTATCCCCATTGGGGGCGCTTCGGCGCGGTATTCCGATAGGCGCAGATCATCTTGCGTTCGATCTCCGCTTGCGGTTGGATGCTGGTAGGCAAAAATGGGGGGATGACGTGGGGCGAACTTTGCTGGCAATTCTGCTGACTGGAATTTTAGCCGGGCCAGCCAACGCGAATTGGCAATATACAAAATGGGGAATGACTCCGGATCAGGTCATCGCGGCGTCGCGCGGCGAGATGAAGAAATGCGACGCGACATGCAGCAAGCAAAGAACCGATACTGAAACCGCCCTCACCTATGCCAAGTACCGGTCCGGAGAGTTTTCCTTCACGGCGTTCGCGTTTTTCGGCAACAGTTCGAACCGCCTGGAATATGTGGAGCTGCGTCTTGACGAGGCTTCGAAAGCGTACCGATTGCTGGCTGAGCTAAAGAGCAAGTACGGCGAACCCACCTCCCAGAGCAACACGCAACTTTCAACCATGGGAAGCTGACGCGGAGCCGGCGACCAACTACAGGTCATGATTTTAGGCGCGCAATCGCCAAACTATGCAACTGTCATCTATCGTCCACGAGCTACCGCATCAAATAAGGGCCTTTGATGGACCTGCGCCGACGCGCCGAAAGCCTCGATCATGCGACTCCTATTTTCACTTTCCGTAACCACCTTCGTCGTGATCGGCGCGTTCGCGGCTATCAAGTACCAAGCCGGCAGCTAAGAGCGCACCGCGGCGCCACCACAGAGCGAAGTGGCTCGACGCTCCGTAGCCTACCTCATCCGGCGCGCTTGAATGCGCCCAGCAAGTGATCCGCCAGCACCGGTGTTGTAGGTGATTTGCATCACGAGATAGATGGTGGTGTTAGCCGAAACCGAGAAGCGATACGGCGGAATTGGGCAGGTAACGTTGTAATACTGGACAAACGGTCCGACGAATGCGCTTAGCCTTCCCGGCGTCGAGTCGAGCGTTGCAGAGGTAGTCGAAATAGACGCTTCGACGATCTGCACCGACAGAGGGGAACCCGTAAGAACGCCGATCGCCGAAACATCCCAATCACCGGGCGTCAGCGTAATAGAGGCAATATTGATAGTGGCGCCATTGCTGAACCCGACAGAGCCTGCCGACGACGCCAAGCACTCTCCAATCTTCCCCGCCGCAGCGCTGTCGTTGGTCGCGGTCGCCGGCAACTGCCCATCAGCCATCCCAATGTTAGATCGCGCTTGCGATTGCTGCGGTGCTGTCAAGGTTTGAGCAGCAAAGCGAACAGCAGCGAGATTTCCAGCAGCGGTTGCTGCGTTCGCCACGTCCGACAGATTATTCGTCGACAGCAGATCGCCGCTACCAGGCGCACCAGAAAGCGACAGATTCCAATCAGCGAACGTGCCAGACCCGCCGACTCGCGTAACGTTAAGCGTGAGATTCCCGCCGCCGTACGCGGTGACGAACCCCTCCATGAAGTTCGCGCCGTTCGCCGCCGAACTGGCGCGAACGTAATTGCCAACCTGGTACGCTAGGCCCGTGCCGACGCCGTTGAACGTCTTGGAGCCCGCGCCGATCGCGAGCGAAGTGCTGGATGAGCCGCCGTAGCCTTTGCCGGACGGAATGGTGAAGTCAAAGACCGCAGCGTTGGACGTGCCAGAATTGGTGACGTTGGCGTTGGTGCCTGGCGCTCCCGTAGTCGTGGTGCCAACCGAAACCGTTGCAGCAGTGCCGGCCGCCGCTAGCACCTGCCAATCGGTCGGGTTCGGCGGTGTCTGGTTCGTACTCGGCGCGAGCGCCACATAGGACGATCCTGCCAACGAAACGACGTCGCCAATCTCATAGGCGGTCGCCGCGCTCCATGGACCAGTGACGCGGAACCCTTTGTACGCCCCCTGAAATACCCAGGTGCCGCCGGTCTTCAGCCAGAACTTATAGGCGCCGGGCTGGATTGCGTACTGGTCCTCCTCCCCGAGCGACGGATCCGGTCCCGTTTCCGCCGGCGGTACGATGACGGGCACGCCTCTCGTATTGAGGGCGGCGACCATTTCATTGACCGACTGCATTGCGGTGCCACCGGCAAAGCGCTGAGGTGATGACTGGATGATTGTGTAAGAGACGCCGACCTTGTCGCCACCGCTCCACGGCGCCCACAATTCAAGGTGCGTCACGTCGGTGACGTCCCTAATTGCGATGTCCGGCAGTCCATCAATGATAATACGATCGCCTGCGCGCGCATTGGCCGCAGACCAGATGGTGCCGCTGCCGACAATCACGGTGTCGCCGTTTGCGACCGAAACGGTGCCGGTTTGATAGCTTGAAAGCGCAGTCACTTAGATATTTCCTTCCGACGTCTCAAAAGTTCCGAAATGAATTTTGCGCTTGTCCGCGTCTTCCTTCGCTTCGGCGATCACGGCCTCAAGCCGCGCTTTCGCCTCGCGGAATGAAATCGTCTGCGCACGTGCGCCATCGCGCACATCTTTGGTGGTTTCTGTCATTGGATTCCTGGTTGATTGATCATCGCTACGCGTGGTCGCAGCGATTCCTGCGGGGTTGCGCACTCAGCGCGGTGTGCTAAACAGCGGTCTAAACAATTTTGAAGGACTCTGGATTTGGCTAAGAATAAGAAGACTGTTCGCCGCGAGTGGACGAAAGACGATGTGAAGACCCTTAAGTCACTCGCGAAGCAAAAGGCTGGTGTTAGGAAAATTGCGAAGGCGCTGAAGCGAACGCCCGCCGCGACTACTGTGAAAGCTCATACCCTTGGGGTCTCGCTGAGCACACAGTAGCTGCCGATCCCACTTAGGCAGCTATTTTCTCGCCAATCTCATCAGGCCATCGTCGAAGGATCCGCGAGGTGACGCTATCGACGGTCACGGTTGTGAGCTGCGCAAAGCCGCCGACAAAAGCGCCCGCGTCGCCTGCCCGCTGTGCTTCTAGTACGGCCAAGCCGTCAACTATCGGATCTAAGTCATCGGCCGCGCGACCATTCGCGATCTCGCCAATGATGCGATGGACCGCTTCGTTAGCGGGCGTGACTGACAACCCCTCCAGGTCGAGAATGGTCCACGGCTCGCTATACCGATCGTGTGACGAGACGATATACGCGTTCGGCCCCGCAGTTTCAGACACGCCAGCGACAACGATCTCGAAATCCGGGCCGGCCGCGCACTGGTTCAATAAGTGCCCGTAATGCTCCGCACAGGCTTGAAGCGTGGGTACTATCGCCCGCTTCAAAGCATCGAATGAGCGCGCGAAAGACAGTTCCTCGGCGATTGGCGCAAATCCCAAATACGCACCGCGCATCGCCATTGCGGCATTGGTGTGCGGCAGTGGCCGAACCTTAGGGCCGATACCAGCCAACGTGCCGTCAGTTTGATATATCGCGGCGTCTGTGTAGACATGCACCGAGCTTGATTGAATCAGGACGTTGATCGCAGACAACTTATTTCTCCAAAACATCGATATTCAAATCGCCGCCGAGACCGACGCCAGCGGTTAATACTCCCCCAGCCCAACCTGGAAGGCCGATCGCGCCTGCTAAGGCGGGGCCTGCCCAGAACGCGAACGCCGACACCGCGACCAACGCGACAAGACCAAGCACCTGCTTGCCGGTGTTGCCGCCACCGCCAAGCGGGTACGACACGAAGCGCACGTTGTCGTTTGCGGCAATCCGGGTGCGCCGCCAATCCTTGCGCAGTACCGCTTCGCCGTTGACCTCAAGGATGGTCGGCAAGCCTTTGCGGAACTGCCAGCCATACTTGCGCTCGCGCGTGGCCCAGCCGGAGCGGCGCAGGAAGGCCGTCACGGTCTCACGGGGGCGCGGCTCAACGCGCGCGACCTCGATGCCGGGCATGACGACGTGCAGCACGGGCCTGCGAGTAGCGGTAGCGCTGCGGGATGGTTTTTCCGTCACGGATTGCCCTTACGAAGTTTCCTCGCAGCCTTCTTCCGCCATGCCGTCCAATCATTGATCTGGTCGGGCTCAATGAGTCCGCCAATTCGGTCATCCACCCATCTGTGTACGACTTTCTGAAATACGCCCGCCCCGGTCACGGACGTGAGGAGCGCAAGGCCGCCGATCTTGTGCGCCTCAACGCTGCCAGGTCGCGTCGCAAATTTTCGTCGCCGCTGCGCTTCCAGAATGTGCAGCAGATCAAGCTCGACGTCGGCCTGATCGCCAATATCCTCGCTCAAATCGAAGCTCGGAAAACCGATCTCGCTCATCGGACGAAAGGGCGGCGGGTTTATCGTCGAAAAGTCGGTACGCTCCAGCTTGAACGCGGTCGAATCTACGAAGGCATTTTGCCCGAACTCGCGCCTATGTGCGGCGTCGCGTGTCGCGATTTCCTCGTCTCTTGCCGCCTCGTTCATTCTCAGCACGTAGGCCGTTGGCCCGTTCTCTCTGGTCGACCATCCGATAATGTTTACGGTGGCGTCCTTCACCGGCGCCGCATAAATCAACGTTTTTTCGTAGATCTCCGGGGCCGCAGCTTCAATGCCATCTATCATGTCATCAAAGCTGACAAACCGGTTTGCTAGTTCGATCGGCACGAGCAGCCCGGCAAGCCCAAGCCCTAGCGTTGAGACGGCCGCGTGCAACGTCGGGAGGGCGTATGCCTTTTGGCCAACGTACAATATTCTTCCGTCGATGTCGTAACCTGCACCATCGACCATCATGTGGACGGCGCCACGTCTCTTCTGAAACAAAATATTGCAGGCACTCACTGTCGTTGCCCCTCCGCCACTTGCGTTGATCGTCTCATTGCGGCAGATGTTTTCATCGGTGCCGCGTCGTTCGCTTTCAGCGCGTCGTCGACGCTCGGATAAACTTTCTGAAGTATATTGGCTATTTGCACATCTTCTGGCGAAAGCAGCGATGTCTGCTGGCCGCGTGAAATGTTGGTGGCAACCCTCGCCTTCTCCAGCGCTTCAGCCGCCAAGCCGGCGTCTTGCGAGAGGTCTTGGATTTGATCCATGACCTTTTGCGTAATGGGAATTCCGGCCTGCTGAGCCGCTGCAAGAAGCTGAGCCTGCGCCTTGGCTTGCTCGGTTGCCGCCGCGCCCTCGCCCTGCGCCTTCGCAAGTGCATTCGTCGTTGCGACGTATTTGGTTAAGGTTTCCCTGGCGCGATCATACGCGTCTGCGGCCTCCTCGCCGTCCTTGCGCTTGGGAAGGTGTGCGGCATCAGGGCTTGGGTTGTTGGCAGCGGCAGGCCGAGCGCGTGGCGTTGGCACTCCGTTTGGGAAGTCGGCCTTGGACTGCTGCTCGGCGACTGCCTGTAGCATTTTTGCAGCAAGCTCAGCCTTGGCGCGCGTCAATTCAAGGCCGCGAATGATTGCCGGGTCTTCGCCCTTCTCGCTCATCCGGTCGATAACGCTGCCGAGCTGCTCGATGTTTTGTTTAAGGCCAAGCGCTTCTTTTATCGCGACGCTGATGGAATCAGCCCACGCATTGAATTTATCCTGCCCGCTGCCAGATTGTATATTTTGCGACTCAAGAACCTTGGCGAGAAGGTCTTTCGCCTTATCAATCAAACCGTCAAGATATCCAGCAATATCCGCAGACACCGCCTTGAACTGTGCGGCGAGCGTTGCTGTTGATTGATTCCATGCCCTATCGAATGCAGCGGCCTTGGCGACGGTGGCTCCGTCGATAATTACCCCCGCGGCCTCGGCACCGCGAGCAATCTCTTCAAATGCCTTGCTACCGTTGCGTAGCGCCTCAACCCACCCTTCAGAGAGCCCAAGCATCTGTGCTGCTTTGGACTTTTCTGGGATAGAATCGAATTTATTGATCAGGCCGCCGGCAATCGTCAAAAGCTGATTAAGACTGATAACATGGCCATTGCGGTCTTTATACTTGATGTTATTCGCATCAAGCAGGCGCGTCAGCGAGTTTTCGTTTTCTTTGGCATCGGCAAGAAGGCTCGCGACCTTCCGCAAGTCCTCGGCCGACTCCTTAGATGAGACACCGCCCTGCCCCGCCGCAAACTGTATCTGTTGGAATCGCTCGGCAGTTAATCCGGTGAACTCTGCGTTCTTCTGCAGATCGGCAAGCTCGCTATTGACCTTGGTGATCGCAGTCAGCAGACCACCAACAAGGCCGGTGACTCCAGCCGCTGCCACGCCCAGTGACGCAAAGCCGCCTGCCGTAGGATTGAGGCTTGCAAACGACTGCTCAATGCGCGACACCGCATCGTCAGCGATATCACCAGCCTTGTTCATGTCGCTTTGGAATTGGTCCAGCTTTGCACCAAGCTGGACAACAAGATCATTTGACATCTATTTTCCGATTATTGGGGAGTCATCAAAAAGCGCGAGCGGCGCGTGGTGCTTTCACGCTCGGCAGCCGTGCGGCTACTTCGCCGATCTCCTTCAGCAGTTGCGCCCTAAGATCGAGCGCAACCTCGCCCGGCTCTGGATCACAGCCGATTAGCGAACGTGGCTTGGGATCCAGCGGGCAAGCGGCGAACTTGCTCCTGCCGAGTGCGGCTGCAAGCCGTATCTTGATGCACCTCAGTTCGTACGGATCGCGCGCTGCCTGGCCCTGCCGAAATAGCTGGACGGCTTCAAGTGTTATGTCGAAACGACGGCGCCGCTTGTCCCGTTTCAATCTCGCGGGCATCACGGTTCCCCGAATTGTTCGAGTCCCCAGCAGGCGTACCGCGAACCATTCGGGTGCTCGGCTCGCCATCTGGCCAAGATTTGCGTCCCGTAGAGTTTCCACGCGCTGCGCGCCGCCTCCCGGTCAGGATGACCGTGCTCGTCGAGTTCGCAGATGCCGTCTAGTTCCCCTGTGCACGGCCATCCCATTTCGAGCGCCCATTCCCAATCGTCGAGCGTGCCAGCCGCCTGCTTACGCCTATCTCTCCGCTTCCGAACCGGCACTAGCGTCGCGCTCCGTAAGTTGCATCTCGCGGCATGCGCGGCCCGTCGCCGGGCTGCACATCAAGCCCAAGTTCGCGGCATAGGATGCGGAATCTGTTCTGAGCTTTGTGCTGGATATCGACCCATGGGCTAGGTTTTTGGCAGCCGAAGCGGTCCAGAACTACGGCCCCGTGCTCCGAAATGGCGGCTCGCGCCTGCTCGGATTGATCCAGGCTCTCGCAGGCAAGCCTCAGTAGATGGTCGTGATGTTGGTCGAGATCGTAGTCATCATGGACTTTCCGCCACCATGCTTTGGCTACGCGCGACAGGTGATCGGGTGGCTTTGGTGAGGCCATTCGGGTCTCCAAAATATTTTAAACTCTGGGGCAGCGCTCGCGCTTGCTGTTGGGGGCCGCCGGTAGCTAAGGCCGAGGGGTCTCGACTTTCTCACCACCCCCGGGGCTAGACTGGCCATCCGTCGGCCGCGAAGGTCACGACGGTCTGTCCCAGATCTTCACGTTGCCCGCGACTAGCGTGACACGGTCGGCATGTTGCGACGAGCGGCCCAGACCAGAATTTCGTTAGGTCTCCACGATGCGCTTCTGCATGATGCACATCAGCTGCCGGCTCAACCACTTCGCGTTCTAGGCACCACTCGCAAAGTGGCCGCTCAGACAGGACCTGTGCGCGCAGCCGCTTCCACCGCGCTGTCGAATACAATCTACGATACGCGATGGCCTCAGCCGATCGTCGATTTTTCGCACTCACTTCGCCGCGCCGTAACGAACCACTCTTCCGGTTCGATAGTAGGAGCCCTGCGGGCACCACTTGCTAACCTCGACTTGATGCTGAAGTTCGGAAAGCGTCATGAAGGTCCTTGGTTTATAGGAATGGGCGATGTGCGGAAGCACCCCGCGAGCGTGCTGCCGGGCATCCGGGCTAGTCTAGCGCGGGAATTTCACTAGGTTTGGGGAAGAGGCCCCGCGCCGAGGGATAGATGTCTGCTTTCGCCGACATCTAGAGAAATACGGATTGACGCCCAGGTTTAGGGACTCGTTATGCTGCCTTCTGCAAAATATTTTCACCTACTAGCGCACGCAGCGCCGCGAAGGCTTCATTGATTAAGAAAATGCCCCGTCGCTCGGCGTGCTTTCCGCGATAGCCGCAGCTCTCACCGATCTCGCGCGCTATTGCGTCAGTGATGGCCATATCGAGTATTTCGGCGTGGGCACCAAGCGCAGCCCGCAACGATTGATCTTCCGCCTTCCGCGATTGCTCAGCCTCCGCGAAGCACTCCAATGGCGCTCCTGATCTGCCGGTTGAATGAGTGATGCCGGCGAGGAACCCCGCATTCCGGGCAAACGGCGCGGAGGTGCGTACCAGTCGGCGCAGATTGCGCGCGGGCGGTTTCTGGCGGCTGCCCTTGGCGGCGCCCAAGCGCTCCACAGGCTCCAGCGGTCTACCGCGATTCGTCCTGCCCCAGCGAACCAACCGGCCGTGGCGAAACTCCAGGTCGCCTATTTTTGTGGTGTTGCCGAAGACAAGCGGCCGGCACACCTGACGAACGTCGACGCGCTTGCCATCGCGCACGGTGCAGATCACCGAAACGCGCCCTGCCCCCTCTATGGCCCGTTCGATCTCTTGGACGGTCGGCCTCACCTCAAGGTCCCGCTCTCCGCTCTCCGAAAAGCCAGTATTCGCCGACTCCTCATCCTCATCGACGATGATCTCCGGTTCCGCGTAGACGTCCGCAGCGGGTGCGCATTGCATATCCCGCCAGAACTTCCACAACGGCACGGCATCGGGCGATGCGCGGCTAAGCCGCTCAAGCGTCGGCGAGTTCAGAACCGAAACTGGCTCCGGCTGGGGACGCTGAACGAAGGCTCTCCGTTCGGCCAAGCTCGTGAACCTGTCCGCACGGATGGGCCGGTTGTCGTTGGCTGGCGTTGGCTGCCAGGCTGCTAGCGTCTCACGGTAATCCTGGTGTGCTTTGGGCATCTGCCCTCCTGCTGTGTCTGGCCGTCTGCGCGGCCTCTGGTGCTGTCGGCGCGGGGCCGATAATCAAAAACAATCAAAAAAGATTCTACGTGAGGTGGACGGCGGTGTGAGGATGGAGCGGCGCTAGAGTGTCGAGCGGCCCCTCCCCTCGTGACGCTATGACGCATCGCACGCCAGGATCCGTATCCACCCCTCACCCGCGCGTCATGCGCCCAAAAATCCGGAAGCTCGATTGCTTCATAAGATAGGTCGCGTCGTTGCGCCCGGTAAAGGGCGGTGCGCGTCCGAACTAAACCGCACTGTCATAGTTAAATGCGGAAGCCGTTTTCATCCGGTATGAAACCTCGATGGACATGCTTTCCGAGCGCGCGAATACAGCCATCCTCGAATCGCGTCTATTGCGGCTGGAACTTCAGCGAGTCCGCCGCGAATACGAACAGATGCGCCAGCGGCTGCGCGAACGAACGCTGGATCTAGCGAGAGCGAACACACGTGCCAGAAATATCTTGGCCCGTAATCCGGGCGCTGGAGTTGCGGCCCGCCGCGTGTGAGGCAGCCCGGACCATGTTTTGTCTGCCATTTTGCCCGCCGAAGAATTTCCCTAGGGACGCCGGTCATTAGGTGAAGGCGGGAGACTTCGAGGTGGCCCCATAGATCAAGAGCTAGGCCAACTGCAGCACGCCGGTAAAGGTGGTGCGCGGGCATTTCTGGAGTGTTGCAGATGGGTGACGAGTGACGGTGGTCGCTAGCCGTACCGTACCGAGCACCCCCTAGAGAAAGAGGCGGTACGGTACGATATGATTTCTCCCAATGACGGGGTGTGTAAAACACACACCCCGTCATAAAGTTTGGTTTTTTGCTTGTGCGTACATGCATGACGTACGCACATAAGCCGTTGTTTTAGCTACTATTTTTTACTAATCCGTACCGTTGCATCAGTGGTAATGTACGCTCGCGGTACGCTTGCGCCGTCCTGTCGAAACGACGTTCGCCGCGTTTTGTTGTGCCGTACGCGCGGCATGTAGTGCACCGGCCGCTTCGGTCGCTGCCGTCTCACCTTTTTTGGTCAGCTTCCACTCGTCGAGCTCGAATAGAATGAACCCGGCTCTCTTGAGGCGGTCGGTCACGGTCTGAGCCTTCCGTTTGGCGCCGTCCCCATAACCAAGCTCTTCGCCAAGTTCGGTCAAGCTGCGTTTACCGTTGGCACGAATAGTAACCAACATTTCGCGGTCCTCCTTCGTTGCTAATGCGGCTCGCGCAGCCAATTCGCCGTCACTGACAGTTCTCGCCATGACGGTTGGAATCTGTCTGCCGCGACTATCGACCAGTGTCGGCACCCGGACCTCTGGAAGGTCGAACGTGATACGAGCAAATTCGGGGCCACGGAACTTGCCTTGCCAGTGAAGTTCAGATGTGCGCTCCCCCTTCTTTGCGAGAGCGAGGTTACCGTCCACCTCATTCAGAAATGCACCGCCACCGCGCGGGAGAAGGTTACCTTCACTTGCATTCTTAATGGGGTGGCTCGCCGCGATGACAGCGGGCCTACATTCCATGCGCGTCAACGAGCGAAGCAGCCGCGCATAAGCTCCCATCTCTACATTGCTGTTCTCGTCAGTGCCTGGGAAATATGCCGCGGTGGTATCCACGAATATCGCATCAACACCGCCAAGGGCTGTGACGTCTTGCTCAATGCGTTCGGCGAACTCCGAAATCGAAAACACACCCTCAATAAAATGGACGTCAACGTCGTCTGGATTCAGACCTAACTCGTGGCACAATCCAATCCACCGCATTCGTACGTCATCCGGGTTTTCGCCTGCGAAATACAGAACGCGCCCGCGCTTAACCCCCTGCCCGGATAGCGGCTCACCTCGTGCGATACAAGATGTCATCAGCAGGGCTACGGCCGTCTTGCCTGCGCCGGTCTGCCCCGTAATCGAATAAAGAAATCCAGACTGGATAATGCCGTCTATCAAATAGTCAGGAGGCACAAAACCACGCACGAACTCGCCCGATGACATGATGCCTGGGAAGGCGTCGTCGGCGACCTCCTCATCAACACCGCCATCCGTCGCAGCCTCTTTTTTCTTCAGCAGCCCATCAATCGGAATGGCTGGCGTGCCGTCGTCTGGCTCGCCAACACGGTCCTTCAGCCAGTCGACGGCCTCATGAGCCTGTAGGCTCAGGCAGACAGCAACCAAGTCTATCGGTGTGTAACCCTTATTGCCGTCCGCGTAGTCGCAGATTCCTTCGGGTTGGATATTCAGCGCACGCCCCCGTTTCGTTGCTGTGGCGCTATTGGTCGGCCTAAAGCTGGCTACAGAATGATAACCGTCGCGGTATGGCTTTAAGTCCTCCAAACCTAGTTCCGGCACCCATGCGTCGAGGTTGCTCAGCGCGCGCTGATTGAGCAATGACCACGGGTGGTCGGACTCAACGAACGCGCCGCGCTCGCTGTTATCATTCGCCGGAGATTTGCTGCCGTGCTTAATGAGTGTCCCGCGTTCCGCAAGATAAGCCTCGGCGCGGGCTAGCAACGTCTCGATATCGGGCCAGTTAATTTCTGGCAGATCCGCAAGCGGCGTTTCTGCCGGCGAACCGTTGAACCACTCATATGGCCGCATCGTTTCCGGGTGCGTGCCGTATGCAACGAATTGTTGCCCTATGCCGAGCACTTCGATTTGGCACTTCTGACCATTGATGAGGTACGCGCCAGTCGACTGCTTTCGCCGAGGCTCGTTAGTTCGGCAGATATAGAGGCGCTTCGGATGTTTGCCCACGCGATAAGGCAAGCGATCGATGCCGGGAACATTTGCAACCATTTCAAGAATGGCCTCGGACGTTTCGGGATCCAGCGTATCGATATCCAGGCCAACGAGTTCGCCGGTCAAAATGCCCGTATTCGTCGCGTGCGGATATCTGCGGGCTAGCCCCTCCATTTGCTCGGCCGACCAGTTTTTGTCAGGCCAATCATCTTCGATAGGTCTCTTTCCTGCGCAGGGAATGCAGTTATAGCCAAGCGTAGCCAAGCCGCGGCGCAAATGGGTAATGGTGGCGAGAGGATCGGAATTAGTCGCGAGTACGGTCATTACGGCGAGCGCCTTTTCCCGAGAGAACCAAATCTACAATCTGTTTCGCCGCTTCCGGCGAAAACGTCGCGTTGCGCGCCAGCACGCAGCCGCCGGCAACTTTGATTTTGTGGAGTCGGACACCGTCAGCAACTTCGATTGACGCGCGCACAACATCGGGCGCGCCCGGAATGGGCGGCCAGAGTGATAAGAGTTTCATGGAATTCCCCCTAAGGGGTTGCTCCTTCGGAGCGGTGCACCTGGCTAGAGGGCCAGTCGTGCTTTAGGCGGCTGTGGTGCCGCTCTTTGGGTTGTCGTTACCGGCGATTGGCAGCGCATCCCGCCAAGCCTGAAGATGATCTGCGTCCCATCGCACGCAGCCGGGAGAAAGCTGGAGCGGTTTGGGAAAAGCGTTCTCTGATATCTTCCGATAAATTGTCGATCTACCGAGGCCGGTAGCCTTCGCAACGTCAGCCAACTTCAACAGCAGCATGTCTGGTTTCCACCTTGACTTGCCTGCCGGCCCTTCAGTTTGAAAGCTACAGAGCTAGGACCGAATCGCTCGTAGAGGCGCAATATAGCATACCGGTTTTTGTCAAGCGGCCGATTCCCTCACAATGCCAAACTTTATTTTGGGATCGATTGGGGACGCGGCAGCCAAGGCCGGCGAGGTGTCGCAATCGGATCTGGATACCGCTTTCAAGCTAGTCGATTTATGAGGATGTCCGGCCCGTCTGACGGACACCTGCTATGGCTTTGGCACGGCGCTGAAAAGCTGCTGAATTTTAGGAAGGAAGCCAATTACCCCAGTGACAATGGTGATGGTTGTGATCACCGCTTTCACAATAAAATCCTTGCTGGGAAGATGGCTTACTCTTTCTTCAAGTTTTGCGACGCGTTCGGTCAGAGTGAAGAACTTGTCCTCGACCCGATCGAGCTTTGGATTGGCGACGGTACTGAGTGTCTCAAGGCTCGCAACACGGCTCTCCACAGTGGCCAACCTTGCGTCAAGTTGGCCCTGACTCATCCCTGCTGCTCCAAGACGTTGATGATCTCTTGAAGCCATTTAATGGCTGCCTTTGCGGCATGCTTTCGGACATTGGCAATCGTTTCTGTTTCGTTAACGTCGATAGGAACAACCATCGTCACGTTGAAGGGAATGCCAGGCCCCGGAGTGTTAATTTGCTTGTAAAAGCTGAGGTTGGCGTACTTATTAGTCGGGTCGAACGTGAACGAATTCATCACGACGGGCGGTGACGGTTGATCGGTCATCGAACATAAATCCTAGGGTTGTGTGGCGGCTGTCATAGCCGATTCTTGGTCGTTACCGGAGTCTACCCGCAATTCACAAACTGACCGACCGTGGGTTATACCGTGGGTCGATCACACAGAGCCGAAATTATCCAATCATATCAATTAGTATCGGCGGACACCCCTTCCGCCATTGGCCGCCGATCGCCCTCAATAGCGCGATATAGTCGCCGATTACCGGACGCCCGCCACATGGCATAGCGAGCCGTCGATTCTACGCTATAGCCCGACATATTCAGATCGAGGCCACAGACTTCAGCACGGAACGACCGCTTCGAGTCCATCCCGCCGTTCACCTGCAACCATGACGAGCGGTCGGGCTGCACCTCGTTCGGTCCGCGTCGGTCCCGGCGATAGGACATTGATGCGGATGCCGGTGCCGCGCAGGTCGGTTTATTTCGGAAGACGCCCCCTGCGCTACCGGCGATAGAGGATCATCCCGGCGTGATGCAGAACATCGTCGATGAAGTCGCCATCAGCGGTGAAGCCGGTATCATCCCAATATTCGATATGCGTGCCGGTCACTTCGTAACGGCCCTCGTAGGCACGCTCGCGCGTGCCTCTCGCTTCAACGTAGCGGCTGTTCGGCAGAAGTTCGTGACTGATGTTGCCGTCCTGCGTAACCCAGAGGCCGACATAGCGATGATTGGCTTTCAATTCTGTTTCCTCGGCCCGCGCAGGTGGGATCAGGAGCGTTGCCACGATCATGGCTGCAAAGACGCGCTGCATGGCCGAGCTCCTCATTTCATATGTGTGTGTTGAGTTGGGACCGCGGCCGGCCGCTCCGTGTCCGGGGACACGAAGCGACTGGCCCCGGCGAGGTTCGTTATGGCCGCCTATTGCCGGCGCGGCTCGTTGTTGTCGACGACCTGCTGATAGGCGACGAGATCGAGAAAGGCTTCGGCCTCGACGACAGACCCGTCCTTCATGTTGAAGATCCACACGAACCGATTGCGGTACGGCGCTCCCGAGGTCGTGGTGGCCGAAGCGTCGAAGCGGACGATGACCCTGTCCCCTTTTGCCCAGATGTGGTGCACGACAGGCCGGAGCGGAGTCGCGAGACGGCTCACAAGGGGAGCCGAGGCGCGATCGACGAAATCCTTGAGGCCGCGATAGGTGCCGGCAACTGGGCCGGAGCCATGGATTGTCCATGTCACGTCGGGGGCCAGGAGGTCAGCAAAGACGTTGCCGCCCGCAGTCCATCCCTCGAAAGCCCTACGGACGGCGGCTTCATTCCGCGCCTCGACGTTGGCATCCGGCGTGGGGGAATTGGCCTGGGCCACGCCCGTGGTCGCTATCAAGGTCAGGAGGATCAGGAGCGTGCGGGTGCGGCCCGCAAGTCGGTCGATCGAAGCGGCAAAGGTCATGGCTCTTTCCTGTCGTTAAGGGGATAAAGGCCGCGAACGGGGTCATCAGCACGGGATCGACCCCGATCGCGGATCGGATCGTCCGGCATCAGTTGCTCGATGCGGTCGGTCGGATGGTAATTTCGGTTGTGTCCACGCTCGGCGGAGCCTCGATCAGTTGCCGGACAGCGCGCGCGATGTCGGCGGGCTGAAGCGCGATCGCCCGATAGCGTTCCATCACAGCCACGGTCTCCGCATGAGTGATGGTCGAGGCGAGTTCACTCTCCACGACGCCGGGGTTGACGCAGGTGACGCGGATGTTCGTACTCTCCTGACGCAAGCCGTCCGAGATCGCGCGAACCGCGAACTTCGTTGCGCAATAAACGGCGGCCGTCGGCACGACCGAGAGCGCGCCGATGGAGCCGATATTGATGATCTGGCCGCTGCCCTGCGCCTCCATGATCGGCAAGACAGCGCCGATGCCCCAGAGCACGCCCTTGATGTTGACATCGACCATGCGCTCCCATTCGTCGAGCTTGCCGGCGGCAAGCGGCGAGAGCGGCATCACGCCGGCATTGTTGATGAGAACGTCGATGCGCCCCCACTCGTCCATCGCCGCCTGAGCGAAGCCAGCCATGGAATGGCGGTCGGTCACGTCGAGCAGCCGGGCTTGGGCGATTCCGCCGGCTCCCGTGATGTTATCGGCGATGGCTTCGATGCGGTTCAGCCGGCGGGCGCCCAGCAGCACCTTTGCGCCGGCCCCGCCGAGCTCTCTGGCGATGCCCTCGCCGATCCCGCTGGAGGCGCCGGTGATCAGAATAACCTTGTCCATCTCGTGCCCCTTGCTTTGCATTCGGAGCCCAAGATGGACGTTCGCCGCTGTTGCTGGTATCCGTCCAGTGTTTGACTGGATGGTTAGCAATGCTGGACAATGAAGGTTGACCTCAACCTCCTGCCGCTCTTCCTCGCCGTCGCGGAAGAACACAACTTCCGCGCTGCCGCCGATCGCCTTGGCGTGACCCGCTCGGCTGTCAGCCAGGCAGTGCGGCGGCTTGAGGATGCCTTTGGCACGAGCCTCGTCACGCGCACGACCCGTTCGGTGCGCCTGACGGAAGCGGGTGAGCGTCTGCGCGAGGCACTGTCCCAACCTATCTCGGATATCGCCACGGCGCTTGACTACGTGGCCGCAGAGAATGCGCCGCGCGGGCTGCTGCGCATCGCCGTCACCTCGATTGCCGAGCGGTTCCTTTCAGGCCCCCTCATCGCCTCCTTCGCCGCGGCTCATCCTGGCGTCACGATCGATGTCACGGTCACGGACGAAGAATTCGATATCGTCGCGGCCGGCTACGATGCGGGCGTCAGACTGGGTGAAGTGATCGAGCAAGACATGATCACGGTTCCCCTGACAGGCGATCAGCGCGAAGCAGTCGTGGCAGCTCCCTCCTATCTCGCGGCCCACGGCGCGCCGGCGCATCCACGCGAACTGATCCATCATCGCTGCATCGGCTGGCGCCCGGCGCCGAACGTCGCGCCCTACCGCTGGGAGTTTGAAGAGAACGGCATTCCCTTCGACCTGGCGGTCGAACCCCAGATCACCACGAACGATCTGCGCTTGATGCTTCGTGCGGCCCTCTGCGGGGCGGGTATCACCTTTGCACCGGAGGAAACCTTCCATCCATTCGTGAAGACCGGCGAACTCGTCCCGCTCCTGGAAGAATTCCTGCCGCCGTTTCCCGGCTTTTTTCTCTACTTTCCTCAGCGTCGCAACATGGCGCCCAAAATGCGCGCTTTGATCGAGCATGTGCGGCAGTGGCGATAGCCCCGGCTGTAACAAGGCTGCCGATCAGAGCTAGCAGCAGGTGGAGGACATGCCGTCAGCCTAGACAGTTCGGCCGTGGCCGAAGCATCCCCTGTTCCGAAGCAGCTAGCACCGCCGCATCGGAATCGTCGCGGAAAAGGGATGATGACCGGCAAGACAAACATGGCGCCGAAGCTGACGGTGCTATTGGCCGACGCTTTTGGGGGCATTCTACAGCTTCATCAAGATCGGGGTGGAAACCATCCCGCCGGTCACGCTGATCGCGGCGCAGACGTTGATCGCTGGGACGATCCTTGCGGCTATCCTCCGCTGGCGGAGCCTGCGCTCGGCGATCAGCACTCTGCTAGGAAGAAAGTGGATGAGTTCGAGCCGACCGCGTCAGTAGCGCTCACACCCATCTTTCATCCAGTTGGGTCGGCCCTCTGGCCTGTGCCAAACTCGCGCCTCCGTCAGGAAAAGCCCTGCATCAGAGGCAGATGCTGAGAATTTTCAGACGACAGGCCTCCACAGCGCGAGATTTCGGCTTGGCAACCGTCGCCTGCTTTGAGCTCTTCGGCGAATTCTTCGCCACCTTCGGACGCTCATAGTCGCCGGCAATCACCATCGCCCAATAGGTCCGCCCGGTCGCCGAACTCTTGACGCTGGCGACGCCAACGCGCGAGGCGTTGTGCAACAGCAGATTTCGCCGGTGACCCGACGAATTGATCCATTGGTCGAGAGTCTTTGGAAAGCTGTCATAGCCGTAGGCGATGTTTTCTGCCGCCCGGCCCGCGCCCGCTGGGTGGACGCGCGAGTTGAAGGGGCCGAGGACGTCGTGGTCGAGCTTGTCCTTTGCCGCCATCGCCGCGGCTTGCTCGTGCGCAATGCGCGTGAGCGTCGCATCGAGCACCACGCGCCCCTCCCCGTGCTGTACGCGATAGCCGGAGATCATGGCGGCGGGAGATTCGGCCCGAGCAAGCGCTGGGTAACAGCAAGCGGCAAACCAAAGGCAGAGTGTAAGGAGGGATTTCATCGATGTTCCCAAATCAGTCTTCCGGAGCGATAAAGAGACCGGACGAACCCGTAAGTCATTGATTTTATTATTTCGGACTGCGCTTTCCCCCAACTTGATCTTGGGAACGCGATGTCGATACGCGCGAACACGGGCGCCAGCAAGGCGCTCGCGAAGGCCCCTTCCCTCAAAACAAAAAATGAAAAATATCAATGCATTATCGGGAAAGAATGCTGAACATTGCTTTCGTCCAGCTTGCGGCAAGATTTCCGTGCAAACACTGATTAAGCAAAATGGAACCGTATTTTGCTCAATTGTGTTGGGGTTGCGTTCACCACTGCAGGGAGGCGACTAGAATGACGGACGAGCAGTTAGCTCTTCAGGCCGTTCGTGATGCCCAGGGCATACTTGAAGAATACTTGCAGCCGCGACCGCGCAATAACGAGCGGGTCTTCCTTGATCGATTGGTGGAAGTGTTGGAGCGGCCCGAGCTCCTGATCGCCGTCAACCGGATGCAGCGCGGCCTGTAGCCGCGTCATCGCCAGCCTCTGGAGCCTCACTGGCCTTCGCAAGCGCCAGCTAATCGGCTGCGAGCGTCAGCCAGGCATCTTCGTCCACCGGACTGCGAGCCTCCGCCGCCCGGTCCCTGCATTCCTGAGCTAGCTGACGAAACCGGATCAAATCTTCCCTCATGCCAGAGCTACGCTCCAACTGAGCAAAAGTTGCAGAGGGCCGCTGACGATTAGCGACACACCGGACGGCCCCGCCTATTCCCGCGCCGAGACGAAATAAGTTTTCTTTGGCGTCATACCCTTGTGGCATACACGTTGCATTTCAATGGGTACTGGGGATTTCAGGGGCCCAGTATGAGACAGGGCGCCGCCGGGACAGTGTATTTCAAGCCCGGCGGCGTACCTTTCTGAGACATGTTAAACACCGCCGAAAGCATGCTTGGCGAAGCGCTCCACCTCTCAACTACGGCCCGCCAGGACCGACAGATGCAAGCACGTGCCCTGGCCAGGGATTGCGGCCATCCCTGAGCCACGGGAGTGTGTCGGTCCAGAAGCCGGCCGCGTGACTGTCGTGGAAGAGATTGAAATGGCCGATCGCCTTGCGACCGTAGTCGGACGGCTCGAGCAGCACCGCCGTGCGCGGCGCACCGGTGTAGTAGCCAAGCGTGCGACGGATTGCGGGCACGGTGCCGAGTTCGTCATCCGACACGGCAATCGCAAGGATCGGCCCCGTCACCGCCGCCATCCGTGAGAGCACGGCCTGTCTCTCGCCGCGTGGATGGCTGCGCTCGAAGCGTCGCCCGCGGAAACTCCATTCATTGGCGACGCCGGCGGGCAAATCCTCCAGCCAGCCGAGCCTGCGGCCGGGAAAATAGCCGCAGAGCGCCGTCATGACGGGCATAGCAATGTGCCATTTGAGGAACAGGCCAGCGCGCCGGCGCGGCGCATAGTCGCCCCACCAGGCATATTGCGCGCCGACCGTCAGCATCCGCTCAATCAAGCCAGCGCTTGCGGCGAGCCCCGCCAGAAAACCGCCGACGCTGTGGCCGACCACGATGAGGCGAGCCTGCGGCCGACGTTCGTGCATGAAGCAAAGCGCCGCCTCGAAATCGAGTTCGCCCCAATCGCGCCAGCGATAGCCACAGCCTCTGAGGCGAGACGGCCGCGAACCGCCGATGCCGCGATAGTCATAGGTGAGGACATCGAAGCCGTGGTTCGCCAGGAAGCATGCATAGCGGTGGTAATAGCGCGCAGCCACCCCCGTTGCCGCATTGACGATGATGCTGCCGGCGGAGCGGCCGGCTGGCGCGAGCCACAAATGGCCGCCGATGGTCACGCCGTCCCGGCAGGGAATCGTGACGGGTGTCCCATCCTCCATCGATATACGCAGCGCCACCTTGGTCATGCGCGCGACGGTAAGAGATGGACTGCGTTGTGTATATTCACTGGTCAGTATACATAAGGCGCCATGAGCGAGACTGGCCGTTCGACGCGTGAGCGCATCCTTCAAGCCGCCGGAAAATTGTTCTACGGCGAGGGCATCCGCGCCGTCAGCGTCGATGCGGTGGCGGAAAAGGCCGGCCTTACCAAGCGGACGCTCTACTATCATTTCCGCAGCAAGGACGATCTGATCGCGGCCTATCTCGAGATCCGCGACCAGCCAAATCTCGCTTTGTTCAAGCGCTGGTTCGCCGAGGCCGACGGTGACGTGGCCGCCAAGGTGGAAGCGATCTTCCGCAACCTCGCGCGGTCGGCGCGACACGCCAAGTGGAAGGGGTGCGGCTTCCTGCGTACCTCGGTCGAACTGGTCAACCTGCCCGGTCATCCAGCGATGGTGATCGGCCGCGCGCACAAGAAACGCGTCGAGGACTGGCTCTGCTCCGTCTTCGAAGATGCGGCCGCCCCGCGGGAAGCGCGGCAGCTTGCGCGGCAGGTCATCCTGCTGTTGGACGGCGCGTTTGCCGTCGTCCTGCTGCATCGTGATCCAAGCTATATGGAAACCGCTGGAGCAGCGGCCGCGCGTCTCGTTCGCGGGCTGATGCCGCCGCCACGCAAATCAATCAGGGCCGCCAATGTCCGGCGGACCATCCGGTCCCGGACTGGCTGACGCGCGATCGAGCGTTCCCGCCACCCAGCGCGCGACCGATGGACCGAGGAACAGCAGCAGGATCACGCGCACGGTCTGCAGCGCCATGACGAAGGACGTGTCGACCTTGGTCGAGGCGGCGATGATCGCGGCGGCATCGACGCCGCCGGGGCTGGTGGCGAGATAGGCGGTCAGCGGATCGACGTGCAGGAGCACCACCAACAGCCATGCCAGCAGTCCGCAAAACGCCATCAGGACCGCGGTTGCGCCGATGCTTTGTGGCAGCGCACGAGCGGCGGTCGCCAGCACGTCGCGCGTGAAGCGCAAGCCTGTATTCCAGCCGATGAGAGCGTAAGTTGCGATCAGCACCAGTGGCGGCAGCTCGATCTTCACCCAGCCAAGCACGTTGAGCACCGCGCCGAGAACGAGCGGCCCAAGCAGCACGCCGGCCGGCATCCGCGCGGCAAGACCAGCGCCGACGAGCGCAATGGCCGCGGTGGCTCCGAGGTTCGTCAGGTCGACAGGCTGAAAAAGCCCGGCACTGAAACGGCCGCCACCGCCGTGCGCAAACCATAGCGCCACCACCGAGGCGGCCGCGGCCACCAGCACGACGCGCAGATACTGCATGAAAGCCACGAGCCGGAAATCGGCGCCGTGAGCCTCGGCCATCACCATCATCACCGTGGCAGCGCCCGGCAGCATGCCCCAGACCGCCGTGGTGCCGGGGATGATGCGCAAGCGGCTCATGGTCCAGCCGATCAGAGCGCTTGCGCCGACCGAAAGCGCCACGGTGGCGAGGATGATCGGCCAGTAGCGCACGAAGCCGCTGATGATTGCCGGCGTGATCGATTGCGCGACGAGACAGCCAATGATTGCCTGGGCTGCAGCGATCAGCAGGCGGGGCACCCTCACCGCCCCTCCGCCCATCTGCACCAGCGCGGCCGCGGCCAGCGGCCCCAGCAGCAAGGCGGCAGGCAGCCTCACCCACTGCAGCACGCCGGCGATCAGCAACGAAACCACGACGAGCACCGCCCAGCGGACGGCGACCGGCAGCGCTCGGAGCGGGAGATAGGCTTGCTGCTCGCTCACCGCTGCAGCTCGATCTCGGCCGCTTTAGCCACGCGGCCAAGCCGCGGGAAAATGTGCTCGAAGGCAAAGGCGTGCATGTCCGCCGAACGATCGGCGCTCGCGTCTTCCGCCAGCACGACCGCATAGCCATGCTCATGCGCGGCACGCGCGGTGGATTCGACGCCGATATTGGTGGCGATGCCGCCGATCACCACGGTGGTCACGCCGCGCCGGCGGAGCTGCAGATCGAGCTCCGTGCCATAGAACGCGCCCCATTGCCGCTTGGTGATCCTGATATCCGACGGTTCGGCGAGGCCATCCGCCAAGTCCGACCAACCCTCGGGAAAGCCGCCGGGCGGCGCTTGCATCGGTTGATCGACCGGCGACTTCAGCGCGTCGCTGAAGTCGGGCGAGAAGGCGACGTTGACCAGCACGACGGGCGCCTTGGCCGCGCGGAAGCGCCGGGCGAGCTCCTGTCCCTGGGCAAGGACGGCTGGACCGGAATGGGGCTCGGTCGGCAGGCCGACGATCCCTTTTTGAAGGTCGATCAGGATCAATGCTGTGGTCGCGGCAGGCAGGATGAGCATGGGATGTCCTTTCGCCAGGTGGGGGCGTCCCCGCCCCGTTGCCGGGCGCGTCGGGAGCGGCTAAATACTTGAGGGAAAGCTCAAGCACGCAACTGCTCTATTTGAGGATATACTCAACTTTGTCAAGTCGGGACCGCAAACCGCTCCAGCCGCAGCGCGAGGTCGGCCGCCAGCGCGTCGCCGAACTCATGCAGGCGGCGGCCGAGGTGATCCAGGAACGCGGTTTCGAGGCCGCGACCATGGCGGAGATCGCCGCGCGGGCGGACGCCAAGATCGGCTCGCTCTATCGCTTCTTTCCGAACAAGGACGCCGTCGCCGACGCCTTGATGCAGCACTATGCCGAGGTGCTGCGGGCGGAATACGACGCGATCCTCGCCCACGCCGCCGACGCCAGTCCGGAGCAACTGGCCGACATCCTCATCGATCTCCTGGCCAAGCTCTACCCACAGATCCGAGCGGTCACCGCGTTCTTGGATTCCCGCACCGACTGGACCGAGATCCGTCTTCGTTTCCGTAGCCAGACGCTCGCGGGGATCAAGACAGCGCTGAAGCGTTGCGCGCCCGGCCTCGACGAGCACGAGGCCGAGGACATCGCCGCGGTCGTGCTCAACAACATGAAGACGATGGTCGGGATGACCATGAAGGACGCGCCGACAACCCCCGGCGCGCCCGAGCAGCTCAGATTGATGAACCGCCTCTATCTCGCCGCCAGGCTCGCGCCCGGCAGGCCGGCGGGATAGCTGCACCGGCTTGCGCGCAGTGAGCGCATCGGAAGGCGGATCGTTGCCGCTTTCGTGAAAACAGGTGCGCATTTTGGAAATGCCGACTGCGACCAGATTCTGCGTGGCAGGCAGCGTTCGCGTTGCGCGAACGTCCGGTCGAAGCGGAGGATATCCGATGCGATTTGCTCTTTGCTTGGGCGTGCTGATCATGCTGTGCGCCGCTGCCGACGCGGCGCCGGTGCGTCGCGTCAGACATCCCGAGCGACATTTCCGTCTCGAGCAGCAGCCCATTGTCCCGCCGAAGGGATTTGCCGTTCCTGGCTGGTCCGACGAGGAGACGCGACAATGGATCGACAGCGCCTCAGGGCCCAAAGGTTAGCGGATAAGGGTTAGTCCGGAAGGTTGGTGAACGCGTGCCCGGCGCGCCACAGTAGCCAAGCTCTGCGCGGAATGTTACGCGACCATGATGGCGGCAGTCCCCGAAGCACAGGTGAGCCCAAGCAAGGCAAGAAAGCTCGGTTTCCTGCCTCGCCTTGAATCGCTGCGCGGCATCGCGGCGGTCTCGGTCGTCGGCTATCACATGACGAGCCAGTTCACCGACACCTATGTCACGGGCATGGCGCCGGTCGTGATGTTCTTCGTGCTCAGCGGTTTCGTGCTGGCGCGCTCGCTGCAGAACAATCCGAACCCGGTCACGTTTCTGCGACATCGCCTGTTCCGGCTGTTTCCCGCGGCGATCGCGGTGGTCGCTCTGCTGACGCTACTGCACCATCAATATGGCTTCTATGTCGGCTACGAGGCGAAATTCAATCCGCTCAACGTCATGCTCAATGCGATCATGGTCCGCCATGACATCAACGGCGTGATGTGGTCGATGACCGTCGAGTGCTTCGCGACGCCGGTCATCCTGCTGTCGGTCTGGATTTTTCAGCGCTTCGGCCCGCAGCCGCTCATGGTGTCGATCGCTGTCCTGTTCGGGCTCTCCTTCTGGGGGACCTATGTGCATCTGCTTGGCGGCGTTTCCAGCCTGGCGCCGCTCTACGCCTTCGTCGCCGGCGTTCTTCTGCAGATGCAGGGCGAGCGGACGGCCGAGCGGCTCCGCACGGCCGCTGCCTGGACCCTGTCGATGGCGGCCATCGCCCTGCTCTGCTTCTGCGGATCACAGAAACAGACCGCGCCGATCATTGCGCTGGAGACCTTGAGTTCCTCGCTGCTGGTGCTGCTGGTCGCCTTTCGAAGCTCGATCGGCCTCTTTGCCGTTCTCGATCTCCGTCCGGTCCGTTTCTACGGCCGTATCTCCTACAGCTTTTATCTCCTTCACCCGATCGGTATGTGGCTCACCGGCCGACTGCTCGATGCCAGGGGGCTGCCGGTCCTGCTCGCGATATCTGCGACAACGATCGCGGCGGTCGCGCTGACGACGCCGATGGCCTGGCTCTCCTGGCGCTATATCGAGAAGCCGTTCATTGCCCTGGGCCGGCGGCTGGCCACGAAACAGCCCTCGCCGGCGAGCGCGATCGAACCTAGACAGCAGCAATTGCTGTCGCTCGCTCCGACCTCAGGGAAGGATCTCGAGTGAGGCGATCTTGTCGCCATCGAGCCCGAAGAAGTATCTGAGATCGATCGGACTACCGGGAAAGTCGCCGACCACATGCGCTGTGACGACGATCTTCCCGTCGCGTTCCTCCACAGCGAACGGCTCGCTCGTATAGTTGTATTTGGTCGATGCGTCGGTCTTCCACTGCGCGATGGCCGCGCGCCCCTCGTGCTTGCGCCCTTCATCCTTCACGACGCCGCGTTCGCTGAAGCATTGCGCGATGGCATCGCCATCGCGACTGTCGGCGGCAAAGTAAGCGGCAACCGGGCCCGGCAGATCGAGAGACATCGGATTTCCTTTCCTTTGCGCGTCGGGAACGACGCGGTCGTGGATCGCGATTGCGTAGCCGGAAAGGTGTTTGTAGCTTCGCCAAACCGCAAGAACGCACGAAAAGGTAAGGTACTGACTTTTGGGTAAGGTTGAGTACACAGCCGCGAGCGCCGCCGAGGGCGTTGAGAAGGCGTTCAGGATGCTGGATGGCCGGTGGAAGCTCGTGATCCTCTTCCACCTGTTTGGCGGCAAATTGCTGCGCTTCTCCGACCTGGAGCGGGCGATCCCGGGGATCTCGCAGAAGATGCTGATTCAGCAACTGCGCCAGATGGAGAACGACGGCATCGTGCATCGCATCGTCCATCACCAGGTGCCGCCGAAGGTCGAATACGGCCTGACCGATTGGGGACAATCCTTGTGTCCGTCGCTCGATGGGCTGCTCACCTGGGCCGAGCAGCGCCCGCTTGCGCCACCGCTAGACGCTGGTCGAAATGAATGAGGATATCTGGACGGCCCGGAGCAGAACGCCCCAATCGGGTGCACCCCGTCGTGGGTGAGAGCCCGATAGTTGGTTTTGCTGACCCCTCCTAAATTGAAGAGATCAAGACATGGGACGCGGTTTATTTCCGCCACGCGCAGCATGGCGCCGATGTAATCGCGAAGAAAATATCCGAGCTTGTTCGGATGCACATCGCTATCGCGATCGTCTTGGGTTGGCAACCACCAGGGCGTGATGAGAAAGATCCGCGCCGTCGGGCAAGACTTCCGCAGGAGCCTGATCGAATGATTGAGCGCCCCTTTGAAGGTCTCGCTGCCGACATCATCGTCCGATCCGATCGGGCGGTCGTAGCGGAAGTCGTTGGCGCCGTACTCCAGGGCAATGTGGGAGACGCTCGGAAAGTTCGTCGCCCGCAGGTTAGTGACAGACGAATCGTGGACCGGTTCTCCGGTTCGTTGTTGTGCAGACCAATCGCCCGAGGAAATCGCGTCAGCGATCGCGTAAAGTGAAACAGGGTTGAGTGGCGGCAATTTATGTTGACCGGCACACGAACCCGGAAAGGCGCCATTGATGGCGAACATTCCGAGCCGCTCGCCTATGATGCTTGGTGTGGCTCCGCCATGGGTTGAGCCGGTGCCCGCGCTGATGCTGGTCCCGAGCTGAAGATAACAGCCGCCGCGCATGGTATTCCGGCTGCCAGCCCAAAAGGCTGTGCCCAAACCTACCGCGCCAATTCCAAATGTCTTAAGAAAAGCCCGCCGCTCCATAGGCCGGCTCTCTATCACCCACAACCGGTTCGGAGCAACCGCGCTCTCCATCTCGATGAGCCGCGTAAACGGCAGCTCGAGGATAGGCCACGAGCACCTTACTCTCCGTCATTCCGGGGCACTCCAGAAGCGCGAGCCCGGAATCCATCGAGCCACTTGCATTGCGGGAAAACGGATTCCGGGCTCTATGCCGACGCATCGCCCCTGAATGACAGCCCCGTCATTGCGAGCGTAAGCGAAGCAATCCACGTCTCCGCAAGCGGCGCTATGGATTGCTTCGCTTCGCTCGCAATGACGATGTGGCTACCTTGGGTGCGACATAACAACCCGACGGGCAAATCAGCCAAAGTCTGTCCAGCCCACGCGAGAAAAACATTCCGCTTCCGCCGTCGAGACTGGGCAAGTAGTGACAGCTATCGGAGGGAGCCGAGGGCGAAGCGCCTGGTCAGGAACTGGACCGCTA
>NZ_JCAMOQ010000074.1:0-29742 GCF_059512365.1 Bradyrhizobium sp. Ses1
GCGGGCTGCGTGACATTGCACTGCTCGGCCGCGCGGGTGAAGTTGAGCGCGGATGCGACGGCGAGGAAGTAGCGAACCTGATGAAGCTCCATGGGTTGTTCTCCATCAAGTTGATGCGATCCCGGGGTTGACGATCAACCGATGGCCGGCGCAGTCGTCACGCAGCGCGGACATATGTACGGGCTCAACAAAGGCTTTGGGCCACAATCGAGCCATCAGGTCCTGCTCGCTGAGCAATTCACCGCGACGTTCAAGCAAAGCAAGTAGTATCTCCCAGGCTCGAAATCCGAATGGGAGGGGCTTCTCGCCTTTCAGAAAAAGGAGCTGCATTGGAAGCAGGCGAAACGGTCCGAATGACACTTTAGTTGGTGGAACAAAGAATCCGCGGTCCGTATCCGGAGTTTGAGAGGCGCAATTTGCGTCAAATCCCGGTTCGGGATGCGTCAAGCGACCAATAGCTGCGCGCATTATAATCTCGCATGCCTGGGAACGGCGGGTGGACAGTCTCGTTGGGCGCATTTTGATGGCTTGGAGCGTTGCGGTCGATTGCGCGGGGGTACTGTAAGGTTCGATTGTCGCTGTCTGTGCTAAGCGATCGCTTAGAAGTGAGGGCAGGCACTTCGCGCCTCGAATCCGTCAGCCGGATGGGGGCGCCTAAGGGAGGAACTCAGCGCTGCGACAGAATGCAGTGGACGCAAACTGCGAGTAGATGGCGCCCTCGGGGGAGAGACCCAGGTATGCCTTTAGGCGCAGAAATTCTGGGGCTGCTGTAGTCTTATGTTGAGGCGGTCCGCCATCCGGCTGAGTTCGGGAAGCGAACGTGCCTTCATCTTCCGCATCAGGTTCACGCGATGCACCTTCACCGTGGATTCGGCGATGCCGATATCGTTGGCAATTTGTTTGTTTAGGCGACCGGCCACGACGCCGAGCATAACTTCACGCTCACGGGAGCTGAGCATGTCGAATCGCTCCTTGAGCGCAGCCAATGCGCTATCACTCTCTCGACGGGCACGATCGCGAGCGAGGCCGGCCTCGATGGCGTCAAGCAGATCCTGATCGCGGAATGGCTTTGTAAGGAACTCTATTGCACCGCCCTTCATCGCCTGCACGGTCATCGGCACGTCGGCGTGCGCTGTGATGAAGATGATCGGCACTTGCCTGTTTGCGGCGACTAGGTCGCGCTGGAGCTCCAGACCGCTTCGCCCCGGCATTCTCACATCGAGCACCAGGCAAGTGGGACCGCCCGGCGGATCGGCGTTGAGAAAATCGGGAACAGAGGAAAATTGTCGGGCAGGCAAGCCGACTGTCCGCAACAGCCGCACGACCGAGTCGCGAAACTCGGGATCGTCATCGATAACCAAGACACAGGGATTTGCCTCACCCATTCTCGGTATCCTCCGTGGGGAAGCGCGCATTTTCCTCTATTCCGACGTCACTCTACGCACAATCAGCCGAGATGAACAGATATCTTTTGCCTAAGCGGATAGCCGGAAGCCTAAGCCATCGCTTACGGGCGCGGTCATTGCATTATTGGGGAATGTCCCGGACACTAGAGATTGCATGCAGGCGCAAGGTATGCCGCCAGTGTAGTGGAGCGAGGAAGGCGCCTGGAACCGGCAATGTTGAACCGAACACTGATAGCCATCGTCGACGATGATCAGCTCTATCGTGAGTCAATGCGAAAGCTCATAGTGTTAATGGGCTACACTGTCGAGGCGTTTCCGTCAGCAGCCGATTTCCTGGCCTCACGCTTTTTGCCGGAAACCACCTGCTTGATCGCCGACGTTCACATGCCCGGAATGACCGGAGTCGAACTGCACAGGCATTTGGTCGATGCAGGGTACGCAATCCCGACGATCCTCGTTACCGCCTACCCCGATGAGGTCGTCAGGGACCGGGCTCTAAAGGATGGGATTGTTTGCTACCTCAGCAAGCCAGTGGACGACGACTATCTCGAGCGGTGCCTGCGTTCGGCTCTGCAGCCGGGTACGCCGATTGAGGACAATTCATGAGTCGTTGTCCGCCGGCAGGGTGAACTGAAATACGGCGCCGCGAGGTTCGTTCGCTTCCGCCCACAACTTGCCCCCATGAGCATGGATGATGGAGCGGCATATCGACAACCCCATCCCTGTTCCACTGGACTTCGTGGTGTAAAAGGCGTCGAAGACTCGATCGAGATGCTGCGGATCAATGCCAGGCCCGGAATCGCGTACGGCTACGAGGGCGCCCGCCTGGTCTTGCTCGGTGCTGATCAACAGCTCTCTTGCCCCTTCCTCAACCGAGCCCATCGCTTCAGCCGCGTTCAGAATCAGGTTCAGCAAGACTTGTTGGAGCTGAATGCGATCTCCCAGAACCGGAACCACACCGTCCGCAAGCAGAGTCTGGACCGAGACGCCATTCCTGTGGATCACGCTTTGCGCCAGTACGATCACTTCGTTGGTAGCTGAATTGAGATCAAAACGCTCTTTTCGAAGAGGCGCCTTCTTGATGTGATCGCGCATCCGTCCGACGATATCCTTGGCTCGGTCCGTGTCCCTGACAACGCAAGCGAGCGCTTCCCTGGTCTCATCCAGATTTGGCGGGTTCATTTCCAAAAAACGCATCCCGGCACGGGCGTTGTTACGAGCGGTCGCAATCGGATGCAGAATTTCGTGAGACAGCGAGGCGGCCAATTCTCCCATCATGCTCACGCGGTTCATGTGGGCGAAATCCAGCTCGAGCTGTCGCAGCTTTTCACGTTCGTCCTGTGCGCGCCTTCGTTCCGTCACATCGACGGTTGTGGTGATGACCTCAGCCAGCGCACCTTGGGGGGAAAACACATGATGGCTGGTTCCTTCGACCCATTTGATTGTTCCATCAGGTAGCAGGAGTCTGAACTCGGCCATGAAATCTCTTTTCTGGCGCACAGCCTCCTGAATCGCTACCCACACTCTGTCGCGATCCTCTGGGTGAATGCGTTCCCACATACTTTGTCGGCTTGGAAGGCCCTGCAGCGGCTCAAACCCCCAGATCCTGTAACTCTCGTCCGACCAATAGAGGTAACGCATCGTCGTTGCGTTATAGACCCAATTGCCAGTGCGGCTGAGTCTCTGTGCCTGGCTAAGCGCTTCCTCGACGCGCCTGCGCTCTGTCAAATCAAGCACGAAGGCAAGGCCCTCGTCGCCTCCTTCTTTGAACAACGCGGCGCCAATAAGCACAGGAACGCGACTGCCGTCTTTCCGAACATACTCCTTCTCGAAGGGCTCAACTCTCCCGGTTGAGTTCAGTTCGGCCCGAGTCAGTATGTCGCGCTCACGCCATTCGGGCGGGGACAGCTCGGTCCAGCGCACGCGGCCCGAAACCAAGTCTTCACGGTCATATCCCACGATGCGTAGAAACGCGTCATTAGCTTCGAGGATCCGCCCTTCCCGGTCGGCAATGAGGATCCCAATGATGTTGGCGTCGACCAAACGCCTGATCTTCCCTTCCCGATCCGCGAGCTCGTCATAAAGCCGCGAATTTTCAAGCGACATTGCGGCCTGCGACGCAAGCACCTTCAACACTGTGACGCGGTCGGGTGTGAAAACGTGGGCCGCCAGGCTATTTTCGAGATAGAGTACACCGGCCAATCTGCCCTGTTTGAGCAACGGCAGGCAGAGAATTGAACGGGCGTGATGCCGATGAATGTACTTATCGGCGGAAAACGGGTTCGCGACTGCGGCATCGTGGAGAAGAATGCTCTCTTTCGTCCGGATCACGTAGCGTAGGATGGACTCCGGCAGATCTGCGGCCGTTACACTTGCTCGTCGCTGACCGACAGTCACCGTATTATTGCTGGTCGTGACTTCCGCCTCAATCCGAAAGCCATCACCTACCGCAAGGATCAACAGACCTCGCCCAGCCCCCGCGTGCTCAATCGCTGTGCGCATCAGCGTGTCGATCAGTTTTTCTGGAACAATCTCGCCCGACACGGCTTGCGAGACTTTGATAACAGTAGCTAAATCCAGTCGTTCGACGGGTGTCCCGATCGTGCTTGTGGGACCGGCACTTGGCTTTTCGTCCCTAAGGTGCGGATATAGTTCGTCGAGTTGGCGCACCTTGCCGTCGGCTCCCCAACGGATGTATGCGTACCGCGCGTCCTGCAGATAAGCATGCGCGATCTTCTTGAACCCGCGTGCGGCATAAAAGCGGGCGGCAAGTTCGTTGGCGAGCGCCTCGTTGTGGACAAAGCCGTGCGCGTGTGCGGAGTGGATAGCGTGCTCGTAAAGATGTTCGGCATCGAGCGCGCGGCCTTCGATCCGGGCGATCTCCGCCCCGACGAGTGCGGCGCGGTTCTCGAAGTTGTCCGGGCAAGCCGTCGCCCAGACCTCGAGCTGTCGGTGGTGCGCGGCCAGCGCCGTGACATGCTCCTGCCATGGGCCGGCCGCTGCAGACTCGCAGGATGCTGCTCTGGAGAGCGCACTGTAAAAGTGATATTCCGCACATTCGAAAAAAGACGCCGATGTCGGCTGCAGCTGATGCGCGCGCAATGAGGCTTCGAGGGCACCTGCATAGTCGCCGGCAAAGAAGCGTGCCTGCAGCTTGCGGGTCCAATACGAGCCCTCGGCCAACTTCAGATCCGGATTCCTGCAGAAACGAGCCTCCAGTAGGCCTTCGTCAAACTGCCCATCGTCAAAGCGACCGAAAATCGGCGTCAAACCGCGGAGTGTCCGAATCAGCCCAAGCTGGCCGGCGATGGAGTCGCTCGCAAAACCGAACTGTATGTCCCGTGCAAACGCGAGACCATGCTCGACCTCAACTTGCACGTCATCGAGCGGATCGCCCGCCGCGAGAAGATACGTGTTCAGGTGGGTGTGGTAGTACGCCGCAAAAGTGAGGTCACCGATCTGGTTTGCCGTCTCGAACGCACGTCGCAGCAGATCACGACCTTCCCGGGCGTGTCTCGTCCAGAACATGAGTAAATATCCAAAGTTCAAATAGGTCCTGGCCTGGAAGCGCTTTAGCCCGCGCTGTTCGACCAGTTCATAGCCGAGGCGGCCGAATCGAAGTCCCGCCTGGTAGTCGCCGAATTCCGGTCCAGCGAGCCTGGCGAGCACTGCATAGGCGTAGCACGAGCCGTCACAATTGCCGCTTTCGAGGCTGAGATTGACTGCTCGACAGATGACCATCGAACGTAATTTCGCATCCGTGTAGTGGGCAGCCGGCCCGAGCTTCGTCAGAACATCGAGGGTCGCAAGCGATACGGCATTGTCCATCAAAGGCAGATCAATGAGGCTTTCTATCGTGCGGGAGCCGAGTTGGGACCAGATCCGCTCATACTCGCGCCGAGCCTCGTCTTCGGTTGGGTGCGGCGACCAGTCAATGCCCAGGTGGCGGAGATAGTCGAGACCGACTGCGATCGCGCGGCTGCCCTGATCCAGGGTCGTGTAAAGATCCACCTGCAGGCACGTGACGCGGGCTCGTTCGATCGTCGTTGCGGCGCGGGCCGACAGCACCGCCAGGCGCCGCTCGGCTTCCGCCAGTGCACCAGTGAGGAACTCACATTCGGACCGGTGCAGCTCCAGCTCAAAGATCAGGTCGTGCTTGCGTTCCCAAGAGTCCGCTGGCAGCAGTGCCGCGCCGGAGAGCAGATAGTTCAGCGCCGAGGCATAGGCTGTCGAGGTCTTGGCGCGTCTACCTGCGATTAAATTCAACTCTGCGACCCGCTCAAGCTCTTCAATTGACGTGATGAGATGCGAGCTGCGGTTGAGCTGATTGACGATTTCGAAGATCGCCTCTTCCAGCTTCTCTGGAGGGGTCTGCGCTGCGAGCAGCATCCCTATTCGGAGATGGGCTTCGGCACGCAATTCCTCCGGGATCAAGGAGTAGGCGGCTTCCTGGACATGGTCGTGGAGAAACTTGTAGGAATCCTCCGAACGAAAGATCAGCCCTGCTCGCACCGCTTCCCAAAGCTGGCCATGCATCTCCTCCTCGGAGTTCTGGTAAACGATGCACAACATGGTGAACCCTGCGACGTTGCCCAGGCAGGCGAGCTTCTGCAATGCGTGCCGGGTTTCGGCGGACAGGCGGTTCAGCTTCCCCACCATAAGGTCCACCACATTGTCGGTGTAACCTTTGGCGTGAATGCGATTCAGGTCCCAGCACCATCGCGCCTCGCCATAATCGAAAGTGAGCAATGCTTCGTCGGCGAGCGCAGAAATGAACTGAATAGCGAAAAGCGGATTGCCGGTTGTCTTCTCGTGGATCAGCTGTGCCAGCCGAGTGATTCTCTCTGGTTCGCTGTGAACAGAATCCGCGATTAGTTGTCCCAGGTCTTCACAGGTCAGGGGTGCCAATACGATGTCTTGCAATATCGCTCCAGCTTGGCGCATCACTTCGAGCTTGCGCATCAGCGGGTGGACGGGATCGACTTCGTTGTCGCGATAAGCGCCAATCACCAACAGGTTTTGCACATCCGGCCGGGTCAACAGATCCTCGAGCAAATCGAGCGTTGCTGCATCGAGCCATTGGAGATCGTCGAGGAACAGGGCGAGCGGATGTTCAGGCCGCGCGAATACGCCGATAAATCGCCGGAACACCAGCTGAAAACGGCCCTGCGCATCCCGTGCCGGCAGCTCGGGGACCGGTGGCTGTTCGCCGATGATGTGCTTCAATTCCGGGACGAGATCGATAATGAGCCGACCGTTCGGTTCGAGCGCCTCGAGCAGCGCCTCCCGCCATTGCCGCAGCTCCGCTTCGGTCTTGCTCAAAAGCGGGCGGATCAGGCTCTGAAAGGCCTGTGCAAGGGTGGCGTAGGGGATGTCGCGCTTGTACTGGTCAAACTTGCCCGATGCAAAAAGACCGCGGGGCCGAACAAGGGGCTTATGAAGCTCGTTGACGACCGCGGACTTGCCGATGCCGGCGTATCCGGAAACCAGCACCAACTCCGGCCTGCCGCCGGCGACGATACGGTCGAAAGAGGCAAGCAGGGTATCGATCTCGGCTGTCCGACCATACAATTTTTCGGGGATCAGCAGCCGGTCCGGAGTGTCGTGTTCCCCGGGTGGGAATTCGTCGATAGCGCCTCGGGTTTCCCATTCAACAAGGCAACGCCGAAGATCGCTCTCGACACCTGCAGTCGTTTGGTAACGCTCCTCAGCAGGCTTAGCGAGCAGCTTCATAATGATCGCAGAGACGGAGCCTGGGAGGTTTTTTAACCGCTCACCGGGCGGCGCCGGCGGTCTTGCAACATGGCAGTGCACCCATTCCATCGGATCGGCCGCCGTGAAGGGCAGAACGCCCGTGAGCATTTGGTACAGCGTGACGCCGAGGGAGTAGAGATCGCTGCGGGCGTCGACCGAGCGGTTCATCCGCCCGGTTTGTTCGGGTGCCATGTAGGCAAGCGTACCGGCGATGGTCTCGGCCGGCTCGGGCGCCTGCCGCTCGCGGGACAGGCGCGAGGCAATACCAAACCCGGTGAGCCGCACGTGTCCATCCGCGCAGTCCACCACAATGTTCGCTGGCTTGATGTCTTTATGGATGAGCCCGCGCTGATGAAGCTTGCCCAGAGCCGAGGTAACAGCGACGGCAAGGCGCAAGAAGCGCCCGACCTCCATGGGCCCACCGAGCAAACGATCGAGCGGCTCTCCGCCAGGATCATCGAGCACCAGTATGGTCCGACCGGCGTCGCGCGTGAGGGCCAATGGCTGGACCGCCCATGCCCCGTCGAGCTCATCTTTCAGCTCGTATTCGTGGGTCAGGCGATCGAGTCTCGCCCGCGACGGGTGGTCGGCGGCAGGGGCAACAAGCAGCACGGAAACCCGGTTGCCATTGTCGTCCAGTCGCCAACCGCGGCTGAACACGCGCTCGCCGTCCTCCCACAACGCCTGAGAGCTGCCGTCCGAGTACGCGACGTTCAGCGACTGCTGCACCATCTGTCAGACTCCGGCGTCGGGCTTCGGCTTGAAGTCGGCTGATCAAGCTCTTCGCCACACGCGGCCTCACTCGAGCCTAGAGAAATCGTACTCCATCACTCGGGAAATGCCAGCCGCCCTCTGTCTTGCCGGGTACGGCGGACGCGGATCCTCTTTCGCCTAGCAGCAATTTCGAGCGATTTGCCCACCCTGAGGGTGCAGAGGCTCGAGCTGGAACTCAGCCATCGCGAGCGCCAGCTGACCCAGCTCACCGAGCTTGGAACGGAAATACTTCCGATGCTGGCGTGCATGCTGGCCTCGGCAAAGACGGTACGTCGCCGAGCCCAGGCGCGTTCTGCGCTCCTCAGTGTAACGGAGAGAGTGTTCCGGCTGTATCGCGCATCGGCGGCCCCGCAAATCACTCCGCCGCGGCAGCGATCGTTTGAGTCGGCTTGCCCTCATTCTTGCCTTCCGCGAGGTTGCGCACCATCATGTAGAAGATCGGCGTGAAGATCAGGCCGAAGAGCGTGACGCCGAGCATGCCGAAGAACACGGCAACGCCGACGGCCTGGCGCATCTCCGAGCCGGAGCCGGTCGATACCACCAGCGGCAGCACGCCGAAGATGAAGGCGAACGACGTCATCAGGATCGGCCGCAGCCGCAACCGGCAGGCCTCGATGACAGCCTCCAGCCGCGACCTGCCCTCGAGTTCAATGTCGCGCGCGAACTCGACAATCAGGATCGCGTTCTTGGCCGCAAGTCCGACCAACACCACGAAGCCGATCTGGGTCAGGATGTTGACGTCCTGGCCCATAATGCGCACGCCGATGGTAGCCGCGAGCAGGCACATCGGCACGATCAGGATCACCGCGAACGGCAGCGTCCAGCTGCCATATTGCGCCGCCAGCACCAGATAGACGAACAGCACACAGATCGGGAACACATAGAGGCCGGCATTGCCACCGGTCACCTGTTGATAGGACAGATCGGTCCATTCGAGGGAAAACCCGCTCGGCAGTGTTTCGTCGGCCAGTTGCTTGATGGTGTTGAGCGCCGTCGTCGAGCTCACCCCCGGCGCCGGCTCACCCTGCAGCTCGGACGCGGCGTAGAGATTGTAACGCGCGACACGGTCGGGGCCCGAGATGTTCTTGAAGTCCACGACGCTGCCGAGCATCACCATGTCGCCGGCGGCGTTGCGGGTGCGCAGCCGCGCCAGGTCGGAGGTCTCCTTGCGAAATGGGAGATCGGCCTGCGCTGTGACGTGATAGGTGCGGCCGAACAAATTGAAGTCATTGACGTAGGTCGAGCCGAAATAGGTCTGGATGGTGTCATTGATGTTGGCGATCGGCAGCCCGAGCTTCTGCGCCTTGACGCGATCGATGTCGACGAACAGCTGCGGCGTATTCGCCGTAAATGGCGAGAAGACGGAGGTCAGGTTTGGCGACTTCCGCGCGGCGGCGACGAGCTCGTCGGTCGCGGCTGCCAGCAGCTCAGGGCCGCGGCCTTGCCGATCCTGGATACGGATGGTGAAGCCGCCGCCGGTGCCGATGCCTGGTACCGCGGGCGGCGGAATGACGATGATGAAAGCGCCCTGGATCACCGAGAGCCGCTTGCGCAGATCGGCCGTGATCGCGTTGGCCGACAACCCCTTCTTCTGCCGTGCCTCCGCCTCGTCGAACACCGGGAACAACGCCGCGGCGTTGCCGGCCTGCGTGCGCGTCGCGCCAGAGAAGCCGCTGAACGCCCCAACACGGACGATACCTGGCGTATCCAGCGCGATGCGCTCGATTTCGCGCACCACCTCAGCGGTCCGCGCCAGCGATGCGGCGCCTGGCAATTGCACCGAGATGATGAGGTAACCGCGATCCTGTGCGGGAATGAAGCCCTGCGAGGTCGTGGCGAGCAGCCAGCCGGCGCTGCCAATCAGCGCGAGATAGATCACAAGCATCACCGCCGCGTGCCGGATCACGAAGTCGGCGGCGGCCGCATAGCCGTATGCCAGGCGATCGAAGACGCGGTTGAACAGCGCGGTGAAACCGTCCCAGCCGCGCGCAATGATGTTCCAATGCGCCGGCGGACGTTTCTCCTCGTGCGGAGTAAGTATCTGCGAGGCCAGTGCTGGCGACAGCGTCAGCGAGCAGAAGCAGGAGATCGCGGTCGCGACCGCGATGGTAACGGCGAATTGCTGGAAGAACCGCCCGGAGATGCCGCCCAGGAAAGCTGTCGGCACGAACACCGCGCAGAGCACCAGCGCGATCGAGACCAGCGCGCCGCCGACTTCCTCCATGGTCTTGAGCGCCGCCTCCCGCCGGCTCATACCGTGCTGGAGATGTCGTTCGACATTTTCGACAACCACGATGGCGTCGTCGACCACGATGCCGACCGCGAGAACCAGACCGAACAGCGTCAAATTATTGATCGAGAATCCGAGCGCGGCCATCACCGCGAAGGTACCGACCAGCGACACCGGGATCGCGATAATCGGGATGATCGCAGGCCGCCACCCCTGCAAGAACACCAGCACTACGATGACAACGAGCGCCATCGCCTCGTAGACCGTCTTAATCAGCTCATGGACCGATTGGGCGATGAATTCGGTCGGGTTGTAGCCGATATTGTAGTCGAGTCCCTTCGGAAAACTCTCCTTCAGCTTCGCCATGGTGGTGGAGATTGCCTTCGCTGTGGCGAGCGCATTCGATCCGGGCCGTTGCGTCACCACCATCGCGACCGCCGATTTGCGCAATATGCGGCTGCTGGTGGCGTAGGACAGCGCGCCGAGTTCGACCCGTGCGACGTCGCGTAGCCGCACGGTACGGCCGTCAGAGCCGGCCTTTACCACGATGTCCTCGAACTGCCCGATGTCCTTGAGGCGGCCAGTAAAGACGAGGTTCGGCTGGAATGCGCGGTCGGCAATCGGCGGCTCCGCGATCTGTCCGCCCGTGATCTGCAGGTTCTGGGCGCGGATTGCCGCCAGCACCTCGCCCGACGTCAGACCGACATCAGCGATCCGGTCGGGATCGAGCCACAGCCGCATCGAGTAGTCGCGCGCGCCGAACATCTGGATGTCACCGACACCGTCGAGCCGCAAAAGCTGATCGCGGACCTGCAGCAGCGTGTAGTTGGAGATGTAGAGCTGATCGAACGAGTCGTCGGGGGACAGCACGAATACCGCCATCAGGATGTCGGGCGAGTTCTTGCGGGTTACGACGCCGTTGCGTTGGACCTCCTCGGGCAGCCGCGGCTGCGCAATCGCGACACGATTCTGAACCAGCACCTGGGCCTTGTCGAGATCGGTGCCGAGCTTGAAGGTAACAGTTATGGTGAGCTGGCCGTTCGAGGTCGCCTGGCTGTAGAGATACAGCATGTCCTCGACGCCGTTGATCTCCTGCTCGATCGGGGCGGCGACGGTGTCGGATACGGTCTGCGCCGAGGCGCCGGGATAGGTCGTAGTGACGGTAACGGTCGGCGGCACTGCCTGCGGATATTCCGAAACCGGCAGCGTCTGGTAGGCGATCGCGCCGACGATCACAAGCACGATCGACAGCACCATCGCAAAGATGGGCTGGTTGATAGAAAGCTTTCCGAGATTCATGGCTTGACACCTGCCGGAGTGCCGTCCCCTCCCCGCGCCTGCGCCAAATTAGGCGTCACCTTGGCGCCAACGCGGGCCCGCTGCAGCCCGTCGATGATGACGTGATCCTCCGCCTTGAGACCCTCCCGGATCACGCGCAGGCCGTCGTCGAGCGGCCCGAGCGTGACCGGCCTTGCTTCCACCGTGTTGTCGTCCTTGACCACGAACACGATCTTGCGCGACTGGTCTGTGGCGACGGCGGCGTCCGGGATCAGCAGCGCCTCATAGGGCGAGGAGCCGATGATCCTGACGCGCCCGAACTGCCCCGGCAGAATCGAGAGATCCTTGTTCGGGACGATCGCGCGGCTGCGCAGCGTCGCGGTCGAGACGTCCAGGCGGTTGTCGAGGAAGTCCATCTTGCCCTCGCGCGAGGGCTTGGTCTCGCCGGTCAGCTTCACCTGCACCGGGTTCGGCGTGTCGCGCGAGCTCGGCCGCTTGCCTTCAAACCACAGCTTGCTGTCGCGCTGATAGGTCGCCTCGTCGACGTCAAAATAGATGTAGATCGGATCGAGCGACACGATCGAGGTCAAGAGCGTGGCGCCGCTATCGGCGCCCTGCACCAGATTGCCCGGCGTCACCAGATGCCGGCTGACGCGGCCGGTGATCGGTGCCAGCACGTGGGTGAACTCGACATTGAGCTGCGCGGCCTTCAGCGCACCCTCGGCCTGCGTCTCAGCCGCATAAGCGGCCTGCAAGGCCTGACGGCGCTGATCGACCACCTGTACGGAAACTGCGCTGGTCTGGACCAGGTTCAGCCCACGGTCGAGTTCACGCTTGGCGAGCTCTGCCTTAGCCCGCGCGTCGTCGAGTTGGCCCTGGGCTTGCGACGCGACCGCCTCGAACGGACGCGGATCGATGATGTAGAGCAGATCGCCCGCATGGACAATCGCACCGTCCTTGAACTGGACGCTGTTGACAAAGCCGCCGACCCGGGCGCGGACCTGGACCTCCTCGACCGCCTCGAAGCGGCCGGTGAACTCGTCCCAGTCGGTGACCGTACGCTTGACCGGTTGCGCGACTGTCACCGGCGGCGGCGGAGGCGCAGCCAGCTGCGATTGCGCCCTCTCGTCGCAACCAACGACGGCCAGCGCGAACAGCAGACTAACCGACCCGCCACCACATCGTCGAAGGCGCCGAAACGAACCGCGATCGAGCCGGGGCACCGGAGCGGGATGCTCGGTTCTATCAGTCGTACTCCATGGCGCGACAATTTCGATTGCGTCATTGCTTTGCATATCGCCCCCGCCTTTCAATTTCCCATCGTGTTCCGCGTGTCGATCGCGGCAAGCGCAAGCTCGGAACGACGGTGCTTTCGACAATGACCTTGCAACGTCGGTGAAGAAAATCACCTCTCGCCATAGAGTCGATAAACGATCGTTATTGCCGCTCGCCCCGCGGCGTGATGCCGTAGCGAGGAATCCCACGAGCCGCATGGCGCTCGAAGCCTACGTTTTTATTCTGCGGAGACTTCCAAGCCGCGTTCAGTGGCTAAATCGGCACCCAAAGCGGTCGCGGCTTGCACAACCGGCGCCGCGAGATTCGCGCAGTGAGCCCGAGAGTAGCTCGTACGCGGCGTACGAGAGCGGCAAAATGCGCACTCATGTCCAGCATGAATGACTTAAACGCATTTTTACTGTCTAGCGCGTTTTGGAGGGATTGTTCATTTCCGCGCCAAACAACTCAAAGATCATTCAGGAGGCGCGTTCCACGGATTTCCTCGTCGCGGAGCTTCGACGCTGACTTCGCGGAGCATTCCTGCCGGTTATGGATATGATAGCTTTACCCGGATGGTCGCCGGATTTAGTTGCTGAATGCAACGGCCGGAGCGAACGCCGCGCTGAAATCTCGCACCAACTCTGAGACCTGCTCTGCGATGTTGCTGGCGTACACACTGTCGATGCTCGTGGATCAATCATTCGAACAATCGGGACCTAATTATGACCAAGACCCGCGAAGTTGTTGTCGTAAGCGACCCTACTAATCTTGGCGCGCTGGTAGGCCATGTCGGCGAATCTCAATTTCCGGTCGGCGGTCCGGATTGTGTCGGCCATATTTCTTCTGGTCCCAATCCTTACGACCTTCTTAGCGCATCTCTCGCTGCATGCACGGCTATGAGCATTCGTTTTCAGGCTCGACGCCAAAAACTTCCGCTGGAGCGGTTGGAAGTGGGCGTCAGCTTCCACCATGGCGCTCAAGGCGAAAGAGACTCGTTCGCACGCACCCTCGTGCTGGGGGGAGAACTCGACGCTCAGCAGCGCGCATTCCTGCTGGAAGCCGCAAACCTCTGTCCCATTGGCAAAATTCTCGGCATTGGTGCGGATATTAACACACGCCTGGACGCTACTATTTCCGGCCACAGCCCAAGCACTCGGGCCAGCTACGAGGATGATCTGGCTCAACTTCCGATCCCGAATATCACTCCGGATTGAGTGTCTCTCGTGCAGTCGATCACTGTACTGGGGCATCGCAGCCTATCATACCCGCAGGGCCTGCAGTTCGGTGGACCCGCGATGCCGGATGCCCCGACGGGCTAAAGCCTACCGGCTCCTGTCGTACGGGCCCTCGCCGAACCCAACCTTGTCGTATTGGGAAGACGTGATCCCCAACCTCGGATTCGCGCGAAGACTGATCCGACGCGAATCTCAACCCAACGTTCTCGCGTTCTCCCTCGCCCTTGCTTGTTCGACCAGCATGGCCTCGGCACCAATAGCGGCCCGCTGACGACAATCCGGCCGCCTCCTGATCTTGGCCCAACAAGCGGCTTTCTTCCGCGCATTCCAGCTCTTTCTTGCGTCCTCAGTACCCAAGGCGGGCATTCGTTCCGCGTTTCACTGCTGACGCGCTTTGATCTTTCGCGTCGATGGCATCGATTCCATAGCCACAGGTCATTGGACCATCGTGTTTCGCGATCGTATTTTTGTTCGTCCGTAAGGCAATTCGGAAGATGACGACATACCACACAGGGGAGGTTGACGATGAGGGCAATCGTCGTAACGGACCAGGCTGCGGGAAACGCCGGCATGAGGCTCAAGGAGCGGCCCGAGCCGCAGGCTGCGATCAACGACGTCGTCGTTCAAGTTTATGCGTCGGGATTCGTCGGGACCGAGCTGTCGTGGCCCTCGACCTGGACCGATCGCCTCGATCGTGGCCGAACACCGTCGATTCCGGGGCACGAGTTGGCCGGAGTGGTCACCGCTCTCGGATATGGCACGACGGGCCTGTCAGTGGGCCAGCGGGTGTTCGGCCTCGCGGACTGGTATCGCGACGGCACGCTGGCCGAGTATGTGGCGATCGAGGCACGCAACCTCGCGCCGCTGCCGGGCGACGTCGATTTCACCGTGGGCGCAAGCCTGCCGATCTCGGGTCTGACTGCGTGGCAGGGATTGTTCGTGCACGGCCGCCTTCATGCGGGGCAGAGCGTTCTCGCGCACGGGGCGGCCGGCGCAGTCGGGTCGATGGTGACGCAACTGGCACGAGAGGCCGGCGCCTACGTCATCGGCACCGGACGTGCCGCCGATCGTCAGACGGCTCTCGACTTCGGCGCGAATGAGTTTGTCGACCTCGACAACGACGCCCTCGAAGACGTCGGAGGAATCGATCTGGTGTTCGATGTCATCGGAGGCGACATCGGGAAGCGTTCCGCGCGCCTGACTCGGGCTGGAGGAACACTGGTGTCCATCGTCGGGCCGAACGAGACGCGGCCCGCCGATGGCCGAGCGGTTGACTTCGTTGTTGAGTCCGATCGCGCCCAACTGAGTGAGATCGTGCAGCGGGTGTGGGACGGGCGACTGCGGACGAACATCGGCACCGTCGCGCCCCTCGACGATGCCGTCGCCGCCTTCAAGCCAACCGCGCGCCGCCCGGGGAAGACGATCATTCGCGTTCGTCCGTAAACGACACGCCTTCGATGCGCGCGGCCGGCCGCGTCCTCATCAGACGCGCCGGCGCAACCTGTGAAACTACCCACGGCCCTTGGCATAATGCCGAACGGGCTCAATCCCTGCAGCCTTTCCCGCAAAGAGAGCGAAAGCACTCTTGTATCTCAACCTGTCCCTTCAAGCATACGAATCACCATGACTAACGAATTTACCATGACCAACGCGGTCATCGAATGTATCCTGAGCCGCAGCTCCACCAAGTACTATGACCCTGCCGCCACTCTGAGCGACGATCAGATCCGCGAACTAGTGCGAATCGGCACCACTGCGCCGACATCCTTCCATTTGCAGAACTGGCGCTTCATCGCCGTACGCTCGCCTGAAGCCAAGGCTCGGCTGAGTCCGATCGCCTGGAAGCAGCCTGCGATCACTGACGCCGCTGTTACCTTCATTGTCTGCGGCCAGCTGGCTGATTCCAGTGTAATTCCGGACCGCCTGGCGCCGGTGGTGGAGGCGGGGATTATGCCCGCAAAGTTGATACCGGATTGGGAAATCCCCGCACGCGATCTCTATAAGGACTATCCGCAGCGCCAGCGCGACGAAGCAGTGCGCACCGGCGCCTTCGGCGCGGCGGCGATGATCTATGCGGCCCGATCGCTAGGCCTGGGTTCGACGCCGATGATCGGTTTCGATGACAAAGCGGTGCACCGCGAGTTCGGACTGGCTGAGGACGAGATACCGGTCATGCTGTTGTCCGTAGGGGCGGAACGTCCGGGAAACTGGCCGCAGAAGCCGCGCCGCGCGGTGGTCGATGTGCTGGATCTCATTTGATTATTTGTGAAACCGATAACTTGCGGAGATCATGATGCCAAGAATTGCAGCTCTAAAGCCGGAACAGGTGCCGGCCGATTCGAAACCGACCCTCGATATGTTCACCAAAAACCTCGGGTTCACTCCAAATATGATGGCTACCTTCGCGGCAAGTCCGATCGCGTTCAACTCATGGGCCACCCTGCTCGGCTCCTTGAGCAAGGCGCTCGACGTGAAGACGCGGGACAGCATCGGCCTCGCCGTCTCCGAAGTGAATGGCTGCGACTACTGCCTGACGGTCCACAGCTTTACGGCCGATCATATGGCCAAGCTGCCGGCCAATGAAATCATTCTTGCTCGGAAAGGCCACGCCAGCGACCCGAAGCGGGACGCCGCCATCCAGTTTGCGCGCAAAGTCGTTGAAGCCCGCGGCAAGGTCAGTGATGCCGATCTGAAAGCCGTCCGCGATGCCGGCTACACGGATGCGAACGTCATCGAGATCGTCGCGCTGGTGGCCATGTACTCTCTGACGAACTTTTTCAATAACGTGTTCGATCCCGAGAAGGACTTTCCCGCCGTTGCGCTGGCGGGCTCGATCTGAACTTTATCCGGTCGCAACGACCGTCTCTCAGGGTGGCTGGAGCCTTTATGTGATGCAAGCATAACGCCAGAGCCCGGATGCATCCAGGAAAGATTTTTGGGAACCCGTCCGGGCTTTTGCTATCTGCTGACAAGGTTAGGATACTGCATGAACTCCGGGCCGCTGCGCTTCATTCGTCAATCGCTCACCTGGTGTGATGTCCCCGCCCAAACATGATGTATTCAGCCAGCACATGAATGGGCAGCAATTCGACGATCGGCGGGTGTTCAGTAGCGAATGAGTCCGAACAGGCCGAATAACCCGTCCGCATCCTGCCAAGCCTCGGCAACGCTCCATCCGCCGGAACGGGCCAGCCGCTCGAAGCTCCCCGCGGTATATTTTCGGGAGCTCTCAGTGTGGATGGTTTCCGACGTTCTGAAATTGAACGTCCGCCCACAGAGTGTAACGCGCTGTTCGCATAAGCTGACCAAGTGCATCTCTACCGCCTTCTCGATCTCGTTCCATCGCGCCGCGTGCTCGATCCTCTTACGTTTCTGCAAGGAAGCCATCGGCAATATCGATCGGCACGTAGCGTCGCGGGTCGCGCAGTCCTTGCAGTACAAGCTCCGTTTTAACGCCGGCCCCCCGCACCGCTCGTGGTGTAACCAACGGCTCGGCAGTGCCTTCACATCAGCGGATAATCCGCCGACGACATCTCGAGCAAATGCATTTTCAACAGGGCAGATGCTGTTTTGCGTGAAGCATATTTTCCGCTTTCGGCACACGGCGGATGACGGCCGCGGTAAACTCGCGGCCGATATCACCACCGTAGATTCTCGGCTGGCGCAGCGAGTAGCTTATTTGACGGGCGTGGTCAGCGCTTTGTCATTGGTGTCGAGGACGAAGACAGCGAGCAGCTTTGCCGGCTCGGTCCTGCTCGCGTTGCGGCTGATCGAATGAATCGCGCCCGGCGGTTCAGACCAGCTCTCGCCAGCCCGATAGATGCGCGTCTCGCCATCATTCACCTTCGACTCGATCGCGCCCGAGATCACGTAGGCGTAGATGAAGGCCGACTTCGCGTGGGTGTGGGACGGAGAGGCCGCGCCCGGCGCGTACTCGACCTCCACGGCGATCAGCGACTTGCCAGGGATATTGGGAATGGCCGACTCGAAGTTCTTCGTGACGGTTTCCGCTTCGCCATCGCGGGCGTAGACCGGGCTGGCCATCGAGAAGGCGAAGGAGGCGCAGGTGGCCGCAATGATGGTTCGGATCTTCATGGGCTTTCTCCTTCGTTCTGCATTGTTTTTTCTCGGCCTTGCGGCCCTGTTGATTACGAACACCGAACGGGTCAATCTCGCGGGATGAAGTGGACGTGGGGCCCCAGCTCGATAATGGACACCGCGGGCGTGACTAGGTTCTATACTCAATTAACTCTAGCGCAAATCAGTGAGGAGTGATTCAAGTCCTCCATTGGGGGCTTGATCATGCGCTACGATCTGACGGATTTCGAGTGGAGCGTTATTGAACCAGTGCTGCCGAAGGGACGCCGCGGCCGGCAGCCGCAGAACAACCGGCAGGTCGTGAATGGCATCTTTTGGGTGCTGAGGACGGGAGCGCCGTGGCGGGATTTCCCCGAGCGGTATGGACCTTAGACGACCGTCTACAATCGGTTTGATCGTTGGCGCAAGGCTGGCATCTGGGACAGGCTGATGGGGGCAGTTACCAAGGCCCATGAGGGCAAGGTTCAGATGATCGACAGCTCGATCGTGCGGGTGCATCAGCATGCCTCAGGGGTCAAAAAAGTGGAGATCGTTGTGTGGGGCGAAGCCGCGGTGGGCTCTCGACCAAAATCCATGCGCGCGTCGACCACCAAGGCCGGCCGATCCAGATCCTGATCACACCTGGCCAAGCCCACGATCTGACCGGCGCCGAACCTCTTCTGGCCAGCCTCGGCCAAGACACCATCATTATCGCCGACAAGGCTTATGACGCCGATCGCCTGCGAGCCCTCTTCAAGGCCCGCGGCGCCACCGCCAACATTCCCAACATGATCCGGCGCAAAAAGCGCTTCCGGTGGACCAAAGCTCTCTATCGCGAGCGCAATCACGTCGAACGCTTCTTCAACAAGCTCAAGCAGTTCCGTCGCATCGCCACCCGTTATGACAAGCTCGGCGCGAGCTTCCTGGCGTTTATCCAGCTCGCCGCCGTGCGAATTTCGCTTCGCTCAATTGAGTCCACGACCTAGTCGGGCTGTCGTTGGGTATCCTAAGGGCGCCGACGGCCGGCGCGCTGGCGATAGCAGGCGGGAGCATCAGAAAGATCATCCGCCAGGACCTGTCATCGAGGATCGCGCCGGCGATCGCGGGCGCGACGCCACTGGCGACAACCGCGATGGCGGATCAGATACCGACCGCACGGGCTTTCTTGTCGGCGGGAAAGGCCGCGACGGGGCTGATTGCCGATACAGCACTGAACGGGTTTATCACCTATCATGGATCGGCTGACGAAGTTGTTTTCAGCTGAGAACTTGTCTGGGAATCCCTTCAAGATTGAGGATGAACTTCAATCCCCCCTTACCTCAGCGAAACCGACCGGATCTCCGGCTCACGGCTACGTAAGCCACGCTATCATCGCACATGACACGCGCCCCTTGCTTAGAGGCTCTACCGGGCCACCCCTTGTCAGGCACCGAGGACGATTCGCCTCCGTTGGGGGAGGACATATGAACTTCGTCGGTCCTCCCCGTGTACTCTTCTCAAAAAGTGTCATAGGACTCGCGCCCAGCCGCAATGTTGATGGGCAAAGCCGATCTGAGCATGGACCGCCGTCACCGCTTGGCGCAGGTGGTCCTCAAGCCTGTCGATATCGATCTCGCCGCGTGCCACAAGGCCGATTTCCTCGGCTCTTGGCAACAGCGAACGGAAGAGTTTCCGCGGCCCATGCGTAAGAGACGAGTCGGGGCCGCCGTCCACCGGAGTCTCCGAAAACAGGCGAGGCAACTCCCCCCCGCATTGTAGAAATGCTCCACCATCCGCGCTCCGGCATCAGGGCACGTAACGACTGAGCGAAACGTCGTATTGATGAGATCGGAGGTATCCTCCCATAGCGGGACCAGGGGAAAGGACCACCATGTTCCGAGGAGGAATACCTCGTGGAAGGCAACTGCGCCGCCTCGCTGGACGTGAGTGGCCGCTGCGGATCAGTGCGACAGGGTCGCTCTGGTGGACCAAGACATAGCGACGGATAGCCAGATCGCAGTTTCCGGAGCCGGTCATTTCGAATTCGATATTGGCGTGACCAGCGGCGCGCGCGCTCGCGGGCCGTAGTGATCGCGACAGCGCTGCGGTCGATCCGGACGACGCGCCCGTGACGAAGGCGGCCCGGCCGACCGCCTCCACCTGTCGAGACACTTTCCGCGGTGCCGTTCCCGGCTCGAATGCCCCAAGACGTAATTTTGCATCCAACCAGTCTCCTTGTGTTGCTACGCTACGATCCAAAAGGCGACGATGATCCACGAGGAGCGCAGAACCGCTCGCCGTCCCCGAGTCCTCACGGACGAACGCGGATGATCGTTTTCCCGCTCGTCCGCTTGCTCGGATTGAAAGCGGCGACAGCATCATCGAGGGTCGCGATGTTGCCGATGTTCGTCCGCAGTCGTCCGTCCCGCACCCGCTGGACGATCTCACCCAGTTGGGCGCGATCGGACACGAGAACAAAGTCGATCGTCAGGCCGTCGGCAGGCCGTACCTCGGTCGGGCCGGCGATGGTCACCAGCGTTCCTCCGGCTCCAATCAGGCCTGCGGACCGCTTCGCGATGTCGCCGCCGAACATATCGAAAACCAGATCTACTGTGCCGACGTCTTCTAGGGCGTCGTTCTCGAGAGCGACGAACTCCTGCGCGCCGAAGTCGAGCGCGGTCTGACGGTGGGCGGCGCGTCCGGTGCCGATCACGTAGGCGCCGGCCTCACGTGCGAGCTGGGTGACCATCGAACCGACCGCGCCGGCCGCGCCGTGCACGAGGATGCTCTGCCCTGCCTGAAGGCGGCCGTGCACGAACAGTCCCTGCCACGCGGTCAGGCCCGGCATAGCCACGCTCGCGCCCACCGCGAACTCGACATCGCCCGGCAGCGGCGCGAGGTTGCGTGCCTCGACGGCCACATACTCGGCCAGCGTGCCGCCGCGATACGAGTCCGTGACTCCGAACACCCGCTGCCCGACCGACAGTCCCCTCGTGCCATAGCCAAGGGCGGTGACCACTCCGGCCAGCTCTTGCCCGGGAATCACCGGCGCCCGGTCACGGCCGAAGCGATCGGTCCAGGTCGAAGGCCACGTCAGCTCATCCCAGGTGAATCCCGACGCATGAACCTGAACAACGACGTCGTTGATCGCTGCCTGCGGCTCGGACTGCTCCACCAGCTTCATTCCCGCCGTTCCCGCGGCCCGGTCCGTTACGATGATCGCCTTCATATGAATTGTCTCCTCGGTTGCTTGTCTCTTTGCTGGATATGTTCCAGCGATGAGAGCCCGTTCGACATCTCATGCCAGCGGCACCCTGTGTTGGCGAACCGGTAGCGTTCGTTGACGATTTCATTTGTCCAGCAACGGATAGAATTGGGTCCAGACGTCGTCTTTCTTAGCGCTAGCCATGTGGCAGAACGCGCATTCGGACTTCGGCCGCAGCTAGGCTGTCGGAGCCTTCGGCTCGTGGTGATCGATGTTATAGTAACCCCAGCCTCCAGTGTCGTCGCAGCGCTTGCTATCCTGACGGAAACGTCCGCGCCGTTTAGCTTTCCGGGGAAGAAGCCTCGCCGGGAGGCCTCGGTGCGGGAGCCATCCGGGTTCTCGGCTGGGAGCGTCAGCTGTAGCTCCTTGAAGAAGATCGTTCCCTCCGGAAACTCACCTGTCTTCTTGTAGATCTCGTATGAACCCGGTTTGATATAAACGTTGTGAAATTCAGGAAAATTGGCCTTCCCGCCGTTGAGCGCGTTCGGAGTGACAGGTGAGCCGACGAACACCCACTCATTGAAATTCTCCGGCAGTATCAAGTCGCCGGATGCGGTATATTCGGGGAGACAGCGCTTCCTCGTCGGTGCGCCGATGTTATTGGATTCGGATTGCGCGAATACAGCTGTCCTGCCAACTGCGCTGGAAACCGCTCCGGCGATCAGTAGGGTAAGGCGCCTACCTTTTTTCTCCCCGACCATACTTTTTCTCCCACGCAATTGAGTAATCTCCGTCCGAGATTGTCCTGCGCGTTACTCGATGAAATCTGCGACAGTGCTAACCATTGATCGCAGCGCGGGACGAAATTTTCCAATAGCCGGCATGTATAGTTTCCATAGCAGCCGAGAATGCTGCTGCGACGGTCCTCTCTGCCATTCATAAATCAAGGCAAGTTGCGCAGACCGCGGCGGCCTCACGCCGCGCGGCGAGGCAATAACGATCGTCTATCGATTCTATGGCGAGAGGCGATTTCCCTCGCCGGGTGGCGACCGCCACGCTGTCAGAAGCACCTACAACGCAATACGAGACCGCGAATGACCACTCCTGCAAACCAGAGTTGGCGAGCTTGTCACCACGAGGCGCAGCCGTTTATAGAGCAGTGCGGCCGCGGCGTTATCGATGCAGAACCCTGCCCGCGAGAGCTCGGGCAGGAAACGGCACCTTGGGGCCGGCGCATGGTGCTCACGGCCTGTGTGATCGCGTCCTCGATGGCATTCATCGATGCGACAGCGCTGCCCGTTGCGTTACCGAGATTGCGCGCTGACCTCGGAGCGGACCTCGCCTCCGTTCAATGGATACTCAACGGGTATATGCTGGCGCTCGCCTCGCTGACATTGATCGGCGGCGCGCTCGCGGACGTTTATGGCAAGGCGCGCATGCTCGCGTCCGGTTGCGTCCTGTTTGGTCTGGCATCCGCGGCTTGCGCGCTGGCGCCTTCGCCGGCCTGGCTGATCGCTGCCCGCGGCGCGCAGGGAGCGGCCGCGGCGATTGTTACCCCCGCCAGCCTCGCCCTGATCGGCGCCACCTACCCGCGCGCGGAGCGGAACCGGGCGATCGGCATATGGGCCGCGGCATCGGCTCTCACCACCGCCGGAGGTCCTGTCCTGGGCGGCTGGCTGACCGAGACCTTTGGCTGGCCATCCGTGTTCTGGATCAACCCGCCGCTCGCGCTCGTAGCAGTGGGAGTACTGCTGGTCTTCGCGCCCAAAGATGGCCGCATCCAGCGCCCGTTCGACGTGATCGGTGCCGCGATCCTCGCTTCGGCGCTCGGCGCGCTTGCCTGGGCGCTTAGCCAAATCGGACGCAGTGAAGCTTGGGCGGCCGCAGGCGCTTCCGCCCGGACGACCACGGCACTCACGATCGTCGCCGGGCTCGGCATTGTCGGGATCGCCGTCTACGCGATCTGGGAGCGCGGAAGCGCACACCCGATGACGCCGCCCCGTCTGGTAGAGAACCGCGCTTTCCTCGGACTGAACGTCGCGACGTTGATGGTCTATACGGGGATTTCGATCATGTTCTTCCTGCTACCTTTTGAGCTCGTCGATCGGCGCACCCTGTCGTCGACCGATGCCGGGCTGGCATTTCTGCCCTTCACGCTCGGCGTAGGGCTCTTGTCGAATGTCTTCGGTGGCTTGGCGGACAAGATTGGCGCGCGGACCATGCTCATCGCGGGACCAGCAGGTGCCGCACTGGCCTACCTCTGGATGGCGCTTGGTCAGAAAGAATCCTTGATGCTCGGTGTGATCGTACCGATGGCGCTGCTTGGCCTGTCCTTCGCTGTGCTCGTGGCGCCGCTTACCGCGTCCGTCATGTCGAGTGTTGACCAGACGGACGAAGGGCTCGCCTCCGGCGTCAACAATGCGGCGAGCCGGATTGCGCAACTTGTCGGCGCGGCCCTGGCCGCCGGTGTCGCGTCTTTCGAGTCCGGTTACAAGGTCGGTCTCGTCGTAGCCGCTGCGACCTCGATCTGCGGCGCCTTTATAGCTGCAACAACCCCGACGCCGGCCGTGGCGATAGCGGGCGGCTCGGGAGAAGCTTAAGAATGACAGATTACGTTCTGATCCACGGCGCGTTCCACGGCAGTTGGTGCTGGACTCGCGTGCGCCGCCTCCTGGCCTCAAAAGGCCACCGGGTGTTCACGCCGACGCTGACCGGTCTTGGAGAACCGTCGCACCTCTTGAGCCCTGAGGTCAGCCTCGGCACCCACATCGCGGATGTCACCAACCTCATGGTTTGGGAAGAACTGCGCGACATCGTCCTGGTCGGACATTCCTATGCTGGATTTGTCGTGCGCCACGTCGCCGACCGGATGTCAGACCGGATTCGCTCGTTGATCTACCTCGATGCCTTTGTGCCAAACAACGGCAAAACTCTTTTCGACTACGTACCCGACAAGGGGAAGAGATTCCGAGAACTCGCCGCGGCGAACGGCGATGGCTGGAAGGTCCCGCCGCCTCCGGCATCGTTCTTGGCAGTGAACGCGGCAGACGCCGATTGGGTTGACCGACAGTGCACGGTGCAGCCATTGTCCACTTTTGAAGCATCGGCGCAGATCAGCGGCGCTTGTGACACGATTCCGAACATCGGATACATCCGGGCGCGGAGCTATGACAGCCCTTATTTCGACGGCTTTTACGAGCTCGCAGGAGAACGCCGCTGGTGGCGAGAGGAGTTTGCGTGCGGGCATGATGTGATGCTCGACATGCCAAACGAGCTGACAGCCCTGTTGCTGCAACGGGGCTAGGGACAGGCCTATTCAGTCCCATTCTAGCGGAGGCAAACATTCGCCACGCGGCGGGCGTTGGTGATCTCGGCCGCTGTGTGTACCCAAAACCTATGCCCCGGACAGCGCACACATTGCCACACAACCTTCGACGAGGTGCTGGCGTCCGGCATTTTGACGCTATCTGAACCGACGAGCGCTGCTGGTAGCGGCTCCCATCAGAGCGAAGGCCGTTCCGGCGACCAGACAAAAGACCGCGCCATGATCTCCGCCCAAGCCGAAGATCAGTGAGACCAAGGCGGAACCAAGTGACCATCCGACGTAGCGAGCCGCGGCATTCATCCCACTCGCGGCCCCGCTACGCCCTATGGGTCCAGCCGTCATCATCGCGGTGTTGTTCGGGGTCTGGAAAAGGCCAAAGCCGATACCGCAAAGGGCGAGGCGCCAAACGACATCCCACTTCGCCGGAGTTGTCGGCAAGAAGACCATCAGAAGTAAACCGGCCGCCAACAACGCCAAACCAATGCTGCAAATCACCGAGGCGGGGTAGCGGATTGTCAAGCGGCCGGCGATTGGAGCCGTGATGGCCGTCATCAACGGCCAGGGCGTCAAGAGAAAGCCTGTTTCCACGGCCGAAAGATGCATCCCCGCCTCAAGCAGAAACGGCAAGGAGACGTAAGCCAGGATTTGTGCAGCATAAGAGCAGACAGATGTCCACGCCGATAGTGCAAACAGAGGTATACGGAAAAGATCGAATGGCAGCATTGGCATAGAGTGCTAGAGCTGTTGTCGAACGAAGAGGCTGAAACAGAAAAGACCTGCGACGATCTCTCCCATCGCAATGCGCCTATCGCCAATACCCAACGTACCGACACCGACGACGAAAAGCCCGAACGCCAACGCATTGAGAGCGGCCCCGATCAAATCGAGGGGACGAGGAACCCGAACGTCTGATGGTGCAGCGGCAATAAACAGCGGTACCGCAAGGCCGAATGGCACATTCACCAGAAACAACCAGGGCCATCTTGCCACGGCAAGTATTGTCGCCGCGATGGTAGGCCCCAATGCTCCAGGTATCGCCACCGCTAATGCGACCAACGCGAGGCCCGTACTGACCATGCGGTGCGGATAGATCACGCGTATAAATGCAATGCCGGCCACAGCAACCCCGGCCGCTCCGACACCCTGAATCAAGCGCGCACTCACCAGCATCGGCAATGTTGGAGCGAAAGCGCAACCTAACGACGCGAGAACAAAAATAGCTAGACCCGCGGCATAAACGCGCTTCAGACCGAGTGACTCGACCAGACTTGCGACGGGCAACAAGCAGGCTGTTGCCGAAAGCTGATAGGCATTCACGATCCAAACGGTCGCCGCGTCACTACTAGCGAATGAACGCGAGATATTGGGTAAGGCGATATTCACGATCGCGCTTCCGAGGGAACTTAGGCCAAGTCCAAGCAAGATGCAGAGCATTGCCCAGCGGCGCTGAGATGCCGTTAAACATTCGACGCCGCCCATCAGAATGCAATCTCTGACGCGGCCTTTCGGCCGCCGACTTTGCGCATACTCTCAGCTTTCGGCGGCAGTCGGTAAGTAGAGCTTTATGCATGTGCCCTGTTGCGGCATGCTGTGAACTTCAATGTGGCCGCGCGCCTGATCAACAAAATGGTGTATCATTGGAAGTCCGAGCCCAGTTCCAACGCCTTGTGGCTTCGTCGTAAAGAATGGTTCGAATATCTTTTCCAGGATGTCGGAGGTAATGCCGCATCCAGAATCAGTGACGCATAGGGAAACATACTCTTGGCCATCGTCGCCTTTGGGCGAGTGAGACTTGCTGGTCTCGATTGTAATGATACCTCCCAGGGGCATCGCGTCTCGACTGTTCATCACAAGGTTTATGATCGCGCATTCGAGCAGGTGAGAATCACATCGGATCCGAGTTTCTGAATCCGATAAAGCCAAGCGCAGCACGATTCCTTCTCCGAGGACGCAGCGCAGCAGGTCACTCATTGAAAGAAGAGCATCGTTAAGTTGAAATAGGTTGTCCGATTGATGAACCGGTTTACGCGCAACCGTCATAAGACGATGCGCGAGCTTGCCGGCGCTAACTAATGACCGTTCTGCAACTTCTATGAGAGAACCGAGGTCAGACGCACGGCCTGCGGCAACATGCACGCGCATCAAGCTAAGGGCGCTGGCCATGGTCTGCAATCTATTATTAAAGTCGTGAGCAACCCCGCTTGCGAGTACGTCTATCATATGCATGTCGTTGTCCCGCCCAACCGTCTCGTGGAAAACCGGCGCAATTCTCATCTCCAGCCTTGAAGTCCGCGTCGCCTTGCAGCGCGCCAATGACCTCTCGCAACTCGCTCACTATCGGCGTCCCCTCGACTTGCTTTCCTGTTTTGAAAGCCCCGGCCGTGCCGCGCGCCCCGCCCGCCTCTCATGAGTAGTCACCGCCGCTCTGCTGACTGAGGTTGCCGAGATAGTCGCGCTTCCCGATCTTCGCTCCGAGGTGCCGAAGGATCGCGTGCGCAATCGAGATGTGGAAGAAGAAGTCGGGCAGCACCAGGTGCCGGATGTAGTCGTCGCCGCCGAACCACCCGCGCACGATAGGCGGCGTCAGCTCGTATGTGTGGGAGCGCGCGCCGGCAATCTCGTCCGGCTGCACGTTTTGCAGGAAGCCGCGCGTCTCGAGGAGCCGCCCCTTCAATGCCGAATACATCATGAGGGTGTTGTGGGGTGCTGGCGCGTCACGCTGCATCAGCTTCGCCATGTGGGCGTCGACCTTATTGCAGCTTACGGAAAACTGTTCTCCGAAAGTCAGCATGTCGGACGCGAGCCGCTCGCCAAGGATCCTTCCAGGCTCGAATCCCCTGGTCCGCTCGAGCGCTTGGGCGTGGTCGAGATAGTCGTCCATCACGTTCAGTCCGTGCACCATGATAGGGACCGTGATGTCATAGACCGACAGGGACACGTCGAACTCCATGCGCTCGTTTGTACTCTGAACGTCGGTCGGACCCGAAAGGTCGATCACCGAAACGAATGGCCACAATAGGCTCTTCAATCTTCCGGCTTGCCGCACCAGCTCGCGGGCATGACCTCCGCGAAACCGCGGCAAGAGGAGAGCGTCGAGGCATACTGTCGCCTAGTTACGCAGGGCGGGATATCCATTCACATAAATCCAGTCCGTGGCCTGGGCCGGCACGTGGCACCCCTGGCAATCGGAATGGTAGTCCGTTGAGGTGGTTTTGAACGGCTTGTCAGCGTCGAACCACGACCATCCCCACCCGTCACCCCACAACGGGTTGCCGGGGTGCGTTCCCTTGCTGTCTCTCACCATGACGAACCAGCCCTTGAGCTTGTCGGCGTGGCTTATCGTGCCGGTGGTCATGTCGTTCGGCGAGGTCGCGAAGACTTCCTTCACCAGCACGGCGCCGTCCGGGAAGTGCCCCGTCTTCCGGTAGGCGTCGATCGCCCCCGGGGATCCGTAGACGGCGTGGATTTCTTTCGAGCCCTGGCCGCTGTCGGCGGCAATCGCCCAGCTCCCGAGCGCTTGGTAGAGGGTTCGGTAGTCCGTCGGCACGCGCAGGTGCCCGGCGGCGTCCGCCACGTTCGCGGTCGGGCCGGCGGGAGTCGTTCCGCTGATCTGCGCGAGCGCTGCCACAGTGCCGGCGACCGGCGAGACGGCGACAGCCACGCCGACAGTCCTCGATAATTTCATGGGGGTCTCCTTTGCTGCTCGCGCACGGCACGGTGACTTAGCGCGACGGCTTCAATCACTTTTTCAATCGCTGCGGAGCCGACCGCGTGCGCTCGGCCGGCCTAGCAGACCCAAAGCTCGGACGAAGCCGACGAAATTAGAAATTCCCTTTGGACATGCATTCGATAGGCGTGAGGTATCGCCGTCCAAAAGCGCCGTGCGCGCCGGCGTCCCGTCTGTCGGCGATCAGCCGTCGAGGAATGCGGCGTACTCCGGGTGCCGGGCGGGTAGGAGGACATGAAGGGACACTTCGCGATCACTCTTTCCCCGTCGCGTCGCAACGCTTCGAAAACGCCATGCGCCAGCCTCGATCCGTACCCTAGGCCGGATAGCTTTTGTGGCACCTCCGTGTGGAGCAGAACGACGCGACCGTCTTCGATCTTGTAGTCGGCGACTGCGAGCGCGCCGTCGCCGAGGGACATTTCAAACCGCGTCATTGCCGCATTGTCCCGGATGTCGTTTTCCACCTTCGGCCTCCCTCACTTGAACGTGGAAGCGGCCTGGCGCAGCGAGGCCAGGATTTGCGCCGGCTCCTTCCGTATCGTGAAGTCGGGCTCGACGAACGCGCTGCGGATACGACCTTCTGCGTCGATCACGTAGGTCGCGGGAATGGGCAACATCCACACCGGTGACCCATGCCGCGCGCCGAAGTCGAACCCTAGCCCGGAATAGTGCGCCTTGATCTCGTCGGGCACCCGGAACAGCACGCCGTACGACATGGCAACGCCATAGTCGACGTCCGAGAGCACCTTCAGGTCCAAGCCCAGGCCCCGCTTGAGCTGCCGCGGGAAGTCTCTCGTCTCGGGTGTCACGACTGCGAGGGTCGCGCCGATGCTCTCGAACTCATCCTTCGCGGCCTGGAGGGCGCAGAGCTCAGCCGTGCAGAACGGACACCAGCCGCCTCGGAAGAAGCTCAGGACGAGGGGTCCGTTGCGGCGCAGCTGTTCGGAGGAGTGGAGACGGCCGTCGGCGTCCGGCAGGAGGAAGTCCGGCGCGTCGTCTCCGACCTTCAACGCGTGGGATGCCACGTCTGTATCGCGGAGCCTGGCTACGAGGTGGTTGTATGCCTCCCAGTCCGCGGCGCTGAACGTGGTCAGCAGCTCTGTGCGAACCCGGGCGAGTGTCTTGTCGGTCTGGTTTAGCATCGGTGGGTGGTCATCAGGCTGAGGATCGATTGGCTGGAAACGGTTGGCCGCCGGCGCGCGTGTCGTGGTCATGTGGGCGCCCTCGCCACCTCCGGGAGCGTTGCGTGCGGCACGCCCCGGTCGGGGACTTCGACCGACCAGTCGCGAAGCCGCGCGACCTTGACGAAAGCGTCCAGCGCCGGGGAGTAGCGGCGCCCCTGGACAGCCAGGAGCCGCACCTCCCGCGAAACTGGATCGCCTTCGAGCGGAATGGTCTTAAGCGTCGGAAGGCGCGGCATGTGCTCGGGCGCGAGTATCACGCCGAAGCCAGCAGCGGCCATGTGCTGCAGGTGCAA
>NZ_JCAMOQ010000075.1:0-28234 GCF_059512365.1 Bradyrhizobium sp. Ses1
GCAAAGTCCTTCTCGCAAAAGAACTTTCGCTGATTCGCGCCCCGATGCGCCTCAACACCGTGAGAAATGCGGGCTAGGGGGCACCTTCGTTTATGTCACCCATGATCAGGCCGAGGCCATGACGCTGTCAGACCGGGTGGCGGTGATGCTCGACGGCGAGTTATTGCAGATCGCTCCGCCGCAGGACATCTATGCGGATCCCGACAACCGGCGCGTTGCCGAATTCATTGGGTCGCCCAAAATCAACATGCTCAATGGCGTAGTGCGCGAACCCGGCCTGATCGACGTGGCCGGATCGACGCTCAGGATCGAGGCCCATGCACTCGCCGGCACGCATCTTACCCTCGGCATTCGGCCTGAAGCTTTCCATCTCGCGGACCACGGTGGGCAGGGCGAGCTGACCGGTTCAGTGCGCCTGATCGAGCATATGGGCTCTGATCTCTTTGTTCACCTCGATCTGGCGGGCATCAATCATCCGCTTATCGCAAGGCTCCTCGCGGAACGGGCGCCTCATATCGCGCCAGGTCAGACCTTACATGTCGGCGTCCGACCGGACCGCGTGCTTCTCTTCGCCCGTGATGGGCGGCGTTTGCGCCAGCAAGTGGAATCCGGCCGGAGGTCGGTCACGCCGATCCGGGAGGTCTCGCGGTGAGCGAGCCTTTTGCTCTATCCGGCGCATCCAACGAGCCTTCCGCGACCAATGGCGTGCGAAACTTGCCATTCCCCGCCGTCTCGCCGGCGCGCAGGCGTATCGTTACTGAAATGCTGGTGGCCTGGACGCTCGCCGGGCCTGCAGTCTTCTTTCTGTTCGTCCTGTTCTTCTTGCCGGTGATCGGCGTCTTCGTCATCGCGCTCACCGACTGGCAGTTCGGCGCGCGCTCCCTGTCTTTCGTCGGCCTCGCCAACTTCCGCGAGGTCTTCTCCGACGCGGGATTCAGGGCCTCGCTCGTCAACACAGCCGTGTACGTTGTCATCGTGGTGCCGGGCACTGTCTTACTCGGTCTTCTGATAGCGCTCCTGATCGAAAGCCGAAATTCCTGCCGCGCTTTCTACCGCGCCATCCACTTCGTTCCCTTCATGGCGACACTCACGGCCATGGCGGTCGCCTGGGAGGCGCTGCTGCATCCCACGATCGGCCTCGTCAACCAGACGCTCGCCGCCCTCGACCTGCCGACCGCCAACTGGCTGCGCGACGAGAATACCGCCCTCCCGGTGCTGGCAGTTATAGGCATTTGGCAGAACCTCGGCTACGCGATGGTCTTGTTTCTCGCTGGCCTCAAAAGCATCCCGAAGGATCTCTACGATGCCGCCGACGTCGACGGTGCGGACCTCTGGCTTGATCGGCTAGGCACTGTCACCTTGCCCATGCTCGGGCCGGTGTCGATGTTCGTTGTCATCGTCGTGGCGCTGAGGGCGTTCGAGTGCTTCGACACGGTAAGGGTGCTTACCCAAGGTGGGCCCGGCCACGCTTCCGACGTTCTGCTCTACACGCTCTATCGGGAAAGTTTCGAATATCTGCGCACCGGATATGGCGCTGCCGTTGCCGTCGTCTTTCTCGCGATCGTCGTGACGCTCACTCTCGTCCAGACCCGCGTTATGGACAGGAAGGTGCACTATCAATGAGCTTCACCACCTCCGCCAATTTTCTGTGGCGACCTGCCGCAATTCTTCGACATGCCGTATTGATCGTCACCGGAGCGCTCATTCTCGTCCCCATCGTATGGATGGTCTCGCTGTCGATCAAGCCGCCCGGCGAGATCTTCCGCGCGTCCTTCTCCTTCTGGCCCGCACAATTCTACGGCGTCGAGAACTATACCAAAGCGCTGACTCAAGCGCCGCTGCCTCGCTACATGGGCAACGGCCTGATCGTATGCTCTCTGATCCTAGCGCTGCAGATCCTCGTCTGCGCTCCTTGCGCCTATGCGCTCGCCAAGCTGCGGTTTCCCGGCCGCGACCTGCTCTTCGGTATGGTACTTATCGGTTTACTGCTACCGCACCAAGTTCTCTCGCTGCCACTGTTTATCTTCGGCTACCAGTTAGGTATCCTCAACACCTATGCGGCGCTCGTCTTCCCTTACGTCGTCTCGCCGTTCGGGATTTTCCTGTTCCGTCAGTTCTTCAAGACCATTCCTGATGACGTGATCCATGCCGCTCGCCTCGACGGTCTCTCGGAGCTCGCCATCGTCTGGACAATCATGGTGCCGATGGCGCTGCCGGCGATCATCGCCTTCTCAATCTTCTCGGTCGTCGGCCACTGGAATGACCTGTTCTGGCCTTTGATCGCAGTACAAGACCGGTCGCTCATGCCGCCGCCGCTCGGCATCATGTTCTTCATGAACGAGGAGGCCGGCAAAGACTACGGTCCCCTCACGGCCGCGTCAACGCTTGTCGTCCTCCCGCTCATGGTCGCTTTTCTCGCTGCCCAAAGGTGGTTCGTTGAGGGGCTGACCAGAGGCGGCATCAAGTAAATTCCAAACTCAACGGAAGATAATATTGTGAGCGCGCGCAAACAACTCATGTGTGGCTTGTCCCTTGCCGCAGTCTTGTTCGGTACGTCTGCAGCCTACGCAGAAACGTTGTAGATACCCCACTGTACAACTGTAAATCCCGCATATGTTCGAAGTCCATACGCAATCCGCCCTGTTCTCCGGAGAGAAGCGCATCGAGCACGCTGGTATCGCAGGTCTGCGGTATCTTAGACCTGGAGACCCCGATCGCCCACTTTTGGTCTTTCTGCCGGGCGGTGGGAATCTTGCACGAATTGCTTACGGCGACCCCGGTTCCCGCCGCCTCGATTTCCTGGACTACTGGCTTGAACGGCACAGGATGGGTTTACTCGGACTTTCCTATCCGAGCGATCATCCCGCGATCGGGGCCGCCGTGTCGGATCTGACAATCGCTGCTTGGGCTGACTGGGTCGGTGCCATCACGTCGGCCGTGCTGCGCGAGACCCCGGAGCGCCAAGTCGCTGTCGCCATGTGGAGCATGGCCGGGCGTTCGGTTGCGGCGGTGAATGCCGCGCTCGTCCGACACGGTGTCGATGCGATCTGCTTTCTCTCGCTCGCCGCCGTGCCGCCGCTTCCAGGTCTCGTTTTGGTCGGGTCGGGCGGCGAACCGTTAACTTCGCAAGGTCTGTGGGCGCGAACCGTCACCGGAGCGCCCAACGGAATCCGTGATCGCCACATTCAAAAGTTTCTTGCTGGGCTTGCCGACCAGGGACACGACAACGGTCGCTCAATCCTCGATGAAGAGATCTATTTACGAGATTATATGTGCAACACGCCCATTATGCTTCGCGGTACTGCGCAACGCTACTCGTCTTCGGGGCCGGGTTGGGATCTCGAGCAAGCCCAAGAGGACATGGGTGCCACGCGGTTTGCGGAGTTTCCCTTGACCGCGATGATTGTGCCCACTGATCGGGGCGACGAGAGACACGCGCTAGGCGATCGAACTGCTTGGCATTTCTTCAACACCCAGCGCATTCGCGCAGAAGCCGCCCCGCTCAATCTAGGGGCCGACCAGTGGACGAGCTTGCGCACGCTCATTGAAACGTTGCCGTCGAGGCTCTACCGGGAGATTCAGGGCGGCCATTTCTTTTTCGTCGGTGCGCGGGGCGCTGAAGCGACAGTTGCCCACATTGCTAGTCTCATTGATGAGGCGCATGGCTTTCGCTTCAAAGTCGAGACGATCCTCGCTTGCGCCACGCCGTTCTCGGACCAACCCCACCTGGGAGGTCGCTCGTGACTATCGTCACCCCCGCACGCGATAACGCTTGAGCAGGAGAACCAACGTGGTAGAGGCCAACGAAACAAGTCATGAAATACGAAGGGGAGATCTCAATGCAAACGGATCTTGCGATCTCTCCGACACGACCGAACTGGGTAGAGATCGATCTGATGGCCCTTGACCAGAACGTAAGCGTCGTAAGGCGTATGGTTGGCCCGGACGTCAGGTTTCACACGTATCAAGACGGGTGCTTACGGCCGTGATGTTCTTGAAGTCGCTAAACGCCTCTCCGACCTCCGTGTCGATGCATTGTGTTGCGGTACGCTCGACGAGGCGGTTATGGTTCGAGCAGCACTACCGGATATGCAGCTGATTATGTTCGCTGCGGCCTTGCCGGAAGGCATTCCTCTTTACTTGAGGCACGGTCTGACTCCCACCATCCACAACTTGGAATTGACGAGGGCCGTCTCGGCGGGGGCAGGAAATGAATGTCCACATCAAAGTTGATGTCCATTCCCCAAAGCCAAATCCGCGATTCGCGAGATCGCTGGCATGAAAACGTTTTGGTGGAGGCAGTATATATGCACCTGCCGTTCATAGACGCTCCGGGCATGGAGTTCGCGCAAGAGAGGACTACGGAGTTCTGCAACATGGTCGAAGCGTTACGTCGCGAGGGTCTTACTGTTCCCGTGACACAGGCACGCGCCAGCAACGCTGTTATTCTGGAGCTCAAGGACAACTGCAAGGCTGTCGCCATCAGCAGTCTGCTCTACGGAAAGGCATCCGCCCCGCGCGATTTGGCCGACTTTTCGTCCCTGCGCCCCGTTCACCGCGCGGTCAAATCGCGACTCATACAGGTGCATCCGAATTTTCCCGGAAAGACTGTAGGAATAATGACCACCGGCACGCAGGGGCGCGCGGCCCGGCCGTTTTCAGGCACAATCGGTATGATCTCGTTTGGGTGGCGCGACGGTTATGCACAACCGGCATCTAGTCAGACAGCATATGTTCTTATCAGGGGCGAGAGGGCTCCAGCCCTAGCCGTGAACTCAGAGCTCTCGGTTATCGATCTGTCCCGTTTGCCAGCTCTGCAAAACGGCGAAGAGGTGACAATCGTCGGGACTGACGGGAACGACGCAATCACGTTGGATGATCTGTCAACCTGGCAGGGAACAGACCAAAGTGCTGTCTTGGCAAGAATGAGCAGCCGGTCGCCTAACGTTTTCATAACGTAAATGGTCAATCACAAGAAAGATACGGCTCAAACAAACGGGCGGCTCATATGAAAATTGTTCTTCTCGCTGACACCCACCTCACCGCAGGAAGCGTCGTGCGAGGTGTTGAACTATCATGAAATACCGATATCGATCCCTTTGTATGGCTTCCCTGAGTCTGGTCTGCGGTCTGTTCGTCGCTAACACGGCATCGGCGCGCGATCTTTCGGTGCTCTATAGCGATCCGCAACTCATGAAGCCCGTCCACGAGGCCTTCGCCGCGGAGATTGCCGCTACCCACACTGGCGAGCAGGTGAAGTTCACCGTCGCCGCGGACTATACTGAAGCGTTGCAGGTCACGCTGCGCGACGCGATCATCGGCGCAAAACAGGACCTTTCCTACCAGGGTCTCAACAATATCTGCATTCTGGCTGAACGCGGGCTCGCTAAGCCGTTCGACGGTCTCATCCATCAGGATCCGGATTGGAAGAACCAGGGCCTGTCATCGCAAATCCTCGACATCGGCAGATGCCAGGGAAAGACATACGGCATTCCGCTCGGCACATCGTTCCAGATCGTGATGTTTAACAAGGCGCTCGTGAAGCAGGCGGGCGGGGATCCCGATAACCTGCCGCGCAACTGGCCGGATATTTTCGCACTTGCCGGAAAGATACAGGCCCGTAGCGGCAGGATCTACTTCTCCTACGATTCACCAGGTAGTTGGACCTTTATGGGTCTTGTCCTTAGCCAGGGTGGGAAAATCCTGAGTGACGACGGAAAGGCGATCGCGTTCGACTCCCCGCAAGGGCTCGCGGCATTACAGATTTTCACTCAAATCGCGAAGCTGCGCGGCGGTGTCGACATGACCAGGTCACAGGCACGCCAGGCCTTTGCGGCTGGTACGCTGGGCATACTCGTCGATACATCGAGCGGTTTGCCAGGACACCAGAAATCCGCCGCTGGCCATTTCGAAATCGGCGTCGTCCCGATGCCCTTGGCCGAGAACGGCAAGTTGCCACCTTCCGGCATGGCTGCAGTCTTGCTGACTGACGATGCCGTGGCTCAGCGTCAGGCCTGGGATTATGTGAAGTATGCGTCCTCCGCCAAGGGGCAGGCGGTCGTTGGGCGCCTCACCGGGTTCATGCCATTGAATAAAACGGCGATCAACGATCCTGCATTCCTCGGCGAGCGTTACGCTGCCGATCCTGCGAAACGAATCGTGGCGAACACGATCGATCATCTGACGGCGTGGCCGACTTTTCCTGGTCCCAATGGTCCGAAGCTAGATCAAGCGATCCTCGATGAGCTGCAGAAGCTGGCGGCCCTGAAAACAACGCCGGAAGAAGCGATCCAGGCCATGGTAGCGAAAGCAGCGGTACTCCTGCAGAAGTGAGACATATGGACGTGAATGAGCATGCGAACGTCGAGATTGACCTCCGACGTGTAACCTCTCCGCTGGTCGCTGGAAGCGACCAGCTTCCTCGACAAGCCCTTGAGGCTCTGCTCGCAGAGTGGTTGCCGGCGGACGAACTGCGCCAGCATCGCAAGCTCGGCACGTGGCGCGACCGTTGCGCGGCCGCAGCCTTCCTCGGACAGCGCTACAGCCTGCCGCTGGATCCGGCGCGGGTCTTCCTCGCGAGCGGCACACAAAACATCCTGTTCGTCCTGCTTGCCGCTCTGGCCGGACGAGACAGCACAGTGCTTGCCGAGGAGATGACCTACCGTCAAATCCGCGAGGCGTCGGAACTCATGGGTTTCCAGATGCTGGGCGTTCCCCTGGATGATGACGGCATTTCCCCGGATGCCCTTGATGAACTGTGCCAACGGCATGCGCCTAAAGTGCTTTATTGCATCCCTACCGCACAGAACCCGACGGCAAGCATCATGCCGCTGGAGCGCCGGCTCGCCGTCGCGGAGGTTGCGCGCCGTCACGGCGTGACCATCATCGAAGACGAGGCACAAGGTCTCATCCCTTATCATGCGCCACCGCCACTCAGTGATGTGGCGCCGGACATCACATGGACAATCACCGGTCTGTCAAAATGCGCCTTCGTAGGCCTCCGCATTGCGTATGTCGTGGCACCGGACGCGCACCGCCTTGCAGAGGTGATGGAGCCGTTTAACGCCACGGCGCTGTGGTACGCTTCCACCTTGAGCGCAGCGGTCGCCACCCGGTTTGTGGAGGGAGGGCAAGCCGAGAAGTTGCTCGACGAAATCCGGACGGATGCGGCACAGCGTCAATCGATGGCCGCGCAGATGCTTCCGTACCACCTGTCCAGGATAGGCAACGGGCTTCATGTCTGGATTCTCGACCCCGCACGAACGGGCGACCAGATGCGGCAGGCAGCGCAGGACCATGGCGTCCTGGTTCGGAGTGCGTCGGAGTATCAATTGGCCCCAACTGCAGATTCACCGGGCATCCGTATCTCACTCGCCGATGTGAGCTCCGGTCAACTCCGCGAGGCCCTCGGTCGGCTGCAGCGTGCTCTTGCGCCGTGACGAGGCACGCATAGTCGGCGCAATGATAGCGGCTGATTCACCTGACCAGTCTTCGAAGCAGCGCAGGGCGAAATCACACTTCCAACGAACCAGACGAATTCGGATCGTCCATTATGAAAATGGCGCACCCGCCGCGATTCAATTCGACTGGAGTCAGGAGGTGGTCTTGCTGAGCGGCACGAGGTGATGGTGAAGGCCGCCCATGTCCGGCTCTGTCACAGCCGCATGCTGTTCGTGCGGGCTTATCCGCGGGAGACGCAGGAGATGGTGTTCGACGCCCACGACCGGGCGTTCGCCCTGTTCAAGGGCACCTGCAGCCGCGGCATCTACGGCAACGTGAAGACCGCGGTGGAGACGATCTTTGTCGGCAAGGATCGTCACTACAATCGCCGCTTCCTTCAGATGTGTAGCCACTACCTGGTCGACCCGGTTGCCTGCACGCCGGCCTCTGGCTGGGAGAAGGGGCAGGTCGAGAACCAGGTTGGGCTGGTCCGGGAACGCTTCTTCACGCCGCGGCTGCGGTTCAAAAACCTGGACGAGTTAAACGCCTGGTTGCTGGACGACCAAGTACCAGCTCACCATCGCCAAGCTGCCGTTGCCAAGGACCTCGAGGACTTCCAGTTCGACGGCACGCCGATCGGCGTTCTCTGCAGGTTCGACAATTTGTTGATGGTGGCACCGCTGTGACGGTGAGCACATCCTTTAACTAGCCGCGGATGGTGACGCATGGAACCAATCACATGGTTAGGCTTGGGCGGCGCTTCGACGGTCGCTTCGATGTTTCTCACCATCAAAGCCAACGACGAGGTGAACGCAGCCCGCGCGCAGGTCATGGCGCAGAGCGGGCGCGGCAGGCGGCGCTCGACGCTGAAGCGAAGGCGTCACTGACCGCTCGCTCGGCCGTTACGCCAATTTCGACACGCAGCTCGATGCCGATCGCGCCCGGCTCGCGGATATGTTCAAGGCGCCCGTGACGACGCCGAACACGCCATACACGACGGCGCCGCTGCCGCAGGCTTCGTCGGACCTTGTCAAGCGTGAGATCGCCAAGAAGTCGGCCATCGCAGACAACTACGTGAACAACCAGGCCGACGCGCTGGCGAACCTGCGCTCGTTTGGTGACCTGTTCGGCTCGATCGGCCGCGGCTAGCCGCGCGACACGCAGGAAGTCGGTCAGATCGGCGGCTTCAAGAAGGGGTCGAACGCTGTCGCGCAGCTTGAACTCGACAATGCGAACCGCGCCGGCGACGACTACAAGACGCTTTCCGGTATGTTCGGTGGTGTCGGCAAGGTCGGTCTCACGGCGGCTCTTGCCGGGTACTACGATGCACCTCCACAGCTCAATCCGGACGGTTCTGTCGCCGGCGCCGTGGGCCGACATTTGTCGGTGGCCGTCCGCTTGTAGGCGTGGATGCACCGAGGTCCCAGGGGGGTGTGACAGGCGCTATGCCGTTCTTGACGTACGGAAGGTGACACCAACGCACAGTGCGAAGTGCCAGCCCGCGCCCAATCCCTTCAGATTTGAGGCCGTTCGATCGGCCAACGAACCTTCTCCTTAGCGGGCGTCACCATACCGGAACGGCACGTTGGCGTCTGAGTTGGGCCTCCCCTATCGAACGAACGGGCTTACTGGTATATGATTCTCGCCCAAAAGGAATTTACCGTGTCCAACGCAAAGGCCATTTTGGCTCTGTTGAGAAGCCGCTCCGAAGGAGACGACGACGCGTTCTTCTCGATCGCGTTGCAGATTGCCGCTGCCGAAGCTCGGCAAGGCCGGCGCACCACGGCTGAAGAATTACGGCAGGAAATTGAGAAAGCACGCGCACAAGCGTCCCGCGGAGCGTCCGTGCCTATCCCGTTTGCGTCTCCACGCGGCAGCCTCGAAGGTCTGCTGGAGATGCGTGATCCCAAATATAGGCTCAAGGACGTTGTCTTGAACGAGCGCTTGATGGCGCGCTTTGCCGACATTCTACGGCAACAAAGGCGGCGTGACTGGTTGCGCGAGCACGGCAAGACGCCAACCCGTCGGCTCTTATTCGTTGGCCCGCCCGGCTCCGGCAAGACGATGTCGGCGGAAGCGGTGGCAGGCGAGTTGCATCTACCGCTGTTCGTCATTCGGCTTGAGGGTTTGATTACGCGTTACATGGGCGAGAGCGCCGCCAAGCTCCGGCTGATATTTGACGAGACGGCCAAGCGCCGCGGTGTATATCTGTTTGATGAGTTTGACGCAGTCGGCGGTCAACGCACCGCGGTGAACGACGTTGCCGAAATGCGTCGCGTCCTCAACTCGTTCTTGCAGTTCATGGAGGAAGGCAACTCGACGGATAGCATTATCGTCTGTTCGACGAACCACCCCTCGCTCCTCGACCGAGCGCTCCTGCGACGATACGACCAAGTGCTTGAATTCGCCGCGCCAACCTCGGAGCAGATAAAGCAGCTTATCAGCGCCAATATCGCGCCTATGAAACCTGTGACTCCAAGGTGGAAGCAAATCATCCACGCTGCCGAAGGTCTGAGTCAATCTGAAATTGTGCGGGCCGCAGATGACGCTGTCAAAACAGCGATTTTGGATGAACGCAAGTCACTTTCTACGGAAGACATTGTTGACCGTTTGCAAGAGCGCCACGCGATGCGGACGGCTTTTTTGGATACGGAAAGCAAATGAGGCATGCCGTCACGTTACAATCTCCCGCACATTGACATCGCCCGTTTTTCTACCGAACAGGATTATTCAAGTGAAGGAGCGTTCGGCGACCCTGCCGCGCGCGACCGCGTTGAGCACGGACGCCGCCTGCAAGCCGAGCTGGAAGCAGCTCTTGCCATAGCCGACCAATGGCGGCCTGTCGATGACCGGCTGCCGCCCGTTACAGGCACGCGCGTTGAAGTCGAGTTGAGGCGTGGTACCGATCCCGAAGCGCTCAATCTCAAGAGAGATGGTATTCGGGCGGGCGCCAGCAAATTTAATGCAACCAACGAGCGGCGCACGATTGCTCTCTACGTTCCCGATCAGGCGCGGCCGGCGCTGGCTGCAATCCTAAACGACTATTTGACCGGCGATCTGTCGCCACAGACCGGCAATCCCCCGAAGAGCGCCAAAGTGGAGGCGATTGAAGCGTTTCGGCACTTCAGGCTAGCGGGCGCGTGGACTGACGATCCGGACGCGTTGCCACGGGGCGCGCAAGATACGATCTGGTGGGGCTTATGGTGTCACCGTGACAGCGTTGAAGACGTTGAAACTGTTTTGGAGCGTCTTGGCGTGAGGATGGCGGCTGCCGATCGCCGATTACTTTTTCCGGAAATTGTCGTCATCCCAGTGTACAGTACGCGGGCAACTGTCGAGCTGATGCTGTTCGCAACGGGCGGCATTGCCGAGTTGCGCCGCGCCAGTGATAACGCCTCTTTCTATACCGATGCCATTTCCGGCGATGAGCACGATTGGATTGACGATCTCGCCGAGCGCGTGGTGTGGCCGGGCGCGAATGTGCCCTCGGTTTGCGTTTTGGACACGGGCGTTAACCGAGGCCACGCGCTCCTCGAGCCGGCGCTGGCCGAGCAGGATATGCACACGCTTGATAGGCGTTGGGGGAAGGACGACAAGGAGTCCGGACACGGCACAGGAATGGCCGGACTTGCATTACATGGCGATTTGACGGCGTCGCTCGGTGACACCGAGGTGCGTCGCCTGCGGCACCGGCTCGAATCGTTAAACTTCTCCCGCCGGACGAGTTTGATGCGAATGACCCGCGCAGCTATGGCGTACTCACGCAGGCCGCCGTGGCGCTCCCCGAGATCCAGGCTCCCGAGCGCAGGCGCATATTTTGTATGGCCGTCACTAATGAAAACGTGACCGGTGCAACCGCCTCGGGTTGGAGCGCGGCTATCGACCAAGCCGCGATGGGCCGCATGCCAGGCGACGGCGACGACGCGGATGTTGCAGAAGCGGACCGACCTAAACGGTTGTTTATTTTATCGGCGGGCAATACGCCGCCGGAAACCGACTATACGCGACTGCAAGAGCAGGATGATTTCCCGATCGAAGACCCAGCGCAGGCATAGAATGCGCTGACGATCGGCGGGTGTACCGACCTCGTCAACATACACGACGAAGGATTCGAAAACTGGACCGCAATGGCGTCTGCGGGGACGCTGAGCCCGCACAGCCGGACGAGCGCTACGTGGCGACAGAATGTGGCGCCCATCAAGCCTGAGCTGGTTCTGGAAGCGGGCAACCGTGCGATTAACCAAGCTCGGACTGAATGCCTGTCGATGGGCTCGCTATCGCTGCTCACAACAGGCAACGACGTTAGCGGAGAGCCGTTGCTGTCGTTTGACGCGACTAGTGCCGCGGCGGCGCAGGGTGCGCGTATGGCGGCACAGATTCAGGCTCAACATCCGGATTATTGGCCGGAGACAATACGAGCTATGATGGTGCACAGCGCCCAATGGACTCCGGCAATGCTCGAGGAGTTGAATTCCACGCAGTCAAAACGTGTGCGATATGCGATGGTGAGGCGGTTTGGGTACGGCGTTCCAAGTCTCGAGCGCGCGTTAGCTTCTGCATCGAATCACGTCGGGTTGTTCGCGGAGGCGGAAATTCAACCGTTCACGAGGGCAGGACGCCGGTTCAACAAGTGCCACTACTACACCCTGCCTATTCCACCGCGCATGCTGGAAACGTTGAACAACGAACGGGTGGAGCTGAAGATAACACTCTCCTATTTCGTTGATCCCAACCCCGGGCTGTCTGCAAATGTTGACCCGCAGCGCTACCAGTCACATGGGCTACGTTTCGACCATCAACGCCGCCGCGAGACCGTGGCGCGATTCAAGCAGCGGGTAAACGTATCAGAGCGCGTAGGCCATGGGCGCCCCGCCTTCGAACCTGCGGACCCAAATTGGATGCTAGGCGAAGATAGCATCAGCGCGGGGTCACTGCACTGCGACGTCTGGACGGGGCCAGCCATCGATCTGCTAGACCGGGATACACTGTGCGTGAAGCCCGTAAATGGATGGTGGCGCAACCGATCATCCTTGGAAATTTGCAATCGCAAGAGCCGGTACGCACTGATCGTCACGCTCCGAGCGCTTAACCCGGAAGTAGATGTTTACACGCCGATCCGGACAAGCATTGGTCTACCCATCCCGGTGCCGATCGAAATTCCGATCTAGTCGCTTTAAGCCGCGCCGCAAACGTTAGTCCGGAACAGAAAATGTTCGATCTCAAAAATGTACCTCCCGGTACGCCAATTGAATGGGCAAAAGCGGCCAACACCGCCATTGCGCGCCTCCGTGTTCGAAAGGTTAGCCGCATTGACTTCGAAGAATCACCCCGACTAGAATTCTGCTGCAGGTGAACCGAGATTTATACTCAGGCCCACATTCGGCGCGGGCTTTCATTGATCGAGAGTGGCGTAAAAGAAATCGATGAGGGCCGTCCCCTTGCTGCGGCCCTGTGCGCCAGGGTCTTACTTGAGGATGCCGCCTTATTGTATGTGTTCAGTCGGGATCTCCTGCCCATGCTCGAGCGGCGAGACACCGAGGCGATTGACAAGCTGGTATTTCCCCGAGCTCTTGCAACGAGACAACCTAAGCACGTCAAGCAGCTCGGTGAAGAGATCCGAGCCCGAAACGTTCTCACGGCACTCGACAAAATGACGATCGACCACCCAAACATTCGCGCTCGCGTTCAAGATGCGATTGCCGCCATGCTCGACGATCCCACCTTGTAAGAGCACTTGCGCGCCCACTCCTGTTGCTCCTCGTCATCGAACTGGTGGAAGGGCAGGTTGACCGGCAGCGCCGCCGGCTTGGCGACCGCTTCGAAGCATCCAGCCTGCGTTTCGAAACCCCACTGCGGGACTAAGCTGCGTCAGCTTCGATCATCGCGCTTTTGATCTCGGCCGAGAGCTTGACGGCTCATCGGCGGTGATCGTTGCCGCCAGATGGAGAAGTTGGACGTGTAGCGCCGGCGGCCGTCCGCGGCAAGCCGCCAGCGCTTTGTCCAGCGAGGAAAGTCCACGAGATTTAGGTGCCAGCCGAAGATATATCGACGGCCGGCTCTTTTGTGGTCGCCGGCGACGTGCTACCGCTGACCCTTTGGCGTTGCGTCGAAGGTGGCGCGCGGTCGACCTTAAGTGCTTCTCGGCCGACGTCGTTGGAAAGGCCCATCAACACCTTGGTGCAGATCATGCGGTCGGTATCGGGTCGCGATAGCAACAACGACCGGTAATATGTGTCCGTGAAATCGCGGTCATGTGGAGAGGGTCTACCATGCCGGAGTTGCTTTGCCCAATCAGCAGTACCGGTGCTTTCGATTCCGCGGTTCCGAGCAACGCGCCGATAACGGGCGGTGGCCGCCGTATGCATGTCGGGAAGCCCATTTGAATCGCGGCCGCCAGTGATCGAGGCGGTGAACTCCTCGATATCGAGCAGGTCGGTGCCTTCTTTCCGATCACGCCGGACGCCCAACCATACTCATAGCGCATGTCTTCGCCGAAGCGGTCCGCATGCGATCTGCAACGCGATTCCAAGGCCGCTATTTCATCATCCGTGGGCGGGTCCATCTTCGACCGATCGGCGTATTGCTTCATTTGACGCGCGGCCGTTACCGCCTGAAACTCGAAGCTTAATAGGTACCGCAGCTCTACCTCCTTGTCGTTTTTGAGCAAGAAGGCTGCAGTCGTATTCAGTTCGTGAAGCGTTCGCTAGCGGCTAAGAGCACCGTCAGCAAAGGCATAGGCACTCGCCCCCGACCAAGAGCGCGCGCGCATGCAGGAGCGTCAGAGCTTCGAACAGGTAATCTTTTTCTTGAACTGCCAGGGGGCTAATTCGGTGTTGAATTTACCATACACCTCTGCGGCGACTTCTAGAATGATCTCAGGGAGGTTGAAGGGCCAGCGCCAGCGCTGCAGATTGCGTCGTTCTAAACCTGCCGTTTCGCGTCTAGTCTTTCGCAGCGTTGCGGACGCGAGCCGTATCAGGTCTTTGCGCATCTGTCTGCTAGCTGATCCATCACATCGTTCGCGATGGACGCCGCTGCCTCGCTGAGCTGTTCATGCGACATTACGTTATCGGCAATTATCTGTTGAAAAACGCGGTCCAATATCTCGTCGAAGGTTGACATAGTCGGCTTCTTCCTCTTAGTACGAGCGTTGCCGCGGAAGTCGACGCGCGGCAGGACAAACTCACTTTAGCCTCCTCCTCCTCTTCCTGAGCATTCAACACGAGAGCCGGCGAAACAGGAGGAGGGGGCAAGACGGTTACGCCAACTCCCGCTAAAATGGCTTGCCTGCAGCCGCTTTGCGTAGTCTGAATCTGGTTGATCACACAGGTATTGAGCAGAGCGATACAGATCGTAAGTGGCTACCAACGCGGTGTTAGAAGCGTTCGCTACCGTGATGCATTTCTCCGTGAACTGCGGCTCGCGACTCTCAGGGGCGGACAGTCGACATCCGTTTCCAAAGAGGACACACTTGCGGGAGACGAAACCTCATCTCGCCGCAAGTCCTCTTGAACGTTCATCATCAGTTGCCGAAGCTTATCGACGTTGATAGCTTTGTTGTCCTTTCCTTCAGCCTCGGCCAACGGCGGCCCTCGTCCGATTCGAAAACGACCTCGAACTCAGACTCGGAGTCTCTATAAGATGTGGCTTGAAACCCGAGGATCTGCAAAGCTTCAAGTATGAGATGTTCGAGACGCTTTCCCTTCTCGTATAGCAAAGCACCCAAGCTGCCAGCCGCCTTCAATCGCGTACGAACTTCCTCTTTGCGCTTTTGGGCAATCTCTACTCCTCGCTCGGCGTCAAGAAGCTCAGCACAGAGTTCCTGCTCTTTAGACAAAGCATAGCGCGAATCGCCCGCCCAAGCCGACTCCGGCGTTGAGTCGGCTTCGGACCGAAGAATACCATCCAACCGACGATCGCTGAGATAAGTTCGTGCGCAAATTTCTTTGCCTCAGGGGACAAAAGGTCCTCCTCGTCTTCCATCTCATCAAAAAAGTCATCAGAATTGAAATCCAAGTCGGCAGCAGAACGATCGCGCCGGAAGATCCTTTGACGCGGACAATAGCACCGACGGGCTGGTTTCCCGTCGTTGTCGTTAAAAACCCCCTGGCAAATTATGGACGGTCAGCAGCACTTTGTAGACAGATCACCCCTGCGGGCTTCCGCGCTCTTCACTCGAGATGCACACCTCTTGAACGCGATCATGCGGCGGCTCCTGCAGAGACGACCGCGGAAAGAGCCATGAACCCGGCAGTGGATCATTTTTCATCTATCTGGGGTTGGCACCGTGCCCCGCGATTAAAGAACAGACGACTATTTAGTGCCCGACATCAGGGCGCCTAGGATATCACGCCCTGACGGCATCTCGGTTTAGAAAGCCTACACAGCAATTGCGAAATTCGCGCTGCAACGATGGCAATGCCGGACACCTGCCGTCGTATCATCGCCGTTGGGGCGGATAGGCCGTCAGGGGGTAGTCCTTGACAATCAAGGAAGAGAACGCAGGTTTCTCGGGTAAGTGCCTCAAACGAGCTTTTGCAGCGACAACCGAGATCTCAACGAGAGTACCTGGCGACAAGGTCGCACCAACACACGCGCGCTGCGGCCGGTGATCCGGACTATCACCAACCCAGTTTTTCCATTCTATGTCGAAGTCCTTCTTATCGTCGAGATTTGAGAGCTGGACATGCGCAGATAGGAGATACCGCTTGTCCGTTTTGAAGTGCTCCAATACACGTTCGAGTTTTGCGAAGCTGGCAGATGCCTGACCTCTCAAATCGAAAGATTACCACAGCCCAGACTAAATTCCCAAACGCGGAGCCAGAGCTCTACCGGGAGCGACTCCTGGATCGCGCTCAATTGGAAAAGCTGTTAATCATTCGCTCTCTTCCTCGAAGATACGTCTGCCGGTTCTGCGCTGGCCATCTCTCTAACACTGCGTGCCTAGACCGGCATTCAATCTGCGAAGTCCACTTCGCAGCGCCTCTCGGTCGCCAGCTGTCAAGGAAACTCGAGCACCTAGTGGACCGCCGCGGTCAGCAACTTGAAATTCTTTCCATCCGCGAACGACTACGCCTCGCTGGCTTGCCAGCTCGGCGATGGCCGCAGTATTGTGCAATCCAGATGCCCCGGTAACCCAGACGTGCAGGCTATTTGGGCTTGCTTGATACGAGACGTTGCTGAGCTCGTCCTTTAGTATCTTGTGGCGCTCCGCCATTTCGCCTCGAATTTCAGCCAAGATACGATTAGCGGTTCCATCAGTAATCCAACGCGTCGCGAGGATGGCAGAAATCGGCGACGAAAACCACATCGACATCTTCTTGAACCGCGCATACAGCTTTTCCAATTGGCGTAAATCCGGCGCGACGAAGTAGCCAACTCTCAGCCCGATGGAAGTAGATTTCGACAAAGTAAGTACATACCAGGTAATATCTGGCGCCAGCGACGCTATCGGCGCATCCGCGCTTGGCGGTAGGAATGCCTGTGCGTCATCCTCAATAATGGCTACTCCATGCTTTCGGGCAATCGATACAATTTCGTTCCGTCGGCCGTTGGGCAGTATTGTTGCAGTTGGGTTCTGAACGGTCGGTATCAGATACGCCGCCGTCGGGTGGTATTTCTCGCAACATCGCTCGAAGTCTTCGGGGACCACACCAAGTTCATCAAGCTTTATAGACTTCGCCCTCGCGCCTACCAGATTGCAAAGTGTTCCAATTAATGGATAGCTCAACGCTTCCGTTAGCAGGACGCGACCGGGGGGCACTAAGGAGGCGATAAGCATAAACAGACTGTTCTGCGTCCCGTTGGTCACGACCACCCTACTTGGGTCAATCGCAGTGCCCAATCGTCTTTCGCACCAGATTGCGCCTGCTTCCCTATCTGCGAGTTCGCCTGCAAACCGGTGATTTTGAAAGGCTGCGCCGGTCCTTTCGTCGCGAGAAATCTCACGAAGGGATTCACGCAAGATATTCGAGACCGCTGTCAGCAGCGGCGGGGTGGCGCGTACCAACTCCACAGTGGCTTGTGAATTATCCATCTCATCCTCCGAACGTTCCGACGGTAGCGCAGCGTCGTCCCTCGCGTGACAGAAGTCTCAGTTATGACTGGTCAAGAAGCGACCCGAGAAGTAAAACAGAAAGTTCTCATGTTCATCGGCACCATCGTCTCGGCTTTAACAAGATCATGTATACTGTTCATGATCATGTTGTACTCGTCTTGCGTCGTCTGCGCGGCAAGATCACGCACAGTTCGCCATGCGCGGACATAATCCTCTGGGGTGTACCATCGTCGATGCGCAGCCTCGAGCCTTATGCAATCCCTGAACTCATGCCGCTCAAAGACTTGGTCCAGATCCAGCATCAACTTCCGGATAATGGTTGGCGCTCGTCCTAGGCCGGGCCGTATCTCGTGAATGATCGCCTCGATCGCGCGAAAATACGGGTCACGTTCTTCATCGCGCAGATCCCATAAGACGGATAAGGATCCCCCGGGTCTCAAAATGCGATGCGCCTCGGAGAGCGCGCGCGTTGTATCAGCCCAATGCAGGGAGCTACCAAGGCAGACCCAATCGACGGAGGCGTCGTCCAAGCGAGTGTCTTCGGCTGTTCCCTTTTTCCAAGTGAAATCAAAGCCCTTCGCTCTTGTTAGTCTTTCGCCTTCAGTGCGCATTGCATCATTAGGCTCGATCGCGAAACCGGATGCGCCGAGCTCTCCAAGCATCTCGGTGAGCTTTCCAGATCCGGCGCCGATATCGGCGACTCGAGTACTCTGGATGCAAGGGACAACCAGGCCGAGCGCCCGAACCAACCAATCGGCGTAGTTTGGGTAAATGTGATACTCAGTCGCGATCGACGTATAATCGGCCCATTGATGGTGTAAATTCTGTGATTTTGTGGGTATCATCACTTACGATCCAGGTCTTTCTCACTCGTTTCAGATTTAGTGGTTAACGCTAGCGCGGCTGCAGTTCTGGCGGTGATGACCCCCATTCGGTGCCGGTGAGTTCGGCCATCCTTCGGCCTGCGGCTTCAGCGAGTTCATCCATGTCGACAAAAGCCTTGGCAGCCATTGCGGCGATGACCTCGTCGCTCGGATTGCGCGCTCCATAAATCGTGCGGACACCTGCGTATTGGATGAATGGCTCAACGCCGAGTTCTCGGTAGATCGAGCCGCGGATGTGGCCTTGTTCGGATCGACCGCTTGCTTTGACGAATTCAAGTCGCGTACTCATGCCAGGCCCTTGTTGCAAGTATAATGGACGTCCCCACACAAAACGCGGTGACGACGAGATACATCGTGCCAGCCGTCTTCGGCACTCGGACGGGGGCAATATGCAGCACCGCAAGTACGATGAGGACGAATGCGAATAGATTCGGGAAGACCGCCTCGGGAATAATCGGACGGAGCAAGAATATGATTGCCGTGACCGGTACCGCGTAGGTGGTCGGCACGCCGATGAACCAGCCGCCGGGAGATCCGAATACGTTAAAATAGCTTAGTCGCAACGCACTGGCCACAACGAGGATGGCTCCTGCGGCAACGGAAATCGTTGAGCCATGGCCTAAAATTATCGACGTTACAGCTGGAAAAACACCGGCGCTCACCAAATCGGCAAAAGAATCAAGATTCTTGCCGATCTGTCCTGTCGCTGTCGGGCGGCCTTGCGTGCGCTGGGCCACGATGCCGTCAAGGTGATCGGCCAGCAACGCCCAGAGCGCGATGGCCACCCCGATCTCCGGAAGGCCGGCGATTGCAAAGTTGGTAGCGATGACCGAGAGCACAAGACCTGTTGCAGTCACGGCGTTGGCAGGATCGAGAAGCTGGCGGAACATCGGAACCGACCTCATCAAACAGCTCGACGCTCAAACAAGCGGGCCCGGTGAGGGGGCCGATGCAGTTGCGAAAATGCTTTCAGCAATTCGCAAATCCTCCGTGGTGTCGATCTCATACCAGCGGAGATCGTCACAACGCGCGGCGGCAAGCCGTAGCCCGCGTGTTCCGACGAGATAGGCGAGAAGTTCCTCGGTGTACGCCTGTGCGGCACCTGAACGGATGATCTGATCCAGCGAAGGGACAATGGTCTCATTCAACGTAACGGAATTGAACCGCAGTATATTCATTGTCTTGAAAAGAACCGGGCCGTCGCGCTTAAGGTCCGCTGCCGTCTGCTTCATCCGGAACGAAGAAATAAATCCATTCTCTGAAAGTGTTACGGCGGACCCTTGCATGCGCGAGTCAAATGGTGCAACTGCGGCAACATCGACGGCGCCGGTAAAGTTCAAACAGCGCAGCGCGTTCTCCTCAAAGAAGACGTCACCTTCCAAGAGATAGCAGTCTCCAGAAAGAAGTGCATCACGCGCCAGCCACAGTGAATAGGCGCTACCAGTCCGGTCGAACACAGTTGACTCGACATAGTTGATCTTAACCCCGCCGAAGCAGCTCCCGCAGGCATATTGAATGGCATCCTTGCGATAGCCGACAACGATCGTCGCCTCTTCGACGCCGACCGCCTCCAAGTTTCGCAGGGCATTGTGGAGGATCGGTGTACCATTGACCTCGACCAGGGGCTTCGGGCGCAGATCTGTCAGCGGTCGCAGGCGAGAGCCGCAGCCGGCGGCAAGAATGACGGCTTTCTTGGGAGGATTGGTAGTCATTTCAACCCCTTCATCGTTGCGCGATTTCGCGCCGTCGGTTCCGGGAGTTGAGAAATTCCACGAGTCGGCTGAAACCGGCCTCGAGTCTTTCAGTTGAATGTGTCGCGCAGGACATCATGATATCGTCCTTTCGATAGCCGCCGACGATGGTCGTTTAGCAAATCCAAGAGCGGCGAGCTTGCCGAGGGCGTTGTGCGAGATCGGCGTGCGACGCACTTCGTTTAGCGGGTTGGACTTCGTCTCGTTCAGAAGCCGCAGGCAGAAGCCAACCTCCGCTGCAAGGATGATGGCGTGGTTTGGAATGTCAGGCATGATGTAACCTCTTCAATTCCAGGCACCTGCTGAGCCGAGAATTCAGTTCCACGTGTTCAGCGTTGCGGTGAGACGCCGCAAGCCTTTGTCGAGTAAATCGAGATCGATGCCGTACGAGAGTCGAACACCGGCGGGATCGCCAAAGGCTGTGCCTGAAACTGCCGCGACACCAGCGTCCATTAGCAACGTTTTAACGACGCCATCGGCGCCGAGTTCGCGACCATGGGCCTTGGCGCGCCGCTGCAATTCGCTGAGATCGAGATAGAAGTAAAATCCCCCTTGGGCGGCAGGTGGGGGTACCGATGTCAGCGTTGAAAGAATCGAGAGCCCAAGTGTCCGCGCGTTGCCAACGTGGCGGTGCAGTTTCAGTTGGAAGGCAACATCGCCGCGCTCCAGATGATGGAGCAGCGCATGCTGCGCAATGACATTCGGATTAGAGGTTGTATGGCTCTGTAGCGCCTTAACCGCGTCGATGACCGCCTTGGGGCCCGCGAGATAGCCAATCCGCCAGCCGGTCAGGGCCAACGACTTGGAAAAGGAATTGACGATCAAAGTACGATCGCGCGCCTGGGGCGCCACCGAGACGATCGGATGATGGGTATGTGGAGCATGGGCGAAAGTCCCGTAGCATTCATCGAAGATGATCCAGAGATTCCGGTCGATTGCGAGTTGGGCAATGCCAGCAAGAAGGTCGCGGTCGTAGATCGCGCCGGTCGGATTGTTCGGCGTGTTGACCACGATCGCCTTGGCTTTTGAAGTAACGCCCGCAGCCAGGTCCGCAAGCCTCGGCACATAGCTATTGTGCCGGGTCTCAATAAACACTGGCGTGCCGCCAGCAACGACGATCTGGGCCGGGAAGGTAGTCCAGTAGGGCGCCGGGATCAGCACTTCGTCCCCGGGATTCAGAAGAACCATGGCCGCATTGAAGAGCGCCTGTTTGGCGCCGCTTGTTACCGCGATTTCGTCTGCCGACCAGGGTTGAGCGGTCTGAGCTGAAACCTCGTGAGCAAGCGCATCGCGCAATTCCATCAGACCGATCGTGTCGGTGTAGCGGTTGAGGTTGCGATTAATCGCCACGATGGCGCCCTCGCGAATCGTTGGAGCCAGATCGCTCCAGATCTCTCCGGCGGTCAGATCGATGATGTCCTCGCCGAGGGCCGCAGCTGCTTTGGCTGCGGCCCTCGCCGCGGCGGTGCCCGACGATTTGAACAAGTCTGTCCGTTGCGCCAGCATGAGCGCTCTCCGTCGATCCAAATGTCGCTTATGGTTGCCGCTGCAGCGCGAGGTCTACCGAAGTCCTTGGAAACGCGACCCCACGATAACGAGACAAATCATGGTCCTCGCAGGTCGTCCTCCGAAAGAGCCAACAAATGGTTCGTTCGAGATTGCAGTGGAGCCTGACGAAAGGGAAGACAATGCATGGTAGGAGTCCGTCGAGAACGAGTATGTTGTTATGTGGCGGAGAAGTTAGTTCCGTAGGTCAGCGGGGTGGAGATATCGCGCTTCCGCACGGGCGAGCTCGTCGTATCTCAGCAGATCGAAGACCTCGTCGAGCGTTGCGATATCTGGCTCGATGCCGGCAATGCCTTCCTCAGCGATGATGCGCCCGCAGACGTGCCGCATTGCCGCTATTGCAGCTCGCATGGAGTGGTTGGCCCAGATCACTGTGGAGATGCCGGCATCACGATATGTAGAGACCGGTGTTCGATAGTACTTCGTTGGAACGATTACGACAGGCAGGCAGTTCTGCCAGGAATTCGCGAACGAGAGGATCTCGTCCGCGGTGCTCTTGCGCGAGTGAATGAGGATCGCGTCGGCTCCCGCGGCCGCGTAAGCGCTAGCGCGTAAAATTGCTTCGTCCATTCCATGGCCGGCGATCAGCGCTTCGATCCGTGCCACGAGGACCAAGTCGTCCGCGACTGTATCTTTCACTGCCCGCAGCCGGCCGGAGAATTCCTCGATATCGGCGAGGGGATGCCGATCGCCAACAAATGAATTCATCTTCGGAAAACAGCTGTCCTCTAGCGCAACCCCGGCTGCGCCACGCTGACGGAGTTTGCGTGCCAGGAGGCGCGCATTATTGAAATTCCCGAAACCGCCATCGCCGTCAACGAGCACAGGCAGCTCGGTCGAGTCCACTATGCGCTCAACCACGTCGACGATTTGGCTCCATGACGCTTCGTTGGCATCGCGATAGCCAAGAGAGCAGGCAATTGACAGGCCAGACGCCCACAGACCTTTAAAGCCTGCGCGCTTGGCGATCGCGCCGGAGAGCGCATCATGAGCTTCCATGACGAAGGTGAGGTCGCGGTTGGAGCAGATCTCAGTGCGCAGCATTTCTGCAAGTGAGGAGTCAGCCCATCGGTCAGGACCCTTGGCGAGAAAAGATTGTGATTGATCTTGCATGCCACTCCTTGCAGGTGCGTTCGACCGGCCGGACATTCAGGGCCTGCTTGACCCAGTTCTTGTATCGAGGCAAACCGCTCAGGCAATCCCGCAGCTCAACCGATAGGTGACACGCTTCTGTCATCTCGTGCAATTGCTAGCGTTGGTAGTTGACCGGATCGCAAATAGTTGAAAGTCCGCTATAAGATGCCGCGGCAGTCGGGGCTAAGGCTTACAATCACAAGATGTTCAATCTCAGCGGAAATTCAGAACGCACGCGTTCGATAGTCGGAAAACCTCATCAACTCAGCACTCCTTGCTCTGCGCGGGCTCGAGTGCGATCCAATGCCTCGACTTGCTCCTGGCGATGCAAACCATCGTCCAGGGAAGGCGAACAAGACGCGTCCTGGCCGCGCTTTCTTGATTTATATCAACTCATGTCGTAGCTGCTGCAATCGGCGGCGTCGCATTTCCAACGTATGTCGCAATTGCTTCGATGGCCGAACGCAAAGCAGCAGTCGCCAGTTCTCTCAGTCGTTTGTCTTCACGCCTGATTCTCGCGAGCGCCGCAACTGGTATGAGGCTTGCTGTTCTCCTCCGAGGTGCCGGGAACTTATGGAGTGCCGCATGCACGATATCGTCTGCATCAAGCAGCTTTTCGACTTCGCGCAGGTGCGCGTGCGCCCGTCGCCAACAACGCCATGCACCAGCGGGAGGCCGACCATTGTCAACCCCCACGATCTGTTCGCGCTGCGCGCAGTGCCGGAGCTAACAGAGGAGTTCGGCGGCGAGCTCACGTCCTCACTTTGGCGCTCCAGATGCCGCCGAATCTAAGGACCTTCGGCGCCGACCGCATCCTGCGGTCACTCATCGCGTCTTCGCCAGAGGCGGTACACTAGCTGCCAGCAATCCGCACCATCCGGAAAAGGTGCTCACCGGGTTTCGAAAGAGATCATGCCTAAACAACAGACTGAAGCCTTGCGCTCCAATCGTGGACACCAACTACGGAGACTGAAACATGAATGTCAAATTCTCACAATGCCTCGTGGAGAACCTGATCTATAACAGCCATCTCACCGATCTCGATCGTCCCGTTATCGTGGTGCGCGCGGCCAATGCCCTCGCCGCAGCTGCTGTTGCTCGTGAAGGCCGGCCTCCGCGTGTGGTTAGGAGCCGAAGCCAGAGCGCGATGTGTCGACCACCCTCGATGGCTGCGTCGAATGCGGCGACTACCGCGTGGTCGGCGAACCTCCGGCCGACATAAGATGGAGCCATCCGCTGACAGTTATGGGTCCTGTTCGCGTGTAGGTGCCTGTTGCACGTCCGCTGCTGATCGGCGTACCCGCGGTTTCGGTTGACGCTGTCTCTTCTCAGCGCCTGATGCGACAGGTCAACGAATTCGAAAATGGCGTTTGCCGCAGCGCGCGAATGTTCAGGCTGCATGAAGTCCCGGAGCAAGGGTTCGCTGGGCGGAAATAAACTACAGTCCGCCTAAACACGCTCAATCGAACGGCGCAATACCGCGTCTTGGCGGGGCCCTTGTGAGGCGCCACATGGACTTATTCAGCTTCATCGAATGCGCGCAGCGAACGCGCTCCACTAAATCGCTGTTCGATCTTCTTGTGAGCTGTGCGAGCGATGAGGGCTTCAGTGAAGTCGCTTATGGAGCACTCACCTTCGCGGAGCCGCCTCGTCTACCGGAGTATCTGCCACCCGCAGTGACCGTGAACTTCCCGGCTGACTGGTGCGACCGTTATTTTGAACGCAACTACCAGGTCATCGACCCGGTGGTCCGGCGGACACCAATGCTTCCGGGGCCGTTTCTGTGGGACGAACTCGCCAAACAATATGAACTGCAATCCGGCGAGCAGCGCGTGTTAGACGAGGCTAGAGAGGCGGGTCTGAAGCATGGTATGAGCGTGCCATTGTTTGGACCATTGGGCCGAGTATCTGTGGTATCCTTTGCATCACCTTTCGACGACGCCGAACCGCAGTATCGCATGAGTCACCTCAGCACACTGGCCTGGCACTTTCACGTCGCGTTTGGGGAGATCGAGCGGCCTTCGGATAGCAGCTGCAACGGGAAAGTTAGCCTGTCTGAGCGCGAAAAAGACTGCCTGCGCTGGGTGGCAGAGGGAAAATCGTCTTGGGAAATTGGGAAGATACTGAAGGTCAGCGAGAATACAGTCAATTTCCATCTTAAGAACGTGATGCGCAAGCTGGGTACGACGGGCCGCACCCAGGCCATCGTGAAGGCAATTCGCCACAATCTCATTTGAATTCTCGGCGGCAGCAACGCTGGCATTTGAATGCGAGGCCGTGGACTCATTTGCGCGCAGCCATAGCCTGATTGATCCAAGTTGGACGAACGCGAGGTAGTTGGCGGCAAGCCTGTCGTAGCGCGTCGCTCCTCGACGACATTGCTTAATTCGATTAAAGAACCATTCGACCCGGTTGCGGGCACGGTAGATAAGGACTGAAGCAAATGGGATCACTGCGGTTACTCGTTCGCGCCAAGGGCCGACAGCGTGCACGGATGCCGATACCGCCAGACGTTGGCGCGGCCATTGTTGCATATCTGCGCAATGGCCGCCCAAAGTCGTCGTGCCGACGGTTGTTCGTCCGCACACTCGCGCCACACATCGGCTTTGCTTCCGGATGTGCGATCACCATGATCGCCAAGGCTGCCCTCGATCGCGTTGGAATCGAAGGTTGCGCACACCGCGGCGCCCATATCTTCCGACACAGTCTCGCTACCGAGCTTCTCCGATCTGGCGCGACCTTGTCGGAGATCGGACAGTTGCTGCGGCACGAGAACCACGACACCACCCGGATTTACGCGAAGGTCGATCTCGATGCGCTGAGAACATTGAGCCTGCCCTGGCCGGGAGGCGCGCAATGACCAATCTGCGCTCTGCACTCGATAAGTACCTGAGCATGCGCAAGGGACTTGGATACAAGTACGAGCACCAGACCCGTCGGCTCGCCGACTTCGTCGCCTTCACGGAGAAGCGCAAAGCAAAGATCATCACGACGAAGCTGGCAATGGAATGGGCAACGCTGCCGCCCGATCGTCATGCATCCTGGGCGCTGCGATTGAGCGACGTGCGCGGGTTCGCGCGCCATGTCGCCAACTTCGATCCGAGAACGGGGGTGCCGCCCGTCGGCATGCTGCCCGGATGGAAGCGCGCCAAGCCCGATGTCTACAGCGACGCGGAGATCAATGCGTTGCTGACGGCAGCGCTGGCTCTGCCGCAAGCGGACGGGCTGCGCCGATGGACCTACCATACCTTGTTCGGGCTGATCGCGGTGACGGGCATGCGTATATCCGAGGCGATGGGCCTGAAGCGTGATGACGTCGACCTCGGCGCCGGCGTGCTGACGGTCCGGCTGACCAAGTTCGGCAAGTCGCGGCTCGTGCCATTGCATCCGACGACGAGAACCGTTCTGCGCGACTACGCCCACCGGCGCGATGCGCTGCTCGGATCACGCTGCGGCTCGACCTTCTTCGTTGCCGAACAGGGAGGCCGCTTGCTGCACCAGTACGTTCATCGCGTCTTCTGGCGACTGTCCAGAGAGATCGGGTTGCGGCGCCCAGGTGATCGTACCGGGCCACGCGTGCACGACTTCCGTCATCGCTTCGCCATCCGGACGCTGCTCGACTGGTATCGCGAGGGCAAGGACGTCGAACAACAACTCCCAGTGCTCTCCACTTACCTCGGCCACGCTTGCGTGCGCGATACTTACTGGTATCTCTCGGCCTGCCCCGAGTTGATGGAAGAAGCGGCGCGGCGTCTCGATCGGCGGTGGGAGGTGACGCCATGAAGCCCGCCTGCAATGTTGCCACGTTGATCGAGCGCTTCTTCACCGAGTGCCTCATGCGCCAGCGCAATGTTAGCGGCAACACGATCGCCTCCTATAGGGACACGTTCCGGCTGCTGTTCATGTTCGCACAGGTGCGGCTGCGGAAGTCCCCATCGGCCCTGACGCTCGCCCAGCTGGATGCAACGTTCATCGGCGCGTTCCTCACCGATCTCGAGGTAAAGCGCGGCGCCAGCGCGAAGACGCGTAACCTGCGTCTAACCGCCATCCGATCCTTCTTCAGGTTTGTGTCCTTCGAGGAACCGGCACACAGTGCGCTGATCCAGCGCGTGCTCGCCATACCGAGCAAGCGCCACGACAAGCGACAGGTGCACTTCCTGACGCGCCCCGAGATCGAGGCGGTTCTCGCCGCGCCCGATCGAACGACGTGGCTTGGCCGCCGCGATCACACCTTGCTGCTGGTCGCGGCCCAGACGGGCTTACGCCTCTCAGAGCTGACTGGCCTTGACCGGGATGCCGTCCACCTCGGGGCTGGCGCACACGTACGATGCGTCGGTAAAGGGCGGAAGGAGCGGACCACTCCGCTGACCACACTTGCTCGGTGTGCGCTCCAGGCATGGCTCAAGGAACCGTTGCGGAAAGGAGCAACAGCGTTGTTCCCCAACGTGCACGGGGGGGCCGGCTCAGTGCCGACAGCGTCCAGTCGCTGCTGGGAAAGCATGTTCGTGTCGCTCACAAGAGTTGCCCGTCTTTGAAGGCCAAGAGCGTGTCACCGCACGTGCTGAGGCACAGCGCTGCGATGGAACTGCTGCAAGCCGGCGTCGACTGCTCCGTGATCGCGCTGTGGCTCGGTCATGAATCGGTCGAGACGACGCAGACGTACCTGGACGCCCATCTCGCCCTCAAGGAAGCTGCCCTGGCGAAGCTCAAGCCGTACGAGCGCGGCAAGCGAACCCGCTTCCAGCCGAACGACCGCCTGCTCGCCTTGCGCTCTGAACGACCAAACTATGCCGAATGGAATGGGGCTGCCGTGCACGCGATCAACGATCGCCACCGTGACAACGACGCGCCATACTGGACCCGTTCGGCATAGTTTGGCGGGCGGCATAAACCTGCAAGATGAACGACGTTGATCCGCAAGCCTGGCTCGCTGACGTACTGGCCAGGCTTCCAGATCACGCGGTCAACAGAGTCGCCGACCTGCTCCCGTGGAATTGGAAGGCGACCCAACAGTCCAAAGCGGCTGCTGCCTGAGCGCCGCGGCAGACCGGTGCGCCTGCCCGGGGTGCTGGCCGGATGCGTACTATATCTCGCGGGACGTCCACAGATGAGTACACGCCCTAACTTACCTGAGTGTGTGGCGTCCGCTCGCAGGAGTCTCCATGGGCATGATGATCTAATCTCCTTAAGAATAGCAGCGAGTTGGATGCGGCAGCGGTACAGCCACTGGGCGGCGGCGATCAAGGTGAGACTTCGCATTGCGTCGTCAGAAATGCTCCTGAATCCTGAGCTGTTGCCTCGCGTAGATTGCTCCCCAATGGCAACGGAGCGCAGGGGCAACGATGGGGCGATTGAGCATGGCGACGCGCAAGGAACTGAAGTCTGCTTTGACGCGGCGCTAC
>NZ_JCAMOQ010000076.1:0-27590 GCF_059512365.1 Bradyrhizobium sp. Ses1
CCGGACCATCCGGCGCAACCCTCGATAGGAGCTTGCCGCGGGGCGGGCCGCCCGTCACCTCAGGAGGCCGAACATAGGGTCTAGGGGAAACTTGATCAAACGTGGTCCAACTGAATAAGGCAACTCGCTTTAGCTGAACCGAACACCACGACGGCAACGTGCGCGCCTCAATCGTCCTTCAGAAGCCGCCATGGCTCAACTCCAAGCCCTACGGCAATTCGGGCGATATTATCGATGGACACGTTCCGCTCTGAACGCTCGACTCCGCTGAGGTAGGTTCGGTTAATGCCGCATTCGTAGGCAAGCGCCTCCTGACTAAGCCCACGCGCTGCCCTCAGGCGTCGCATGTTCTTCGCCAATACGTCTCGCAGCGGTCCTTTGTGCGTCAGCTTCACCGACACACATCCTGCGTATTGACGCCTTTAAGGCGACCGCTTTTAAGTTACATAATGAAGGAGACCGGAGAATTTGGAGCTACCGTCATGGGCAACTACGAGGCAATCATCTTAGAGCCGTTCCTGGAATCCTGCGGCCATTCTCCCGGAAGTTTCGGAGCGATAGGCTACCTAGCCGGCTACAGGTGCAGAGAAACCGGAGCTGTCTTATGCACGATTAATCTGCCTGCTGAACTAGTAGAAGCTGTTGTCATGAGCAGCGTGATCACATCGGCTGTCGTAACTCCGAGCGGCCAAGTCGAATCTTCGTTCGAATTCGTAAGGACCAAGTCACCGGCCCAGGTTCTTACGTCTGAGCCGATCGATGCTCTAGTGGCGCGTGCGCTTGCCCGAGATAGCCTTCGGCTTGAAGGTGCCACGGAACATGAACTGGAGCAGTTGCACGATCGACTTGGACGATCGCTGCACCTAGTCGCCGAATGCCTTCAGACGTTTCGCCAGGTCGGTTAGTGACAACACGTCAAGCGATCATTCAATCATCGGAAAAGGGACACTACGTCGAAGTAGAGCCACCCCCTCCCTTAAACATTTGGTCGCGATCGCTTGATCTCTGCTTTGCTCTCCTAAAAGCAACATCGCCGTCAAGAAATGCCTCGAGCATGAACGGTATCAGCTCAGCTACTTCCTCCTTGTTGCCGTAGGTCTCAGCATAGAACGCAGCATACTCGCGCAGCCTCTGCGCCAGGCCTGGCGTAAACACAACGTTCATCTTCACCGGCGTCCGATCAGGCAGCTTCGCAAGCTTCATCCCTTACCTGCCCTTCGCCATTGCCTGAACGTGCTGGTAAGGCTTCAGCACCAAGTCTTTCGAAACGATCACCCGCAGCGGCCATCCCGGCCGCACCGTGATCGTCGGCTGCACGTCAAGCTCACGCTCCACCAGACGCTGGCCAGCACGATTCGTCGTTTGCTGCGTGCTTTCCCGCAGCGCCTTGACGAGATCGCTCTCGTCATTGCCGATCGAGAGTTGTGTTCCTACCCCGATCAGGGTCGCCAGGGCCACGCCCTTGAGCAACTGCCATGTATGGAAGTCCACCTCATCCTCGAGACCGGCGTAGCCCGCGACGTCCGTGGCCGGAAGGTTCTCGATTACGATCGAATTGCCGTTCGGCAGGATGAGCCGTGTCCAGACGACCAGCGCCCGCTTCTGGCCGAAGGCCACGACGCTATCGTATTTGCCGACGAGCCGAGTTCCTTGCGGGATCAGGAGATGCTCTCCCGTTACCGTGTCGTAGACGTTCTCGGTAACCTGGCCGATGGTGGCCCCAGGCAGGTCCGAATTCAGCCCCGTGACGAGACTCGCCGGAATAATCGACCCCGCCATCACGGCATAGGTGGACGGCGGCGCTTTGAGCGCATGGGGATTGGCGGTTTCCGTTTCGGCCTTCGCACCCACAAAGGCAAGCTTTCGCGCCTGCGAGGAAGGAATGATTTCGCTGGACCTGTCGATCATCGCCTGCGCCGCCTTAGCCAGATCGGCAGCGGAAGGGCCGTTATCGGGAGCCGAAGGCCGGAACGCGGATGGCGAAGCCGCCGGCACTTCGGTCGTGCCAGTCTGCTTGCGCTTCTCCTGCTTCTCCGACAGGCGGACGAACAAGCCTGACTCCTTTGCTTGCTGGGCAATCCGCGTTTGCCTGATACGTTCGGCCCGTTCGGCATCTTCCTCCGGGTTGGTCCGGAAGCCCGCATCCGATGCCACGCCGGTCTTCTTTTCATTCTCGGCAAACGCGCGGCCGATGTCGCCCGGCGACGGCGGCCCAAGCCGCGGCGTGGATGGCGGCAGGTCCTGGTAGGACTTCGGCAGCTTGCTCAACCCCTCGGCGGTCTGCTTCCGGTCGGTATTGTAAAGCTCTGCCCGCTCCGCCGACTTGAACGGGCGGGGTCGGAGCGCAATGAGTGTCGCCCCGCCAATGAGCAGCGCGGCGACCGCGCAGCCGATCATCAGGGCGCGCCTGTTGAGGCGTCGAACGGGCCTCGGCCGTGCCCGCAATTCCAGCGGCTCCGGCGGATCCTGATCCAACCCCCTCGTCATGAGGCACCCCCGGTGCTGAAGAGCTGTGACACTGGCCGGGCATCGATGCGGATGATCCGGACGATGCGTTGCGGATTTTCGCCAAGGCGAAGCTCGGCGGCGCCGAACATCCGATCGACGATGTAGTAGGAGCCGCGAACCCGGTAGTTGACGAGGTTCGGCCGACCGTCTGATCCGGCCACGAACAAGGGCGGCGCCTCCCCCTGCGACAGGCCGGACGGCATCTGGATATAGACCTTGCGGCCGTCGTCGAAGGCGCGGAGCGGCCGCCACGGCGGATCGTCCCCTTCGATCCGATAGCGGAAATTCAGGCTGTCGAGCCGGACCCCGCGGTCGGCAATCCGCTCCTCGTTGTTCTGGGCAGCCGCGTTCTGCCTGTGAAGGGCGACGAGCGTATCCGTCGGATACGTCCAGGAGATCGACGCCATATAGGTCTGCTTGGTCGAGACGAGCTCGAGGTGATAGGCGCGCCGGTCAGTCAGGACCACAAGGTTGGTCTGGATGTCCGGCAACGTCGGTTTGACCAAGATGTGCACCCGCCGGGCGTTACCCTGCCCGCTCGCGGTATCACCAACCACCCAGCGGACCGTATCGCCTGTTGAGACGTCGATCAGTTCCTCGCCCGGCTGAAGCGCGATGGTCGAGACCTTCTCGGGGCTCGCATAGAGCCGGTAGAGCGCGCCCTCCGTCCAGGGATAGACCTGAATTGCGTTGATGTATCCGGCCCGCGTCGGCTCCATCCTCGCCGCCTTGTTCGCCTTGGCGATCGCCTGCTCCGGCGGCAGCTTTTCGCCCCTCTCGCCCTTTGTCGGATAGGGCTTCAATTGGCCAGGCAACGGCAGGATTTTGGGCGTTTCGACGATTTCGACCGGCTTTGGCGGGTCGGTCTCCGGAAGCGCCTTCTCAAAGGTCATCTCATCATAGGGCGGTTCAAGATTGAGCTTGGTGGCGCATCCGCCGAGCAGGAGCGACAAGGCGAGGATGGTGGCCGACGCGAGCTTGGTGGGGGCGGCAAACTTCATTTTGCGTCTCCGATGAGGTCACGCGACCAGTTGAGTGAATGGACGTAGAGGCCGAGGGGGTTTTTTCGCAGCGTCTCGACATCCGCAGGCGGCTTGAGAACCGTGGTGACGAGACCGGTGAAGCGCTCGGTTTTTGCGATCGAACCGTTCTCGAAGGTGTTCTCCCTCCACCGAATCTCGAAACTGTCGCCGGATGCACGCACCACGGAGGTGACTTCCGCAGTCACCGTCTTGGAGCCGATCTTCGTGAACGGATCGGTCTCGCGCGCATAGTCGTTCAACGCCTGTGCGCCACGGTCCGTGACGAAGTCGTAGGCGCGCAGCCAATTCATCCGAACAATGACTGGATCGATCGACAGCGAGCGAACGTTCTCGATGAACCGTGCGAGAAAATGCGCGATCTGCGCATCAGTCGGCTGGTAGGTTTCCAGCGCCAGCCCGACGGCGCGGACTTCGCCGAGCCGATCGACCTCGACCACGTAGGGAACGATACCCGAGCGGGCGATCTGGACAAAAATCGTCAATCCTAGTGCGCCGGACAGGCCGATCGCCGCCAGCGCCGCGAGCCGCCAGTTGCTCGCCTGTACGCGGGCGGAGCCGAGCCGCTCGTCCCAGACCTGGGCTGCCTTCTGGTACGGCGTGACTGGTTCCGGCGTCTCACCATATCGGACGGACACGCGCTGAAAGGGGTGAGCTGCCACGTCCTATTCCTCCCCCAGCTTCGGACCTGACGAATGCCCGCCTTTGTCACCCTCCTTCAGAGTATGGACGACGACCTGGGCAGCTTCCCTCGCGTGTCTCCGCGCCGGCGACGACGGCGCACTGCCCGCCCCTGAGGAAGCTGCACGGCTCGGAGTGCCGCCGCCCGCATTCGACAGCTGATCCGCCGCCAAGCTTCCGAGTGAAGTGCCTCCAGCCGAAGGGGTCCCCGTCAGCGATGCTGCGGAGCGGACGGCAGCCATTGACCCGCCTGCCGCGGCGCGTAAGCCCCCAACGGCTGCCGCTCCGCCGCCAATCACGACGGCTGCCGCACCCGCTACCGTTCCAGCCGCGGCCGCGGCGCCGAGCTGAGGCGCTCCTGAGACCAATCCCGCCGCGATCCCGGGACCGAAGATGCCGAGTCCAAACAGCGAAAGGGCCGCAAGCAACAGGCTCATGGCTGACACAATGTCGACCGGCCGCGTCAAGGTGCTCGCAAGCTGACCGAAGATGGTCGAGCCGATGCCGATGATGATGGCAAGAACCATCACCTTCACACCCGAGGCGACCACGTTGCCGAGCGTTCTTTCCGCCAGAAATGCGGTCTTTCCCCACAAGGCAAACGGCACCAGGATGAAGCTTGCGAGCGTCGTCAGCTTGAACTCGATCAGCGTGACGAAGAGCTGCACCGAGAGCACGAAGAACGCGAGCACGATCAGGATCCAGCAGAACAACAGGATCAGGATCGTCGGCAGGTTGGTCAGAACGTCAAAGCCGGAGAACTGGCCGGTCTCCTCCAGAAGAGGATGGGCGGCCGTAAAGCCGGCGGAGGCGACAAAGCCCGGCCGCGTCAGATCGGCAGCGCTTAAGCTCCCGCCTGATGCCTTCAGTCCGATGCCGGAGAAGGACGCAAAGACGATATCGGCAAGGCTCTTGAAGTTGCCGATGATGAACGCGAACGCGCCGACATAGAGCACCTTCTTGGCAAGCGCGACCAGGATATGGTCATCGGCACGGATGCTCCAGGCAAGTCCGGCAAGCGTCAGGTCGATGGCGATCAAGGTCGAGCTCAAGAACGAGACATCGCCGGACAGAAGACCAAAACCTGAATCGATGTAGCGCGAGAAGGTTTCGGTAAAGCGGTCAATGACGGACAGATCAGCCATATCGCCCTCGCCTACTTGCCGGCGGTGTAGGCATGGCCATCGCCGATGAAGCGGATGAAGCGCTCCTTCGCGGCGGCGGCTGACGCCTGCTGCTCGGCCGCTCGGAGCGTGTCCGCCCGCGCCTGGGTCGCCAGAAGTGCCTGGGTCTGCAACGACTGCTTGATCTGCAAAGCGAGCAGTTCGTTGCCAGACTGTTGGGCCTGCAGTGAGCCGATTGCGCCGGACGAATTCGTCATCAGCGTTCGAAGCGTCTGGCCGTCCTGGTCCAACGCGCCGACGATGGCCGATTGAAGCGTGAGCGACTGCTTCAATCCATCGTAGCTGTTGTCCCAACGCGCCGTCGCGTCCTGCACCATCCTGTCGGACGAGACGGCTGCCGCATACTGGCGCGGATAGAGCCGTTCAAAGTCCTGTTGGGTCTTCCGAACATCGAATGAGATGTTCTTTGCCTGACCGATCAGGCCGTTCATCTGATTGATCGTCGACGTGAGCTGACCGACGACGCTGGTCGGGAGGCTTGCAAGATTCTTGGCTTGATTGAGCAGCGACTGCGCCTGGTTTTGAAGGCTCCTGACCTGGTTGTTGATCTGCTCAAGGGCGCGAGCAGCCGTGAGGAGATTTTGGCTGTAGTTCGATGGATCGAATACGACGACTTGCGCCCCAAGCCGGTGCGACCCGTTCACTGCAATGACGAGAGACAGCGCTATGGCGGCGGTGGCCTTTTGCGTCCGGCATGAGATAGGTGCGCCGAAGATCTTCAGCATGGCAAGCTCCTTAAACGTTGGGTTGGGCTCAGGTTTTGCGGGCTTGTTCGAAGGTGCTGATCAGGTTCGCGGCCCAGTGCAGGTCTCGTTCGGCGAGATAGCGCTTGGCAAAGTGATGGGGGCCAAAGCGGGACAGAACCGCATCTATCGCCCGTTGATCTTCAGGCGAGGATGTCGCGACCAGGGCGAGCGCTACCGGACCGAGGCCCAATTCGAACAGGCGGTTGCCGGCGCGGGACTGCAGATAATAGTCGCGCTTGGGAAAGGCTTCCGCGATCAGGCGGACCTGCGTGTCGTTCAAGCCGAACCGGCAGTAGGTCTCTGTCTGCGTCGGCTCCAGTGCGCGGGGGTTCGGCAGGAATATCCGGCTTGGACAGGATTCGATGATGGCAGGGGCAATCTGGCTGTCAGCAATATCCGCTAGCGACTGGGTCGCAAAAATGACGGCCACGTTCTTCTTGCGCAGCGTCTTCAGCCATTCGCGGATTCGGCTTGCGAAAAGCGGGTCATCCAGAAACACCCAGGCCTCATCGAGAACCAGCAAGGTGGGCCGGCCGTCGAAGCGGTCTTCGAGGGTATGGAACAGATAGGTGAGAACGGGCGCGACCAGGCCCGGCAAGGCCATCAGTTCTTCCATCTCGAAGGTGAGCACGTCTGCGCCGGACAAACGGTCGGCGTCTGCATCGAGGAAACGGCCGTAAGGTCCTTCCAGCGTGTAGGGTTGCAGCGCCTGCCGCAATGCGTCGCGGGCCAGCAGCGCGACGAGCCCTGTCATCGTCCGCTGCGAGACCGGCGCAGAGCCGAGGCTCCTCAGCGCCGACCAGAGCGTCTCCTTGACCTCGGGCGTGACGGTCACCCGCTCATGGGCGAGCACGCCGCAAAGCCAGTCGAGCGCCCATAGCCTTGCGCCCTCCTCTGCGACATCTTTCAGCGGCTGAAAGGCGATGCCGCCCTTGGCGCCGAGCTCATACCAGGCGCCCGACAGGGCGAGCGTGGTCGCGCGCGCCGAGCGGCCCTTGTCAAACGTGATCAGCTGCGCATCCGGATAGCGGCGGAACTGAAGAGCCAGCATCGAGAGCAGCACGGACTTCCCCGCTCCGGTCGGACCGACAATGATGGTGTGTCCGACATCGCCGGCATGGAGCGACAACCGGAACGGGGTCGCACCCCTGGTCTTAGCGATCAGGAGCGGCGGCCCGTCGAGGTGCTCGCACCGCTCGGGTCCGGCCCACACCGCCGATAACGGACACATGTGGGCAAGATTGAGCGTGTGAACGATCGGCTGGCGGATATTGGCATAGGCTTGTCCCGGCAGACCGCCAAGCCAGGCCTCTACCGCATTGATGCTTTCGCGGATGACCGTGAAACCGCGGCTATTGATCACCCGTTCGACGGCGCGGATCTTCTCGTCCGCCTGCCGCGCATCCTCATCACTCACGGTGACGGTCGTGGTGACGTAACCGAAGGCAACCAGATCGTCGCCAAGCTCGGACAGCGCGGCATCGGCATCAAGAGCCTTGTTGCTGGCATCGGTGTCGAGCAGCGCCGCCTGCTCGTTGAACATGACTTCCTTCAGGATCGCCGCAAGCGACTTCCGTTTGGCAAACCATTGCCGGCGGTAACGCGACAGCGTCGCGTTCGCCTGCGTGCGATCGAGCGGAAGGAACCGTGTTGCCCAGCGATAGGCCACGCCAAGCCGGTTCAATTCATCAAGCAGCCCGGGAAAGGTGACTGCCGGAAACCCAAGCACTGTCAGCGCGCGAAGATGACTTCGCCCGATTGCCGGCGACAATCCTCCGGTCAGCGGCTCGTCGCTCAGAAAGCAATCGAGATAGGCCGGTATCTCGGGAACGTTGACCGGATGTCGCTTGGTCGAGACGCAGCCATGAAGGTAGGTCAGCGTCTCCGCATCGTCGAGAGGCCAGATCTCGGGCAAGACCGATAAGAGCAGGTCGATCGCCCGGTCGGTCTCCTGGATGAAGCGTTCGAGATGCTCCCGGTAACGCTCCGCGCTGTTTTCAGGTCCCTGCTCTGCCTCGGTGTCGCCATCTCCGGTGCCATCATTCACCGAACGTTCGTCCACATCGGCATCGACCGTTGATTGACCGCGACGGCCACGCCGGCCTCCGTTCGTCGCGCCTTTCCTCCCCCTCGCGCGCTCGAGGAACAGGCCCTCCAGGCGCGAGATCGTTTCGGCCGGCGGCAAATACATCAAGGTGAGATGCAGCACGCTTTCGAAGTGCTGCCCGCGGGGACGCGAGGGATCATCCCAGGCGAGATCGGCAGCCGCCTCAAAAGCGGTACGCCGTTCCTCATCGACCAGCCAGGACACCGGGTCGGGAAACTCCGAGCGCGGATACTCGCCGGCCGGGATGCGCGTTGCATCGAAGAACAGCGCCCATCCCGAACCGAACCGCTTCAGGACGTTGTTGACGCGTGAGACCACGCTCATCAGCTCGGCCTCGGTCGCACTGTCAAGGTCCGGTCCGCGGTAGCGTATCGTGCGTTGAAAGCTGCCGTCCTTATTCAGGATCACGCCGGGAGCCACCAGGCACGCCCAGGGCAGCCAATCGGCAAGGTGATACGCGTGGCTGCGAAATTCTCTCAAGTTCAGCATGCAAGCCGGCCTTTGTGCTTGGTGTGACGGATGGCGACTTCGACAAAGGCGGGATCGCGTTTGGCGAGCCAGACGGCGGTGCCGTGTCCGATGATCCAGAGCACAAGGCCCGCCAGCCAAAGCCGCAAACCGAGCGCCAGCACCGCCGACAGCGTGCCGATCAGGATGGCGGCGGCGCGCGGCGCGCCGCCGATCAGAATGGGTTCCGTCAACGAGCGGTGGAGCACGAGTTCGAATCCTTCCGCGCGCATCAGATCAGCGCTCCGCCGCCGAACGAGAAGAACGAAAGAAAGAACGAGCTGGCGGCAAAGGCGATCGAAAGGCCGAACACGACCTGGACCATGCGCCGAAAGCCGCCGGAGGTGTCGCCGAACGCGAGCGATATGCCGGTCACGGTGATGATGATGACGGCGACGATCTTGGCGACGGGCCCCTGCACGGATTCGAGGACACGCTCGAGCGGAGCTTCCCAGGGCATGCCCGAGCCGGCGGCGTGCGCCGCTGATGTGGGGAGGAGCATGCACGCGGCAGACGCGCCGAGTTCAATCAGAGAGCGCCGGCCGGTTGGCCGGACGCAAAGGCGCGAACGCACGTGTGGACGCAGTCGAGTGAGCATTTTGCCAGTCTCCGTTGATCAGGGACGGTGGGCGGTGTTTGGAAGTCCGGGCGGAGTTTCGAGCAGGTAGTCGCCGGACGGATCGAGGCCCTTGAGCTCGGCGATGGCCTCGATGCGGCGTGCGGGCCCCCGCCCCTTGATGAAGACGATCAAGTCGATCGCCTCGGCAATCAGCCGGCGCGGCACGGTCGCGACCGCTTCCTGGATCAATTGCTCGATCCGGTAGAGTGCCGCCCGCGCCGAATTGGCGTGGACCGTGGCGATGCCGCCGGGGTGCCCGGTGTTCCAGGCTTTCAGCATGTCGAGGGCTTCGGCCCCTCTGACCTCGCCGACGATGATGCGGTCGGGCCGCAGGCGCAGCGTCGAGCGCACGAGATCGGCCAAACTCGCCACGCCCGGCTTGGTCCGCAAGGTCACGGCATCCTTTGCATCGCAGCGCAGCTCGCGGGTGTCTTCGATGATGACCACCCGCTCCTCAAGGCTTGCGATTTCCGCAAGCAGCGCATTGGCAAGCGTGGTCTTGCCCGAGCCGGTGCCGCCGGCGATCAGGATGCTGCGCCCTTCGCTGACGGCTGCCGTCAGCACCTTCGCCATCACCGGCGAGGCGATCTGCGCCTTGACGTAGTCGGACAGGCGGAACGTGGTCGTTGCCGGCTTCCGGATCGCAAAGCACGGCGCTAGCGAAACCGGCGGCAAGACGCCTTCAAAGCGCTCACCCGTTTCGGGTAGTTCCGCCGAGATGATCGGAGACGAACCGCTTGCTTCCGCCCGTACGTGGCTGGCAACCAGGCGAATGATCCGCTCCGACTCCTGCGGCGTCAGAACGACGCCGGTGTCCGCGCGACCCGTTCCATGCCGGTCGAGCCAGAGCTTCCCGTCAGGATTGACCATGACCTCGACGACGTCGGCCTCCTCCAAGGCGAGCGCGATCGCCGGGCCCATCGCGGTCCGCAGCATGCCGCGACGTCGTTCGCGGGTCTCGGGCGAGAGGAGATCAGACATTGCCGACCTCCTCTCGCCCAGCCGGAGAACGCTCCGGCGGCTCGCCCGTCGCGCTCTGCGAGCGGGATCCGGTATTGCCGGTTTGAGCGGCGCCCAGAGGAGCGCCCTCCTCGAGGTTCCGCACAAAGAGATCCGGTTTCGACGTGCTGACGCGATCCATCACGTCGGCAACAAGCCGGCCGCCGGAGGCGACGCGCTTGCCGACCTGGGCGACAAACATCTCGAACCGCTCGCGGCCGAGCGCGCGCGCTGCGTCCTGATCTCCCGAAGGCAGCGGCGGGGTGATGGTCAGGTAGTAGCGGATGAAGAGCGCGATGGTCTCGGCCACGACGGAAAGGTCGCGATCGGCTCGCTCCAACTGCCGGCTCATCCGATCCAGCCTTCGGATCAGCGCCGCATCGCCGCTGGTGTCCCGCTCCGGATTGAGGAAACGGTCCAGCGCGGCATCCACGATGGCCGACTTGTTCGTTCCGGGGCGTCTGGCCGCGAGTTCGAGCCGCTGTGCCACGCTTTCGGAGACATAGGCCGACAGTTTTGGTTTCATCGGAAGGGGCTCCTCAGAACGCGGGGAGAAGATCGTCGTCGTCGCGGGTGACGGCGTGGGCGCGACGCACCGCGCCGGAGGTGGCTGCCGCTTGCTGCATCTGGCTGCGATCGGCAGCTACGTCGGCATCATCGTCGAGCAATCGCTCCTCGTTGGCCCGCGTGTCGTTCGCCGCAGGGGCGGGCTCATCGAACAGCGTGAGTTGCTGCTTGAGCCCTCCCTCCTCGTCCGTCGCCTGCATGAGCTGGCGATACGGCAGGGTTGCAAGGCGAAGGTCGACGGCGCTGGTCCGGCCATTCCAATCGTCAGGGCGTGCCGCCGGGCGGTCGACATAGTCGTCGCTCGTCAGCGTCGGCGGCTTGCGCAGGCGTCCGACAAAGTTTGCGTCCTCATAGTGCTTAAGCTTGATCGCTCGCACCGGTGCCAGACCCGAAACAAGCACAATGGCCTGATCGGACGGCAACTGCATCACTTCGCCGGGCGTGAGCAGCGGCCGCGCGGTCTCCTGACGGCTGACCATGACGTGGCCGAGCCAGGGGGCCAGTCGATGGCCCGCATAATTGCGCTGCGCACGCAGCTCGGTCGCGGTGCCGAGCGCATCCGAGATGCGCCTGGCCGTGCGCTCATCATTGGCGGCAAAGGCAATACGGACGTGGCAATTGTCCAGGATCGCATTGTTCTCGCCATAGGCTTTTGCGATCTGGTTGAGCGACTGCGCGATCAGATAGGCGCGGATGCCGTAGCCGGCCATGAACGCGAGCGCGCTTTCGAAGAAATCGAGCCGGCCGAGCGCGGGAAACTCATCCAGCATCATCAAAAGCTGGCGACGGCTGTCATCACCCGCCTTCGTGTTCAGCGCCTCCGTCAAGCGGCGGCCGATCTGATTGAGGATCAGCCGGATCAAGGGTTTGGTGCGGCTGATGTCCGACGGCGGCACGACCAGATAGAGCGTGACGGGCTTGTCGGCCCTGACGAGATCGGCAATGCGCCAGTCGCAGCTTTCGGTGTTGCGGCTGACGATGGGGTCGCGGTAAAGCCCAAGGAAACTGACGGCGGTCGATAGAACCCCGGACCGTTCGTTCTCGGATTTGTTGAGCAGCTCCCGCGCGGTGGCGGCGACCACGGGGTGGACTTTGGGTTCAGTCTCGGTCCCTACGTGATTGGTCGCCATCATGATCCGCAGCGTCTTCTCAAAGGACTGCGCGGGATCGGCGAGGATTTCCGTGACGCGGGTGAGCGTCTTCTGCTTCTCGGCGTAGAGGACGTGAAGGATGATGCCGACCAGCAGCGAATGGCTGGTCTTTTCCCAATGGGTCCGGCGTTCGAGCGCACCTTCCGGGTCGACGAGGATGTCGGCGATGTTTTGGACATCGCGCACCTCCGCCGCTCCCTTGCGCACCTCGAGCAGCGGATTGTAGCGGGCGCTCTTCGGGTCGGTCGGATTGAACAGCAGGCAATGCGAGAAGCTCGAGCGCCAGCCGGCCGTGAGCTCCCAGTTTTCGCCCTTGATGTCGTGAACCACCGCCGACGACGTCCAGGACAACAGTGTCGGCAGCACGAGCCCGACGCCCTTGCCCGAGCGCGTCGGGGCAAAGCACATCACGTGCTCCGGCCCATCATGGCGCAAATAGTTGTTCTCAACGCGCCCGAGAAACACGCCCTCAGGCGTGAACAGGCCGGCTGTCTTGATCTCCTTGGCCGTAGCCCAGCGCGCCGAGCCGTACGTCGTCACCAGCTGGTTCTGCCGCGCCCGCCACACCGAATTGACGATCGCAAACAGCGCGCCCGCGATCCCGCCGGCCGCGGCAATGGTTCCGCCCTCTTCGAAGATTTCGGGTGCGTAGGCTTCATAGGCAAACCACCATTCGAACAAGCGCCAGGGCAAATAGATCGGATAGCCTGAAAGCGAGAACCACGGTTCACCAAGCCGCTCCTGGAATCCGAGAGCTGCTGCCGTCCATTGCGTCGCACCCCACGTTGACGCGACAACGATGCCGAACACGACCACGATCTGACCGACATAGATTTTTGCTGGAAACATTCGGCTCGCCCCATTCACCGCACGGCGCGATGAAAAGGGCGAACGGACTTCGTGTTCAATCGAAATAAAAAATCGCGCAGTCAGCGAGCGCGATTTCGATCAAGCTTTGTACAAGCAGAGAATTTTCGATCATGATCGAGACAGCCTCAGCAAATGCTTCAACAGCCCGTGAGCCATTGGTCCAAACAGGATTTCGCTGATGGTTCGCTTCTCGAATGCTCGCAAGTGGCTCGCCTCAACATCGAAACAAGGTGCGCGAGTCGCTTCGGCGAACGATCGCAGGCGCATCTGGTCTACGTGGCGTTAATCGTGCCTAGCCGGGGATGCCGTGAAGTCAGAGGTGTTAAAACACCTCCAAACGGAGTTGCGAAAGTTGACAAAGTTGCTCTTCCCCCCTATATTTGCCGTGGAGTTCAGCTCATGTCAAAGACACAGTCGAAGCCTTCCAGTACCAAAAGTCCGTCCGTTCACGACGACGGCGTGATGATGGTGCTTAAGCACAAGCCGGCCGCTCTGAAGAACCTCGCTCTTCCCGCTGACGCTCAAGTCGCGATCGTTTCCAAAAGCGCAACGGCTCTGCAGAAAGTCCGTGAGCGCAACAAGCAGCTGGCTGGTCAAGCATTCCGGTTCTTCTCCGAAGCCGGGAAAAAAACGGCTGTCGTCAACAAGGAGGCGTTCGCGCCCGACGCTCGCGCTCTCGCTGTCCTCGAGGGAGTCCGCATTGCGCAGGAGGACCTCCGGCGATCAGGGGGTGCCTACGATCTGGACCAGGTCAGAACGCTCCTGCGGGGCATCTCTCGGCAGGCCATCGACAAGCGCGTGCAAGAGGGCAGCCTCCTTGCTGTTCCCGGTCCGAGCAATCACAAAAGCTTTCCAACCCTTCAGTTCAACTCAGACGGCACTGTCGTCGAGGGCCTCAAGTCCGTTCGTGAGGCTCTGCCGACCAGCAATCCCTGGACCGCCCTGAATTTTCTGGCTCAGCCTGATGATCGGCTGAATGGCCGTAGACCCATCGATCTGCTCAAGGAAGGCAAAATCGACCTCGTGGTTGAGGCCGCCCGGCGAATGGCCCAGCAAGGCGCTTGAGTGCACCGCTGCCGCCGGACGATCTGGCTCGCCGTCGTCCCCGCTTGGTCCGACTGCGGCGGGGGACCGTCATTCATCGGTTTTACTCGGCCGAGTACGATCCGATCTTTTTCGACACGTCGCGTCTGGGCCGGCTGAACGCTCCTGACGGGAGCTACGGCGTTCTCTATGCCGCTCGGGAAGCATATGGCGCATTCGCAGAGACGTTCCTCCGCGTGCCGGGACGAACTCTGATTGATGCCGGCCTGCTCCGGCGCAAAGCATACGTCCGGCTCGAAATTGCAGCAGACCTTGAGCTGATCGGGCTCGCAGGCCCCTCACTTGCGATCCTCGGCGCGACTGCCGAGGTGGTACATGGCGGGCTGCCTTACGACGCGCCGCAGATCTGGTCGAAGGCGCTATTCGACCATCCGCTTCGTCCCGACGGCATCGCCTACTACGCCCGCCACGACGACGAAGGCCTTTGCTACGCGATCTTTGACCGCGCGCGCAGCTCGGTCCGAGAGATCGACCGGGAGACCAACCTGGATCAGGATTGGTTCTGGCAGCTCGCGCGGCGATACAAGGTCGGACTGGCGCCCGGCTGACTCTCGTCGAAGCCGGCCAATTCGCAAAGGCAATTTGGGCCGCGATGGGCATGCCCGTGAGCTGACGAACCAAGTTGGTTGGGGCGGCATCACTCACCCTTCGGCCGAACCGCCCGAAACTGACTGCAAGGGCAAGTTATACTGTTTTCGCAAGAATAGTATAACCATCAATGATTTCCGAATTTTAGCGCGTGTTCCTCAGACAGCATCTCGCGAATCGCCTGCGGGCAATTGGAACTAGCCAAAAACCGGCGAGCGCCGGGCCAAAAACGGTACGGCTCTTGGACTAGCGCCCGATGCCCCGTTTCATTCCGATCGACCAGGAAATCCCCTCCCCGCCAACGCTGCCCGTGACGAGCTGACCACGAGCGCGCTCCAAGACCGGCCGCCATGGCACGAGCGCAAAATCATGCGAACGCTCGATCATAGCGAATCGTCCGCTGTTCAGCGTCAGCATCCGCCGGTACATGCCAGTGACCTTGTCGCCGGCCTTGACCTCGAAATACTCAAGTCCTGTTCGGGCGGAAATATCCGCTGCAGTCCGGGCAAGTTCACGGGTCTGCAACGTCCGTAGCAAATCCCGTGCATAGCGCACCTGACCATCCTGCTCACGGGCCAGCCCCTGCTCCATCAGCCATTGGCGCCTCGCCCGCAGCGCCGTCTCGACTTCCGCCCCCATTCCGGTCGATCCAAGAGCCTCGGGCGCTTTGGCCAGGAGCTGGCGATCGAGCCAGGTCGCCCCCACGTTTTGCGGCAGGTCCTGAAGACCTTGCCACGACAGCACTGCAATGCGAACTGGATTGCGTGAACGGTGGAGCGCCTCATATCGGAGCGCCCGGTCAAGATAATCCGCGCCAACGCGCCAGCTGCCGTCAGCGAGCCTGTCCACCATCCCTTCGCGCCGCAGCGCTTCCAGCCGGCGCACGTGGGATGCGACATACTCGCCCGATGCTTGTGGGTCGAACTGAGAGTGCAGGTGCTCGCTGTAGATGCCATGCTGGGCAGCGGCGATCTTCGCGATGGTGCGGTCGATCTGCCGCGGCTCGGCCGGACCAGACCTGAGTTCGACGATGGTAGTGCGGACAGGCGGCTCGTCATTGGCGGCAAGAGTACCAATCTCGGCATAGTGCGCTCGTCCGTCGATCCCATCGAGCACCACATAGCGGCGCTCCCTCAATTCATCCGAGAATCCTTCGCCTACGATCCTTCCGATCAGGCGCTGGCCGCCCTGCTCCGGATCGAAGATCGCGTAACTGCTTCCTGCCCGCGAAAGTCCTGCTGCGCCAAGCTCCCGATGCATGGTCTTGATGATGTCGCCGCGTTCACCCATGCGCCTGAGCTTTGGTTCGAGCTCAGGATCGATCCGCCATCGACCAGGGCTTTCCTCTTCCGCCAGGCCCATCCGCTCGAGGGTTCGCAGCCGCCCCATCCGGGCCGCCTGCCAGGCGGGTTCGCTGGCGGGTCGTGCGCTGAGGCCGAGCCTCCCATCGACCACATCGCGCAGGATGGCGCGATCGAGGCGCGTGAATCGCTCGGCGGCGATCTCCTGCCCAAGTTTGTGCGCGGCTTCGATGTCCGTCTCCGGTCCGAGCTCGCGGGTGATGAGATCCGACGCCCGCGCTCGCAAGCCGTGAGCAATATAGTCGCGGGCGATGACGAGGTCTTCTCCTGCGTCATCCTTGCCGCGCAGGACGATGTGGCTGTGGGGATGACCGGTGTTGAAATGATCTACCGCGACCCAGTCGAGCTTGGTTCCGAGGTCCTGCTCCATTTGCCGCATCAGGTCGCGGATGAAGGACTTCAGATCCGATAACTCGGCGCTATCTTCTGGCGCCACGATGAAGCGAAACTGATGGCGGTCCCCACCGCTTCGCTCGGTGAACGCCTTGCCATCGGCGCGGTCGTTTCCCGCATCATAGAGCTCGCCCGGCTCGCCGGTGCGCGTGACGCCGTCGCGCTGCACATAGCGTAGGTGCGCGCGGATAGCGCTCGTCTCGCCTGCTTTGATGCGCACGATGCGCGTCTTGATCACGACGCGACGCTGTCCTGCATGCCGACCCCGCCCGGCGAGGACCGTACCTTGCGCACCACCGCGACCGATGCGGGCACCAGTGAACGACGAAGCTCGCCGGGAGCTGGGAACCGCCTTCTGCGCCTCCTGGCGGACACGACGCAGATAGCTCGTCGCTCGCGTTGCTTTGCGGTTACCGATCCGCCCGAGCTTCACTTCGAATTCATCGTCGATCTCTTTCATGGCAGGCGCTCGCAACCAGGAGAGCTGCCGATATGTGGCGCATCCGTCGCCGTGCCAAGACGCAGACGCGGCACACCAAGGACGCCATCACATTGCAACTGGTTTGGCGACACGGCGCGCCGTTCGAGCGCCAAATCTTGGATGTGCAGACAACGACGTAAGCGCAGCGAGGCGCCAGTGCTTTTATCTTGCCTTCCTAATCGGGCGGGCAAAGTCAACTCATTCCTACGCTTTTCTTCGACTCTTCGAACTTCAGGCATTACCGACTCCCTGCACCAACACACGCAAACTTCACCGCAGCCGCGACCGCGACGTGCATTCACCAGGCGGGGTCCATGCGTTCCTTCGCGTTCAGCACATCGGCCGTCGCATGCTCTTCATCAGGTTCGTAAACAGGGCTGTCCAAGCAGTCCGGCGCTCTCGCCCCCGAAGGGCGGCAGCAGGCAAGAGATAGCGGACATTCCCCGTTTCGCGGCCCCGCCAGGGGACGCTCACCGCGCGCGCGGATCTCTAGTTTCGCTCCTCCTCAACATGCCGGGCGCTAAGCCCAGCGCTAATCCGTCGTCATCTGCACCGGCGGCTACCGTGCAGGTTTCAACCGCAGCCGCTGCGTGATCTTGGCGCCAAAGCCAACGTGGAAATCGGTCTCGCTGACCCACATCCGGTGCAGAATGCTCGCAAGCTTGCGCGCGACCGCGGTGATCGCGCACAGCATGCTCGACCGTTTGGCGATCCGCAGGCCCCACGCTCGCAGTGCCGACCATTTTCTGACCCGAAGCAGCAGACTTGCAGCCGCTGCACACAGCGCCTCCCGCACGGAGATATCGCCCTGTTTGCTGATGCGACCTTCAAAATCGATCGATGTCCCAGACTGGTGGCGCTTCGGCGTCAGTCCAAAATGGGCGCCCACCGTGCGTGATCGGGCAAAGCGATGAGGGTCATCAACGCCGACCTTGAACGACAAGGCGACAACCGGACCGACGCCCGGAACCGTCATCAGACGCCGGCAAACAGGATCATGCTGGACCACCTGCAGGAGCACGCGATGCAGCCGATCGTAGCCCTCGAGGAGCGCGCGGCGCACGTCCAGCATGACCTCGATCGACATCACAAAAATCGGGTCGCTGTGCTCGATCAGCTCGCGGATGCGGGCGTCAAAGGCACCTCGGGCGACCGCTCCGACGAGCAATCCATAGGCCCGTAGTGCGCCCCGAACATGGTTCTCGAGGTCGATCAATTTGCGCTTGAGCAGCTTCCGGTTGGTCAACAACGTGCGCATTTTCTGCATATCGATATTCTTGACATGGACGGCGCGGTACCAGCCCAACCGCATCATCTGCGCGATGCCCCGCGCATCGTTTCGGTCGGTTTTGTTGCGCATTGTCGATAGCGAAACGCGCATGTGGCGCGCCTCGACGACAATGATTGGAAGCCCGGCTGGCTGCAATTCGCGATACAGCCAGATGCCTAGCGACGACGCCTCGACCCCCACTCTATCGAGGCGATCCGCGTAGCCTTCTACAGCGGAGCGGATCGTCTCTGGCTCCGTGCTGACCTTGACTTCGCGGACCGTGAGACCCTCACCATCGACGATGCAAACGCTGGTTTCTTCAAGGCCGACGTCCAATCCAACGTACAGTTTCATCGGCGCTCTCCCTTGTGGCAACGACCTTCCAAGTCGTTGCACCAGGCTCCAGATTCGGCCACGGCCGTCTTATCCCCGTGCACCGGTATCTCGAAGCCCGATTTGAAGAGCCCTCCCGCTTACCTGCGTACCTGCTTCAGCCATTGATCTCAATGGACCTGATTCTTTGCTGGCCTCGCCCTGCCCACAACGCGAACGACGGCGGCGGCTGCGTGTGCGCAAGACGTGCGCGCCCTTTTCGGGCGCGCACGATCAGCGCCATGCGGCAGTTCAAATATCCGGATTCCAGGTCCAGAGCGGGTGCGCCACGCCCAACAGATCGCAGCGCAGCACCGGGCCGAAGTATCGCGAATCAAACGAATGAGGGTGCGGCTGCAGCAGGAAAAATTCGCCTTCAACGAGCTCCAAGCAGCCTTCCCAGGTTGGCAGGGGCCGTCCCTCTTGATCGTTCTGAAGCACCTCTGCAACGACCTTTCCATTGACCGACACCGCGTCGATCGGCGCTTTGGTGCGGCACACTTCATCGCCGCCGGCTGCAGCCACATGCTTCAGAAGGGGTACCGGCCCAGGCAAAGCGCCATGCGCGATGATCAGGAGCTCGATAGCGGGCGGCGGTCTGAACAGTGCCAGTTCACCGCGCGCGGGCAGCCGCTGCTCCAGATAATAGAAGCCGAGTGGCGCGCTGCCCGAGGCATTGTAGATCAAAAGCGGCCTCTCGTTCGCGAAGGAAATCAGAATTGCGACGATACTGGCGCACGTGGCCGAGAGCACGGCCAGGTGGCGCCGGAGTCTTGCGCGATCAATCAGCATCGGAGGTCGACCTCCGCTTATTAGCTTGCGAATATTCGACGAGGTCTTCGATGTGGTAGCGGACATAACGTCCGTGCTTGCGGTACGCGGGCCCTCTGCCGTTCACCCGCATCTTCTCAAGGGTATTCTTGGTGAGGCGCAGCCAGGCTGCAGCTTCTATCGTGTTGAGAAAAGGTTTGTCCGGCTCTTTGTCGTCACTTTTCGTCATTTCCGACGCTCCTTGTCACAGACCTCGTCAAGCACGAGGCGTGAGAAGAAGCGTCGTCACATCGGCAAGCAAATTGGGAGTGGCGAACGTGGCAGGGTCTGTTTCGCCATCCTGCGAAAGCAAGTCTCGTCAAGCAGCCGCGGCAAGAAGCGGCTAACCCAGGAGGTCGCGATAGCCGCCCTTCATCAATTCGGTTCCCTTGGCAACAAGCCGTCGCGTGCGATCCTTCAAGAATTGACTATGCCCGTGCCATTCCTCCGCAACTTTTTTCTCCCCGAAGATCGCGATTGCGATCTGGCGGTAGGTCTTGCCCTTCAGGCTTTCGTCGAGCGCGATCAGAGCATGATGCAGACGTTCGTCGCTTGCAAATGGCTGTGTTTGTATTGTCCTCTGGCCAGGCTCGGTGAAACGCTTCAGGCGCTTCAGAAGCTCGAATTGCGCGGAGACGTCGCCGAGGCCATGGAGTTCAAAGACCAGCGCAAAGGACGCAGTCAGGACAGGAAGACCGCGGATTTCGAGGGGGACATGAACGCCCACTCCCTTCATCAATACCAACGGAACCTCGTCGACACAGATAACGGCCATTCGATTGACCTTGAAGTCCGCAAGCGTGAACGGCGGCGTGCTGTCGTTGCCAGTTCGCCTTTGGGCGTTGAGGCGGATGACCCGCTTCAGGGCATCGACGTGCCAGAACACCGGCGCCTGCCGGGCGCATAGGGAGGGATCGGCAAAGGCATAAAGTCCCCACCGTTCGGCGCGAGGAAAGCGTCGCCGTAGCCGCAACAGCCACGTCCCGTCGCTGAGTCTGATGTACGGCAGAGGTCGAGGAACGGAGCCTCGCCACTCGGCGATATAGTCTCTGTTTCGGCGCAAGAACTCCCACGCCCAGTCGCATGCGTCATAGCCCGCCGGATCAATGCGCGCGGCGCCATCGCGTGTACGACCGTGCGAAGACATGACGGGATGGTTCAGGGCCTGCCCCAAGCTAAAAAGCACTTAGGAGGCCGATCGTCTCGGCCAAATGGGGCAACAGAACGGCCCAGCGGGTACTTTCGCGCCCGATTGACGTCAGTCCGCCAGTGCCCAGATCATAGCCGCGCAAGCTTCTGCTGGCATCTTTGCGGATCGCCCAACACCGGATCACACCATGCCAATCGGCCATGGTCGCGAGAACCTTCTCTCGCCCCACGCACTGGCCCCGTGGCAGACAAACGACTCGAACGCAGTACCCCACGAACAGACGTCTCAATGTCAATCTTGCAAATTCAATGATACACTTTCTCGTGTGCGGACCGATTCCGGTCTGCACAATAAGCGATCTCATTTGAGATTTAACGGAGGGGCATATGGCCAAGAAAGCGAAGAAAGCGAAGAAGACCACCGTCAAAAAGGTCAAAAAAAAGAAGATGAAGAAGTAGGTCTTCGACGACCTGCTGCTCATTCCCACCAAAGTGCCTGCTGCGGCAACGTTTGCAATTGTTGAGCTCGCTTTGGTCTGGATGGAGCGCATCAATGGTTGGCTGGACCGCATGCCGCCTTGGGCGCCGTGCGGTCCGGTTCTCAAATTCTCACGGTCGCTCCGGTAGCTCCGCCCTGAGTTGGCCGAGCCCTCTAATGCATTCCATTCATCACCGTCACGACCTTCGATAGCAGGACGCCAGTCGACGTCAGCGCGGCAAGGCTGATGATCATTTGCGCCAGGCAAGTGCGCTTGAGCGTCACCGGTTGTGGATCGGGAAACACCTTAAACTGGCTCGCCATCGTCAGCTCCATGAAGCGGTGAACGCGTTTGTAGTGCCCGAGAAATAGGGTGAGTCGCGCCGATCGCCATGCACTATATTTGTCGCCCCTAAGGTTGACTCTTCAGCGACTCGGCGGCGCAAACTCGGGGGCACGAATTGAGACCACGGCGCCGAATCGGTTCACCTAAGTTCAGGTAAACAAAAGATTAACGGCTTCCGTCGCGCGGGTAAAAGGCCCCGCCCGAGTGGTTCGGGCGGGGCTCGGCGCGGAGAACCTCACTCGCCGTTCTTGCGCGGCCGCGACCAGAGGAGCGTGTAGCCCTCGCCGCCTTCGTCGTCGAACAGATTCGCGTAGATCGGCGCCGTGAAGGACGGATCGTCGAGCTTGAGCGAGAGATAGTCGCGGCCCTCCTCGGAGCGCTTGGACCATGCCGCCCCGATCTCGGCCCGACCGACGTAGACGCGGTGGCTGGGGGCGTTCTCGCTTGGGCGGTTGGGCTCGGCGACGATGCGCACGCCCTTGGCTTGCAAGCTCAGGGTGATGATCTCGCCCTGGAAATCGTTGCCGACCTTCTTGAAAGAACCGATATTAGCCATGTCACTTCTCCTGTTGTGTTTCGAGCCCGCGACCACCGCGGCCTCGATGGCGATCTGCAGGCCGAGGACGATCGGCGACGCACCCGCTTCAAGGGCCGGAGCGCAGCGGAGGATGCCGTTGTGGCGACTTTCTTGCCTCGCGAGGAATGGGCGCAGCCCAGGGGAAGAAAGTCGCATCAACGGCGTTGCGGCTCAGACGATCGAGGCGAAGCCGGTCTTCGGCCAGATCAAGCCATCAACGAGGCCACGTGCGTCCGCGTGCTGAACCACAAATCTTAAGGAGAAGACGTGGCGTATCTCGGTTGTGCTGAACAAGAGGTCGGAACGATTCGGCGCAGAAAGAGAAACAATCTGCTGCAAAAGGCGGCATCGCCTCCGAAGGAATGATCGAGATAACGCTGCTCCGCCGGAGCTAGGTGGGCCCGGCCGAAATGGCCGCGGCTTAGTCGAGGCGCTCCGAAGAGGGCCGCGACTACCTCTCGCTCAAGCTCGACGACGCCACGTTCAACGCGCCGATCTACGCGAATGTGTTCAACGATGAAGGCGGTGAGCGATCATCCCTCGCGCCTTGCGGCCGTCAGAATGGGTCGGGTCTCGATTCTGCACGGCCCCAGCCGGCTCGAACGGGCGGGGCTCCGAAAAAAAACGGTCGGGTGCGCCAACAACGTGCCGCTGATGCAAACCGCGCCCAAGCAAGCCAAGGTCTCACGCCAAGCCAGCAAAGGCGCCCTGATCTGGGAAGGGCGAACACCACATGATAGGCAGCTACGGCGGCGGGGACAGCGAGCGCGGTCGCGGTGACGATGCGCAAGGTCAAGGACCGAGTGATGGCGACGGCGGCCTGACCGACGGCAAGCATCAACGCGCCACCGGCCGTTCCGATAAGCAGCTCACCGACCACGCCGGCGCCATTCTGAAACGCCGCTATTCCGATACTCAGTGTGACGAAAAACGGTGACGCATACAGCGCGAGAGCGAAGATCGCCCAGCAGAACAAACCGATTCCGAATGTGTTGAGAACAACCCCAAGGCGAGCATGGGGGTGGCTCGATGTGCATAGATCTACCAGTCGCGCCTTTCACCACCACCGCAGCGAAACTCCGCTTAATAGCTTGGAGGCGATAAGACGGCGCTCACGCGCCGCCAAACCTCCAAACGGGGATGCCGAGCCGCTTCGCCTTGTCGGCGAGATTGTCCTGGATTCCCGTGCCCGGGAAGTGGATGACGCCGATCGGCAGGAGTTCGAGCATGGCGTCATTACGCTTGAACGGTGCCGCCTTGGCGTGCTTCGTCCAGTCCGGCTTGAAGGCGATCTGAGGCACCTTGCGGGTCGTTGCCCATTTGGAGGCGATCAATTCGGCCCCTTTGGGCGAGCCGCCATGGAGCAGGACCATGTCGGGATGCTTGGCGAGAACCTTGTCGAGGCGTTCCCAGATGAGGTGGTAGTCGTTGAAGTCGAGCCCACCGGTCAGTGCGATCTTCGGCCCCGGGGGCAACATGATCTCGGTTTCGGCACGGCGCTTGGCCGCGATGAAGTCGCGGGAGTCGATCATCGCTGCGGTCAGTGTGCGGTGGTTCACCAGTGATCCCGATCGGGGGCGCCAGGATGAGCCGGTGTGAGCTTCAAAGCGCTCGATGGCCTGGTCGCGGAAGAGCTCCAGGCAGTTGCGGCGCTCGATCAAGGTAATGCCTTCGGCGGTCAGGCGCTCAAGTTCGACCGATCGCACCTCGGAGCCGTTCTGCTCGCGCTGGCTTTTCTGCTGCGCCTGTTCGTTGTCGTCGAGTTGGCGTTCGATGCGGTCGACGGCACGATGGAACAGGTTAACGGTCGACCAGAGCAGATCGTCGAGGTCCGGCTCGAGTCGCGTGTCGTTCAATGTCGCGACCAAGGCGTCGAAGATATCGGCGACGGCGCCGGCGATCATCTTGCCATCGGGAAGCGGCCGTGGATCGGGCTGGTCGTCGAAGGGGCGGTAGCCGAAAAGTTGCAATTCGGTGAGAACGTGGTCGGTCGGAGATGCGGCGTGCGGAGGTTCGATGTCGTCGTGGTCGGTCATGGAGGAGGTCCTTTGCCGGATCGGCCGCGCCCATCGCGGCCTTCGTGGCGATCACTCAGACGGCATGCGGAGTGGGCCAGAACCCGAAAGGGCCGAAGCGGCAGCGGAGGATGGCGGAGGCCGGCTAATTTGCTTCGCGATGCAAAGCGCGCGGCCACGTGGCTAATGTGTCTTCTCATCGCCGGCGCGCGGCGGAAAATAGCCGGACGCAGCCATTGCCGGCCCGCACCCGCCTGCCGTCCGATCGCCCTCTAGAAGGCCGAGGTCGCGTCCTCTTCCGGCATCGGCCTCGCCACGAGCGACCCGTTCACGCCCATCGAATGCGGGGCTATTCCGGGGCCATCGTCGATGAATGCAGGTAACGGACGACGTCCTCTGGTACGAGTTGAAGCCGCAGTGAGACGCCCGGAGGGCATCAGGGCCGAAGATGCGCAGATCTTCGTTGAAATCGCCTGACCGAGGCGACAATGCGATCGCTTCAACGCCGACGGCTTCCGCGCGCTGGGTCAGAGTCGCCTGCACGGCATCTCCGGCGGCGTCGGCATCGAGCGCGACATAGAGACGACGCAGGCCAGATGGCAGCAACATCGCGGCGAGGTGATTGGCCGAGAGCGCAGCGGCCATGGGCAGGGTCGGCAGCATGCAACGCAGCGATAGCATAGTCTCGATACCCTCGCCCGCAGCGAGCACGTCGTCCACGGCGCCAAAGCGAACGGCGTTACCAAGCAGGTCGCCCATGGCCCGTCGTGGCGTATCGATGGGAGCCTTGCCGAGACGAATGCGATCAAAACCGTCTGGATCGAGCCAAGTGCGGTGCACGCCGGTGATCCGGCCATCGAGATCAGTGACGCAGGCGATCATCGCCGGCCAGGTTTCGGTGGGTAAGTGTTCCTCCGGCCGGTAGTAGCAGCGTGGGTGGTAGCGCAGGCTTCTGGCATGGTGGATGTGGGCTATTCCGCGGCGCTGCAAATACGTCTCGACCAGCGTCCCTTCAATCGGGCTCGACATCGCAAAGAGCCGACGAGCCGCCTCTTGCGATCCTGCCGGTGCAAGGGAACGAATGGACTTCGGCGCCAGTTGCGGCTCAAGACGAGGCAGCTTCAGAAACCACCTCGCTTCCTGAGCGACCTCGCGAAAGTCGCACAAGCCCCGGCTTTGGCGGATGATGTCCAGGAGATCGCCATGTTCCCCGGTCGCAGCATCGGTCCACTTGCCGGCGAGGCCCTTGGGTGAGTCCTGGAGCCGCACGAATAACGAGCGGCCCGGGCTGTTGTGAACGTCGCCGACCACCCAGTACCGTCCCGCACGCTTGCCATTGGAGAGATAGTGCCGGCACACCGCCTCGGCCTCACGCGCGAGACGGCGTGCTAGTTCGGAGATATCGCGGGACATCACGCGGCCTCCCGCTCGCTGATGCGCGCAACCGGATAGGTGTCGAGCACTTTCGATAGGATCGCGACGCCGGTTGCGTTTGTGGACACGAACATGCGGAGCTTCCAGGAGATGATCTCCCCAAAGAGGCCGTAAGCCCGGAGGCGATCGCACATCGTGTCGTTGAACCCCGACAGTTCGATGCGGTATGCGCCCATCACCCGGACGCGGCGAAGCTGGAGTCCCTCCGCGAGGTCGAGGACGGTCCGTCCTTCTATCAGCTCGGCAAATGCGGCGTCCGGCGTCAGCGAAGGCGCGTCCGCCGCAAGGACGTTCGCGACCCAGGCGGCCGAGACCCTGCGGCCGATGATGCGTTCGCCCACATCGGTCTGGAGACGATAGACGCGGGTCGATTCGTTCGGCAGGCGCTTCCAAACGGGTAGCAGCAAGCCCGCCACGACGTGGATCGTGCTTTCGGTGAACTGGGGCACCTCGGCAAGCTCCGCCAGCCAAACTGCGGCAAAACGTTCACGATCCGCTTCGACCCAATGGCTCTCCGCCATCATGTTCAGGGGGACCCTATGCTGCTCCATTGGCCGGATCAGCCGGACGCGCTGTTCAATCTGGCCCTCGTCGAGCATGACGCTCGCCGCTGGGACCTGCACGGCGGCTCGCCCCGAGCGCTCATTGATCAGCAGGACAGCGTGACACTCGGAGAGACGAGCAAGAGCGTCATCCGGACTCACAGGATGATTGCGCTGGCGCTGGGTGATCGTGAGCAGCCGGGTCTCGGCGCCCGTACCCGGATGGACATAGATTGTCCGCCGGTCGGTGACCGCAAAGCTCTCGGCGCGGAGCATTTCCAGCCCGACGTCGTAGGTGCCAGACGCAACTGCGCCCTCGATCCGAACGGTCAGGAGCTGCTCGAAGGCGGTGAACAGGACATTCTGCAGGTCGATGGTGAGCGCGAATAACCTGTTCAGGAATGTCGTGATCGGCGGAAGGTCATCCCTGAGACGCCCGCCGTCGCAAAGGCGTGCCAGTGCTGAAGCGATGTGCCTGAAAACCGCGTCCGCCATGCGTCGATCGACATTCGCCACCGCCGAGAACGGCGGGTTCATCAGGACGACGCTCGGTACAACACGCCCATCGAGGTGATCATCGATCTGGGCGGCGTCGAACCGCATGACCTTAACGTTGGCGAACAGATGATCGAGTAGCTCCGCGCGGGCCTCGGCCAACTCGTTCAGCATCAGAGCGCCGCCGGCGAGCTCGGCAAAGATGGCAAGCAAACCGGTCCCCGCGGAGGGCTCCAGGACTCGGTCGGCCGGCGTAATGCCGGCCGAGGTGCATGCGGCCAGGCCAAGCGGAATGGGTGTCGAGAATTGCTGAAACGCCTGACTGTCCTCGGAGCGCCGCGTGTGAGTAGGCAGAAGACTCGCGACTCTCGCGAGCATCGGCAGCATGGCGGCCGTCGAGCCAGCCTTGGCGCGCATCGCGGGGCCAAACTTGCGAAGGAACAGAACGGTTGCCGCCTCGCAGACATCATAGGCGATCTTCCAGTCCCACGCGCCGGCCGCGTCGGAGGCGCCGAAGGCCGCCTCCATGGCGCTGCGCAGGACGGCGGCATCAATGCAACGGCTGCGTTCGAGTTCGGTCAGGGCTTGTCGGGCGGCCTTGACGGCGGCAACGGTGAGACTAACAGCGGCACGCATCGAGAGCGGCGCGGCGGCCGCGCCGCTGGCGAGAGATTCGGTCATGGCAGGATTTCTCGGGAGAGCGGAAACGGGTCGAACCATCAGGCGCTCTCCTTTGACCCGACAGCTCAAACCCTTCCCGGCCCGGCTCTACCTCTCAGCCGTCGCAAATAAAAAAGGGACCGGCGCAGTGCACCGGTCCCCCGAACAACGGCGGGACAGCCGGAGTCATCCCGCTTTATGACGTCACTCAGCCGCGTCGAGCTGTTGCGGATCGTCGTCGCCGGCGCTCTCCCGATCCTCGTCGTCTGCGAGGAATTCAGGCAGTGGGCCCGCTTCATCTTCCCCTTCCGCTGGTGACGCGGCCGGGTCGATGAGCAGACCTGGGCCAACATCCGCAAGGTCGCGGATGCTCCGGAAGGCGCGAAGCATCTGAGCTTCAAGTCTCTCGACTACCAGGCCTAGGCATCGAAAGGCCCGATCTCGGCCGGGGCTTCTACCCTAGTACCCGGAATCAGAGCTGAGTGATACGGCGGCCTTTGAAGCGGCGTTGACGGACCTTTTTCTTGGTCCAGACG
>NZ_JCAMOQ010000077.1:0-25462 GCF_059512365.1 Bradyrhizobium sp. Ses1
AAGGCTTCCTCCTAAAAGAAAGCCTTGAATCACGTTCCGTCTGATTTGAGAATCCCAAGAGTCCACACAGCCTAGAACCCGAATTTGGCCCAGATCGCCCGCGTTTCCAGCGCCGAGATCAAATCATCCGGCAGTCCTCCGAGCGGGTCCAGCGCCGCCAGCGAACCCGCGCCCGGCGCCCGCCTGCCCAGGAGCCCCGACAACAGCCCGCTCGCGGGCGCGATCACCGGCGTCAGCACCTTCTCGCCGTAGCGGGCGCGGAGCGTCGAGCGGAGGTCTCCGATCCCGTCCGCTAGGCCGAGGGTGATAGAGGATTCGCCCGCCCAATATTCGCCGGTGAAGAGCACATCGTCGGCGCCTTTCAGCCGCGCGCCGCGGCTCTGCTTGACCAGCGCGATGAAAATCTCGTGGATCTCGCGCTGGATCGACTTCAGCCGCGCCACCTCCTCGGGCTTCTCGGGCAGGAACGGATCGAGCATCGCCTTGTGTTCGCCGGCGGTATAGAGCCGCCGCTCGACGCCGATCTTCCGGATCAGTTCCTGGAAGCCGAAGCTGCCGCCGACCACCCCGATCGAACCGAGGATGGAGGACGGATCGCAGAAGATCTCGTCGCCGGCACAGGCGATCATGTAGCCGCCGGAGGCCGCGACGTCCTCGACGAACACCAGGACCGGCAGCTTCTTCTCAGTGGCGAGCTGCCGGATCCGCAAATAGATCTGGCGTGACTGCACCGGCGAGCCGCCGGGCGAATTGATCACCAGCGCCACCGCCTTGGCGTTGCGGATCGCGAACGCGCGTTCGAGCGTCTTCGCGACGCCGGCGAGCGTCATGCCAGGCCGCAGCGGCGTCACCGCGCCGATCACGCCCGACAGTCGCACCACCGGTACCACAGCCATGCCACGCCGCAGCCGCGCCGGCAGCCAGCCCTCGAGCCTCTCGAGGAAGCCCGGCAGCCCGGGGCGATCAATTCTTTGTTCACTCATTCCCGTTACCTCGAATTAACCGTTTTTTATCGCACCACTGTCATCCAGTGATGGAACGCCCCTTGCATCGTGGTGTTCTAGCTGCAATCGCGCAGCGGAGAGCAAGATGAAAATCTATCTGCTGATTTTGCTGATCGGTACCCTGCTCGCGGCGGTTCACTTTACCGCAGCACCCGAACGGCAATCGGACAGGCTCCCGCAGCAGTAACACGACACGTCCGCGGTCCGGCATCTTCATCCGGCGAGCGGCAATATCCCCTTCCCCATCAAGCTCTCCTGTACCTCTTTATTAGGCACGCCCGACTCGTCATTGAGCACGAGAGCGGCATGGAGGCGCGTCGGCGCGCGGCCACCTTTGACCGCGCGAAGCAGGATGCGGCCCGCCGCCGCGGTCACATCGGCGTGAACGGGCAGGATTTCGAGGCTGCCGAATCCGCGATCGAGCGCGGCCAGCACCTCGGCGATGCCATCGGCGCGCCAGATCAGCGTCAATTCTCCCCCGGATTTCAGGATGCGCCGCGCGGCATGGATCCAGCCCGGCAGGGTTTTCGCCGACGCGATGTGCGCGACCTCGCGGGCCCGGTCCGGCGAAGCGCGGTGGCGCCTGGAATCATTGAAAGGCGGATTCATCAGCACGACATCGACGCTATCGGGCGGCAGGCCGGCGGCGGCAAAGGCCTCCGCTGACGATTCGACGTCGAGCACGATCACCTCAGCGGCAATCGCATTGGCGGCGGCGTTCGCGCGCGCCAGTGCCGCAAGCTGCGCGTCGATCTCGACCAGCACTAGGTCGATGCCGGCAACGCGTTTGGCCAGCGCAAGGCCGGCGGCGCCGACGCCCGCGCCGAGATCGACCACGCAATCGCCGTGACGCGCGCGCGTCGCGGCGGCGAGCAGCATGGCGTCATGCCCGGCGCGGTGACCCGACTTGAGCTGTCGCAGCAGCAATCGTCCGCCGAGAAAGGCGTCCTCGCTGACGTCGTCACCGTGCTCGGTGACGTCTTCACTCATCGGCGCGCAATTCATGCGCGAAACCCGCATCGGCCAACAACTCGCGCGCGGCGCGGTTGTCGTCCTCATGGACCAGGATCCGCCGCGGCAGGATGCCGAGCGATCCCTCGATGACGCTCATGTTCTGGTCCAGCACCAGATGATGGATATTGGCGCTGTCGAGCAATGCTGTGATCGCAGACACCAGCACCATGTCATTGGTTCGGACCAATTCCCGCAAGTGTTCGTTCTCCATGTTTCATGCCCAGCGCAGACCATGCGACAGATGTCAACAGCTTCGTACTATTGCCGCCCCAGCGCGCAGTTTCTATTGTAGCCTTCAGGCGCGGTGATCGAGTTGCCGGATCACGCCCTAGGATAGTGTGAATTCGGCAAATTTGGAGACCAGCGTGGCGGTTATTGTCCCCTTTGAAAACCCGTCGAACGCTTCGATAGACCCGCTGGTCACCCTGGTCGCCGCCGACATGGAACGCGTCAATGCGACCATCCTGACGCGGACCGGCTCCGAGGTCACCATGATCCCGGAGGTCGCCAACCACCTGATCTCCTCCGGGGGAAAACGCCTGCGGCCGATGCTGACATTGGCGATGGCCCAGCTCTCCGGCTATTCCGGGGACGGCCATATCAAGCTCGCCGCCGCCGTCGAGTTCATGCATACCGCAACCCTGCTGCATGACGACGTGGTCGACGAAAGCGAGCTCCGGCGCGGCAAATTGTCGGCACGGATGCTCTGGGGCAACGAGGCCAGCGTCCTGGTCGGCGACTTCCTGCTCGGCCAGGCCTTCCGCATGATGGTCGAGGTCGGCTCGCTGCGCGCGCTCGACATCCTCTCCTCCGCCGCCGCCACCATCGCCGAGGGCGAGGTGATGCAGCTTGCCGCCGCCAAGAACACCGCGACCACCGAGGATGAATATCTCGCCGTGATCCGCGGCAAGACCGCGGAATTGTTCGCCGCCGCCTGCGAGGTCGGCCCCGTCATCGCCAACCGGCCGAAGGCGGAGCAGACCGCCTGCCGCTCGGTCGGCATGAATCTCGGCATCGCCTTCCAGCTCGTCGACGACGTGCTCGACTATGGCGGCAAGTCCGCCAAGCTCGGCAAGAATGTCGGCGACGATTTTCGCGAGGGCAAGATCACGCTGCCGGTGGTGCTGGCCTTCCGCCGCGGCAATGACAGCGAACGCGAGTTCTGGGTCCGGGCGCTGGAGCAAGGCGAGATCCGCGGCGGCGATCTCGACCACGCCATCGGCTTGATGACCAAGCACCGCGCGCTCGAGGACACGCTGACCCGCGCCCACCACTACGGCGCCATGGCCGTCGACGCGCTGGCGCTGTTTCCGCCCTCCCCGATGAAGACCGCCCTGGAGCAGGTCGTAGCGTTCTGTTTGGCGCGATCGCATTGAGCGACGCGTAGGAGCTGGAATCGTAGGGTGGGCAAAGCGCAGCGTGCCCACCCTACGGGCCACACCGTCATTGCGAGCGAAGCGAAGCAATCCATCTCACCGCTTGGCGAGATATGGATTGCTTCGTTCGCTTCGCTCCTCGCAATGACGGCGGCGCTAGCTCAGCACGCCCGAATGCACCCACCAGATGGGGTGCTGGCGGCGCAGCTTTTCGGCGGCGCGCTGGGCGTCGGCGGTGTTCTCGTAGATCGCAAAGCATGTGGCGCCGGAGCCGGACATCCGCGCGAGCCAGGCGCCATCGGTGGCGTTGAGCGCGGCGATCACCTCGCCGATCACCGGCTGGATGCGCACCGCCGGCGCTTCCAGGTCGTTCGAGCTGCCGGCAAGGGCCTCGACCCATTCTTCGAGCGAGCCGCCCTGCTCCGGCCAGGACGGCGCCTGCAGCATCACGTCGGTGGCGCCGACCAGGAGGTCGCCGGGGCGCAAGCCAAGCTCCGCGAACACGTCCTTGGTGGCCACGGGGATCCGCGGATTGACCATGACGCACGGCAGCTTCGGCAGGTTGAGCGGCATCAGCGTCTCGCCGACCCCGGTCATGTCGCAGGCATGCGAGGCGACGCAGACCGGCACGTCGGCACCGGTTTTCAGCGCAACGTCGCGCAGACGCTCGTCGTCGAGGGCGAGATCGTTCAGTCGCGCGAGCAGCCGCAGCGCCGCCGCGGCATCGGCCGAACCGCCGCCGATCCCGGCGGCCACCGGCAACACTTTCTCCAGCACAAAGCTGCCGGCCTTCAGGCCGGGAACGCGCTCGCCGAGCAGGCGCGCGGCCTTCAGCACGAGATTATCAGCGGTCTCGCCGCAGGCCTCCGCCATCGGCCCTGACGTCGTGAGCGTGAGTTCTTCGCCCGGCGTCAGCGTCAGGCGATCGGCACAATCGGCGAACGCCACCACGCTTTCAAGGTCGTGATAGCCGTCGACGCGCCGCCCGATCACCCGCAGGGTCAGGTTGACCTTGGCACGTGCGTCCTCAATCAGCGCCGGCATCGACAAACCGCCCCCTTAATAGCTTTGGATCAGCCGCCCTTGCCGTCTTCTTTCTTCTTCTCGACGGCGGCGGCGTTGTTAGAGGCGTCCTCCGGCAGGCCGTTCTCGATCTTGGCTTCGATCTTCGGCAGTTCGTCGGCCTCCGGCTTGAGGTCGCGCGCATGCGCCCACTGGAACTTGGCTTCGAGCGTGCGGCCGACCCGCCAATAGGCATCGCCGAGATGGTCGTTGATGGTCGGATCTTCCGGCTTGAGGTCGATGGCGCGCTCGAGCTGCTTCACTGCCTCATCGTAATTGCCGATGCGGTAATAGGCCCAGCCGAGCGAATCCACGATGTAGCCGTCGTCGGGGCGCTGCTCGACGGCACGCTTGATCATCTTCATGCCTTCGTCGAGATTGATGCCCTGATCGATCCAGGAATAGCCGAGATAGTTCAGCACGTGCGGCTGCTCGGGCTGCATCTCCAGCGCCTTGCGCATGTCGGCTTCGGCCTTGGTCCACTGCTTGGAGCGCTCCTCGCAGATGCCGCGGTAGTAGTAGGTAACCCAGGCGTTCTTGTCGCCGGCCGTCGGCATGGCATCGATCGCCTGCGTGTAGGTGCCGGCGCAATCGGCGAACTTCTTGCGGCCACGCTCGATATTGCCGAGCGCCATGATGGCCTCGATGTCCTTCGGCGATTCGGCGGTGAGCTCCTTCAGGATCTTGATAGCCTCGTCGCTGCGGTCGGCGGCGTCGAGATCGGTCGCAAGCTGGATCTGCGCGTTGCGCTTCAGCGGCGATGAGGCCGGCATCCGCTCATAGATCTTGATCGCCATCTGCGGTTTCTTGACGCTCTCATAGAGGTCAGCGAGCGAAAGCAGCGCCAGCGGATGATTGGGCTGCAGGTACAGCGCAAGCTGCAGATAGACCAGCGCCAGATCCTCGCCGCCGCGGCGCGTCAGCGTCGCGCCGATGCCATAGAGCGCTTCGGCCGCACCAGACTGCGCCGAATCGACCAGCGGCGATAGCTTCTTGCCGGCCTTGGCCTCGCGGATGCCCTCCTGCACCAGCGGATGGCGCGGCAACTTCTTGTCGAAGGCCTCATAGAGGGACGTAGCGGCAGCCGCATCCTTGTTGCGCGACGACCAGCGCGCATATTCGTCCACGATCCGCAACATGGAATCATCGAGCTTGTAGGCGCGCTCGAAGCGGGTGCCCGCGTCCTTCTCCTTGCCGGAAAGCTCCAGGATCATGCCGGCGTGGAGATCCTTGAACAGCGGATACCATTCCGGGCCGGTGAGCTTGTCGATGTTGGCGACCGCCACCTTGGCATCGCCCGCGCCATAGCTCGCCCAGGCTGCCAGCAGCGTCGCGACCAGGTCGGTGATCGGTCCGCGGATCGACTGGTTGACGTTGACCTGCGCGGCCGCGTACTTCTTCAGCTTCAGGTCGCGCACGCCGACGACGAGCCGCGCGACGCGGTTCGACTTGTCCTGCGCGAGGATGCGGTCGGCGAGCTTGACGGCCTCGTCGATGTCGCCTTCGGCCAGCGAGGAGATGAAGGCGCGGTCGAGCAATTCGTTGTTCTTCGGATCGGTGCGGAGTGCCGAGCGGTAAAATGCCGCAGCGGAGGCCGCATCGCGCTCGACGCTGGCGTGGCGGGCGGCGAGATAGCTGCCGGCCGTGGTCAGCGATTTCAGGTCGTTCTTGGTCGGAAACTGCGCCGCGTTGTCGGCGGGATGATCCGGCGTCTGCGCATAGAGCGCGCCAGGTGCGGCGAGCACGGCCAGGCTGAGAGCAGCAATCGTCCAGCGGTTAAAGCGTGTAGAAAGCATCACGGTTCGCCTTGCTCCAAGGGATTTACGGCGGGATTAACGGCGGCGATCTCTCAGGATCAGTGTCGAATGCAAACCCAAGCGGCGGCATCCCGGCCAGCGACAATGCCGTTTTTGGCCTTCAACCGCAAGGACACGGGTGGCGAATCGATTGGCAGATTGGCCTTCGAAGCCGCCGATTTAGCCAACAATACCGGAAAACGCTTCCAGTGTGGCGGTATCGTGGCCGGTGCGGCCCGATTATCGGAGCATCCACTCACGCAATTGTGGTCACCCCCGGCTTTATATCGCTGATTGCACCACCAAGGTCACATCGCCTCATAGTTCGGCCCGCCGCCGCCCTCGGGCGGAACCCAGGTGATGTTACCGTTCGGGTCCTTCACGTCGCAAGTTTTGCAGTGAACGCAGTTTTGCGCGTTGATCTGGAAACGCGGCCCTGAGGCTTCCTCGACCCATTCATAAACGCCGGCCGGGCAATAGCGGTTGGACGGGCCGGCATAGACGTCGTGCTCCGACATCTTCTGCAGGTTCATGTCGGCGACCTTGAGATGGACCGGCTGGTCCTCCTCATGGTTGGTGTTGGAGAGGAACACCGAGGACAATTTGTCGAACGAGATCTTGCCGTCCGGTTTCGGATAGGCGATCGGCGCGTGCTGTTTCGCCGGGTCCAGCGTCTTGCGGTCGGGCTTGGCGTGCGACTGGGTTCCGAACAGCGAGAAGCCCAGCGTGTTGCACCACATGTCGAAGCCGCCGAGTGCCACGCCGAGGATGGTGCCGAACTTCGACCACAGCGGCTTGACGTTCCTGACACGATGGAGGTCCTTGCCGATGGCGGACTCGCGCCAGGCGTTTTCATACTCCACGAGCTCGTCATTGGCGCGGCCGGCGCCGATCGCCGCCGCCACATGCTCCGCAGCGAGCATGCCGCTGCCCATCGCGTTGTGGACGCCCTTGATGCGCGGCACGTTGACGAAGCCGGCCGCGCAGCCGATCAGCGCGCCGCCCGGGAAGGTCAGCCGCGGCACCGACTGGTAGCCGCCTTCGGTGATGGCTCGCGCGCCATAACCGAGCCGCTTGCCGCCTTCGAGCACGGCGCGGATCGAGGGATGCGTCTTGAAGCGCTGGAATTCGTCGAACGGCGACAGATACGGATCGTCGTAGTTGAGATGCACGACGAAGCCGACCGCAACGCGGTTGTCGTCGTAGTGATAGAGGAACGAGCCGCCGCCGGTGGAATTGTTGAGCGGCCAGCCGAAGGAATGCTGGATCAGGCCCTTCTGGTGCTTGGCGGGATCGATCTGCCACACCTCTTTCAAGCCGATGCCGAATTTCGGCGGCTCGCTCTTGGCATCGAGCTGATACTTCGCGATGAGCTGCTTCGACAGGCTGCCGCGCGCGCCTTCGGCGAACAGCGTGTATTTGCCGACGAGCTCCATGCCGCGAGTGTAGGAGTCCTTGTGCGAGCCGTCCCTGGCGATGCCCATGTCGCCCGTGGCGATGCCGCGCACATTGCCATTATCGTCATAGAGCACTTCGGCGGCAGCAAAGCCCGGATAGATTTCGACGCCCAGCGCTTCCGCCTTCGGCGCCAGCCAGCGGCAGACATTGCCGAGCGAGCCGATGTAGCAGTGATGATTGTTCATCAGCGGCGGCATCATGAAGTTCGGCAGCCGGATCGCGCCGGCAGCCGTCATCCAGTAGAAGCGGTCGTCCTTCACCTGGGTCTTCAGCGGACAGTCGGCATCCTCGCGCCAGTCCGGAATCAATTTGTCGAGCGCCGCCGGATCGATCACCGCGCCGGAGAGGATATGCGCGCCGACCTCGGAACCCTTCTCCACCACGACGATGCTGAGATCGGGATTGAGCTGTTTCAGCCGGATCGCAGCCGAGAGGCCCGACGGTCCGGCGCCGACGATCACGACGTCGAATTCCATGGATTCGCGGGGCGGTAATTCTTCGGTGCTCATGGTCTCTTCTCAGCCCGGTTGAGAACGCTTCTAATTCGTTAGGCTGCGTTGTTTCCGATTTTTGTCGCGAGGACAACCATTGAAATGCATTTCGCGACGGCGCGATGCATCCTAAATTGCGGGCGGAGGACTTGTATCCCACCATGACGCCCGAGCCTGCCCCTACCTTAAAGCAATTGCTGGCCTTTTACCTGGAGGCCGGGGTCGATTGCGCGCTTGTTGACGAGCCGATCAACCGGCTTGCGGAGGCCGAGCCTGTTCCCGCCGCACCGCCGCGCGAGGGGGCGTCGCCGCGTCCTCAGCGCGAGATGCCGCCTGCGGCGCCGGCAGTTCCGCGCAGCGAAATCACCATCCCGCCGGATGCGGCGGTTGCGTCTGCACGCGAGGCGGCACGGACCGCGCCGACGCTGGACGCGCTGCGGACGCTGCTGGCGAATTTCGACGGCTGCGCGCTGAAGCATACCGCGACCAAGCTTGTGTTCGCCGACGGCAATCCGGCGGCACGGGTGATGTTCGTGGGCGAAGCGCCCGGGCGTGACGAGGACATCGAGGGCCTGCCCTTTGTCGGCCGCTCCGGCAAGCTCCTGGACCGGATGATCGCGGCGATCGGGCTCGACCGCAGCAAGGCCTATATCGCCAACGTGATTCCGTGGCGGCCGCCCGGCAACCGCACGCCGACGCCGCAGGAGACGCAGGTGTGCCTGCCCTTCATCCAGCGCCAGATCGAATTGGTGAATCCCGACGTGCTGGTCACGCTCGGCAATCCCTCGACACAGGCGCTGATCGGCACGCGCGAGGGCATCATGCGCACCCGCGGCAAATGGTTCGACTACGACACCGGCACCCGGACAATCCGCGCCATCGCCACCTTCCACCCCGCTTATCTCCTGCGCTCGCCCTCCTACAAGCGGATGTCGTGGCAAGACCTCCGCGCCATCGCGAAGGCGCTGGGGCAGCAGAGTTCGTCCTCATCCTGAGAGACCGTAGGATAGGCACGCTGCGCTTTGCCCACCCCACGCTTTCCCCTCATCCTGAGAAGCCTGCGCAGCAGGCGTCTCGAAGGATGGCCACGGGCGAGACTGGGGCCTCATGGTTCGAGACGCGCGAAGACGCGCTCCTCACCATGAGGGGCTGACGGCGAGAAACAGGCCTACGGCCCCTTCGGCCGCACGATGGCCCAGCCGATCCTGAGCAGCGGCTGACGGCCGTTGACCAGCCATTCGAACGATCGCGGCACTTCCGGCACCAGGTCCGGGAAGCGTTGCGCGATCTCGGGCGGCGGCGCGCCCGACGTATCGGACGCGCGCCAGACGATCAGTCCGCCGGTCTCATTAAGCTTCGCCGGCGAGAGCCAGGGCGTCCGCGGCCTTCCGTCGAGCAACAGATGCGGGCGCCGCGGGTCCATCGCGATCAGGCGCGCCAACTCGGGATCGCCGGCCACCGCGCGCAACCGCTGGTTGGTGCGCCGCTCAAAACTGTCGGCGAAGAAATGCCCGATCGAGGCCGCCGGCATCGAGGTCCGTACTTCGGCTGTGCCGGTCCAGGGCACGAACAGCGTCGCCGCGACGACGGCCAAGGCGGGCGCGGCAATCGCCGCCGCCCAGGCCGAGCGCAACAACCGCTGGCGGTAGAGATGGATGAGATCGCCGGCATTGACGATCACCGCCAATCCCGACAGCAGCAGCGCGACGCCGGCGCCGCCGACCACGTGGTCGAGATGGAACAGGCCGGCGAGCAGGCTGCCAATCAGCGCCGGCGCGAAGGCGAAGAAATAGACGAACTGCCGTCCCAGGGGATCGAGCGGCGGCCGGCCGATGATCGGCGCCTCCTCCGGCTTGCGGGCGAACCAGGGAGAATTGACGACGAGGAGCAGCGCGATGCCGGCCATCGACACCACCAAGCCGCCGAGCAGGACCCCGGAGCGCGTCACCCGCGCGCGCAAATCCGCGACATCAGGCAGCGGCGGCAGCGTCACAACATCCGAGCGCATCAGCCAGATCAGGTAAGGCAGCGCCAGCACGATCACCACGAGCAGCGCAAACAGCGGATCAAGCGAGGCCAGCGTGCGGCGTCCGCGTGCAGTCGCCAGCGCAAAGGCCAGGACCAGCAGGATCATCCCGATCGCCACCGGTGTCGTCAGCAGCAACAGGCCGCAATCGATCGACCACGCGAACCAGGCGCTGCGCCGGTTCTGGCCGAACAATTGCCAGGAATGTAGCAGCAACAGCGCCCAGAGCGGTCGCGCCAGCACCAGCGGCCCGAACTCGAGGCCGGGCGAAGAGAAGGCGGTGACCGTCATCGTCAGCAGCACCGCGAGCACCGCCTGCTGTCCGCCAATGATGGCGCGGCCAAGGTGATAGAGGCTCACGAAGGTCGCGATCGCGCAGATCTGCGCCAACAGATAGATGCCGAAGACGTGATTGCCGGCGGCGCGGAACGCGATGTCGGCGAGCCAGAAGGCGAGCGGCGGGCCGAGATCGGTGCCGACCTGGTATTCGCGGCCGAAGGCGAGCACGGTCGCGACATCGCCGGGCGGGCTGCGATAGATCAACAGCGGCACCAGCAGCCACAGCGCGGCCTGCGCCAGCACCACGATCCAGACCACGAGCCGCGGCCGGGCGCGGATCAGTTCGACGACCAGGGAGGTGAAACGCATGCGCCCAAAATGCCCGGAACCAGCCCTGTGTGCGGCCTCAATCGATCCCGAGATTGATAAAGGGCCGACGCGATGGAGGCAACGGGGCTAGGCAGCCGTCGCCTCGGCCTCGATCGTCGGGTCCACCGTGAAGAGATCGGGCTCGATCGTTTCCGGAAAATGCTTCTGCCGCGCGGCGATCACGGGCGCGAAGAAGCTGCGGTGATGCGCGCTCGGGCCGAGGCGATCCAGCGCCTCCAGATGTTCCGGCACCGCATAGCCCTTGTGCTGTTCGAAGCCATAGCCGGGACAATCCAGCGCCAGCGCGCACATCAGCCGATCCCGCGTCACCTTGGCGATGATGGAAGCGGCTGCGATCGACATCACGATGCCGTCACCGCCGATCACGGCCTCACAGTCGCAAGTCACGGCGACCTTGTCGCGGCCGTCGACGAAGACATGCTTGGGTGCCTCCGGCAGCGCCTGCACGGCGCGCGCCAACGCCCAGAGCGAGGCGCGCAGGATATTGTCGCGATCGATTCGCGCCGGCGAAGCGAAAGCCACCGCAAACGCCGACGTCGCGCAGATCTGCTCAAACAGCTCTTCGCGCCGTTCCGCCGTCAGCCGCTTCGAATCGTCGATGCCTTTCGGAATCCGCTTCGGGTCGAGCACCACGGCCGCGGCGACCACGGGACCTGCCAAGGGACCGCGTCCGGCCTCGTCGCAGCCGGCAATCGGCCACACCCCGCGCTTGATCAGCGCGCGCTCGCGCCGAAAGCTCGGCGGCGTCACAGCGATCACGCCCTTTGCCGGTTTGACCGGCTTTTTCTTCTCAGACTTGTCCCGACTCATGGGCGCGACTGTGCTGAAGCAGCCGCCGCCGCGCAACCGGGAACCCGGCGCTCGTCCCCATTATTCAGCTTTTTGAGGCAGACATTCCGATCTTTCCTCCGTCATTGCGAGCGCAGCGAAGCAATCCACCTCTCCGCTTGCGGAGATATGGATTGCTTCGTCGCGGAGCCTGTCATCGGGCCCGCCAGAGGCGGGACCCGTTGGCTCCTCGCAATGACGGAGAGGGACGCAATGACGGTCCTAAAACAACCTCAACTGCTCGCCGCTCTGCTTGGGCTTGACGAAATGGTCGGTCGTCAGCTTCGAGCGGCGCTTGTTCAGGCCGAGCTTCTCGCAGGCGATCTCGAACCTGCGGCCGATCATCCAGGCCATCGGCCCGGTGCCCTTCATCCGCGTCCCCCACTGCGAGTCGTAGTCGCGCCCGCCGCGCATATCGCGGATCAGGGTGAAGACGTGACGGTAGCGGTCCGGGTAGTTCGCGAGCAGCCATTCCCGGAACAGGTCGCGCACTTCCAGCGGCAGCCGCAGCAGCACGTAACTTGCTTCCTTGGCGCCGGCATGCGCCGCCGCATCGAGGATGCGCTCGATCTCCGAATCGTTCAGCGCGGGGATCACGGGCGCCACCATTACGGTGGTGGGGATGCCGGCATCCGAAAGTCGCTTGATCGCCTCCAGCCGCTTCGGCGGCGTCGAGGCGCGCGGCTCCATGGTGCGCGCCAATTTGGCATCGAGCGTCGTCACCGACAGCGCGACCTTGACCAGATTGCGCTTCGCCATCCGCTGCAGGATGTCGATGTCGCGCACGACCAGCGCCGACTTGGTGACGATGCCGACCGGATGGCCGGCGCGCTCCAGGGTTTCGAGGATGCCGCGCATGATCTTGTGTTCGCGCTCGATCGGCTGGTACGGATCGGTGTTAGTACCGATCGCGATCATGCGCGGCTCATAGCCCGGCGCGGCGAGTTCCTTCTCGAGCAGCGCCGGCGCATCAGGTTTTGCCAAAAGCTTCGATTCGAAATCCAGTCCTGGCGACAGGCCGAGATAGGCATGGGTCGGCCGCGCGAAGCAGTAGACGCAGCCATGCTCGCAACCTCGGTACGGATTGATCGAGCGGTCGAAGCCGATATCGGGCGAGTCGTTGCGCGCGATCACCTTGCGCGAGGTGTCGAGCGAGACAGTGGTCTTGAACGGCGGCAGGTCTTCCAGGCTCTGCCAGCCGTCGTCGAACGTAACGCGCGCCTCGGCCTCGTAACGGCCGCTGGCATTGGATTGCGCGCCGCGGCCGCGCCGCCGTTCGCGCTCGATCGCGACCGCGAGTTCGGGAAACGCGGAGGGCGCACCCGCCGGTGTGGAGGGCGCCGTCACCGGCGGGTGCTTGAGGGCATGAGAGGATGCTCGGCTCATGCTCCGAAGCTAGCACGTCGCAAGAACAAATCAAGAACGCATTCGCGAAATTCCACAGCGGCGCTGCCGCAAAAAACTGCACCCCTACGGCTGTTTTGATTGTGACAAGGTGATAACAATTTTCGAGCTTTCCACCCATTTTGAGCCAACGAAGCCGCTGTTGATGCTGAGCGTGATTATTCCGACTGAAGGCGACGAGCGGACCGCGGTCGCGACTCTTGCGGCGCTGGTTCCGGGCGCCGCGGCCGGGGTCGTGAAAGAGGTACTGCTGGTCGATCGCGCCAAGGACGGCGCCAAGACCGACGTGATCGAGCGCGTCGCCGATGTCGCCGGCTGCCGCTTCATGGCCTTCGACGGCAGTCGCGCCGCAGCGCTGGCGGCCGGCGCCCGTCAGGCGCGCTCGCCCTGGCTGATGTTCCTGCATGCCGGCGCCGTACTCGACAGCGGCTGGATCGAGGAGACCGCCCAGTTCATCCAGGGCGTCGCGATGAGCGGCCGGCCGCGCGCCGGCATCTTCCGCTACGCCCGCTCGCCCTATGCCGACGCACGCCTGCGGGACAGCTTCAAGTTCGTCGCCCGCATGCTGACCGGCCCGACTGCCGAACAGGGCCTCCTGATCGCGCGCGATCACTATGAGCAGCTCGGCGGCTACCGCCCGGATGCCCCCCGCTCCGAGGCGCGGCTATTGCGGCAGCTCGGCCGCTCCTCCCGCACCATGCTGCGCAGCCGGATCATCGTGGCGTAGTTCCTTACGCTTCCCTCGTCATTCCGGGATGCGCCAAAGGCGCAGGCCCGGAATCCATCGGGCCGCAAGCCAAGTGGGTAAATGGATTCTCTGATGTGCAATTGCACATCATAGCTCGCGCTTCGCGCGCCCCGGAATGACAGCGCCTGATACTTGCCAAAGTCAAATAATTGTTTGACAATGGCAACTATCGAGGTGCCCCTATGTCAGAGCCGGATTCCGAAACCCAAATCGCCGCGGTGCGGGCGTTCAATCGCTTCTACACCCGCAAGCTCGGCGTCCTCGACCAGCATTTATTGAAAAGCCCGTTCTCGCTCAGCGAGGCGCGGGTGCTTTATGAGCTAGCCCATCGCGAGGAGATATCGGCAAAGGAGATCGGGACCGAGCTCGGGCTCGATCCCGGCTATCTCAGCCGCATCCTGCAGAAATTCGACGAGGACGGGCTTTTGACCCGACGCCCGCTCGCCTCCGACCGCCGGCAATACCAGCTCGGCCTCACCGCAAAGGGGCGGCAGACCTTTGCCAGGATCAACCGCACCTCGCATGACGAGGTCGCGGCGATGCTGGCACGGCTTCAGCCGGACGATCGCGTCCGCCTGACCGGAGCAATGGGCACGATCGAGCGGCTGCTCGGCGAGACCGCAGCCCCGCGCGCGGTGCTGCGCGATCCGCGGCCGGGCGATATGGGCTGGGTGGCGCAGAGCCATGGCGCGCTCTACGCCAGCGAATACGGCTTCGATTCATCTTTCGAGGCGCTGGTCGCCGAGATCGTCGCAAAATTCCTGACCTCGTTCGACGCCTCGCGCGAACGCTGCTGGATCGCCGATCTCGAAGGTGCGCCGGTCGGCTCGGTGTTCCTGGTCAGGCATTCCGACGACGTCGCCAAGCTCAGGCTGCTCTTGATCGACCCTGCCGGGCGCGGCCAGGGGCTCGGCAAGCGGCTGGTTGGCGAATGCATCAGCTTCGCCAGGGCCTGCGGCTACCGCAAGATCACGCTCTGGACCCAGAGCATCCTGATCGCCGCGCGAAAAATCTATCAGGACGCGGGCTTCGTGCTGGTGAAAAGCGAGCCGCACCGCAGCTTTGGGCAGGACCTCGTCGGCGAGACCTGGGAGCGGACGCTGTGAAGTTGACGCGCCGCGATCCCGCGCGGCGCATCACGCCGGAGCTGCTTGCCTTCTATATCAAGCGAGCGCACGCGCTTCGTGCCGAGGCTTATCGCGATATGACGCGCGCGTCGTGGGATTGGCTGATGAAGGTCATTCACAAGCGTTGATGTTGCCACCAGCGTCATTCCGGGGCGCGCGTCAGCGCGAACCCGGAATCCATTTTGCCGCCTGCGCAACCGGCCCAATGGATTCTCTGATGTGCAATTGCACATCATAGCTCGCGACTTCGTCGCGCCCCGGAATGACGGCTGTGGTGAACCTAAACAGTTGCGCCTTGCGCCTTCGGCCGGCGCAAATGCTCATCCAGCCGCGGCATGATCTCGACGAAATTGCAGGGGCGCGTGCGGTAGTCGAGCTGCGCCGCCAGAATCCCGTCCCAGCCATCGCGGCAGGCGCCGGGCGAGCCGGGCAGGCAGAAGATGTAGGTCGCGCCCGCAACGCCTGCGGTGGCGCGGCTCTGGATCGTCGAGACGCCGATCTTGGCGTGGCTCAGCATGTGGAAGGCGATCGAGAAACCGTCCATCCGTTTCTCGAACAGCGGCTCGATCGCTTCCGGCGTCACATCCCGGCCGGTGAAGCCGGTGCCGCCAGTGGTGATGATCGCATCGACGCCGGCGTCAGCGATCCAGCGCGCCACGACCGTGCGGATCGCCTCGACGTCGTCGGTGACGATCTCGCGCGCCGCAAGCTTGTGGCCGGCGGCCGTGATGCGATCGGCCAGAGTCGTTCCGGACTTGTCGTCGGCGAGCGTCCTTGTGTCCGATATCGTCAGCACCGCGATGTTGAGCGGAATGAACGGCTTTGTTTCATCTGTGGAGGCCATGACAATCGCTATCCAAATCTCACAGCGCCCCTTGGCCAAAGGTGTTGCAGGCCGACACCGTGCCTTGCTGGTAGCCGGTCATGAACCATTGCCGCCGCTGCTGCGCCGAGCCGTGGGTGAAGGAGTCCGGCACCACCCTGCCCGTCGCCTGGCGCTGCAGCGTATCGTCGCCGATCGCGGTTGCCGTCTTGAGCGCCGCGTCGATGTCGCCGGCTTCGAGGAAGCCCGGCCGCTTCTTCTCCTCGCGGTTGACCCAGACGCCGGAGAGGCAGTCGGCCTGCAGCTCGACCTTCACCTGCAGCGCATTGGCCTCGGCCTTGCTGTCGGCTGCCTGTTGCAGCCGCGTCACGCGTGGGATGATGCCGAGCAGGTTCTGCACGTGATGGCCCGCCTCATGGGCGATGATATAGGCCGCGGTGAACTGGCAGGCGCTGCCCGAGCAGCCACGGAACCGCGTCTCGACCTCGCGGAAGAAGGCGGTGTCGAGATAGATGGTCTTATCCGGCGGGCAGTAGAACGGTCCCATCGCCGACTGCGCCATGCCGCAGCGGCCGCCATTGGTGGCGTTGCGGAACAAGACGATCTTCGGACCGGTGAAGGTCTGGCCATTGGCCTGGAAGATCTCGGTCCAGCGATCGTCGATCTCGCCCAGGATGCCGGAGATCATGCTGCCCATTTCGTCGGTCGGCGCGCCGGTCTTGCCGGACGCCGTCCGGCGATCGGTCTGGTAGGTCGGCGCCTGTCCGCCGCCGGTCAGGATTTCGGCGCCGCCGATCAGGATGCGCGGGTCGATGCCGAAGGCGTAGCCGAGCAGGCCGAGCACGATGATGGTGCCGATGCCGAGCCCGCCGCCGCCCATGGGGATGCCGAAGCCGCCGCCGCCGCCTCCGCCGCCACCCTGGTCGCGACGATCCTCGATGTCGTCGCTGCGACGGAAATCATCGTAACGCATGGCGGTTTTCCCTTAAGTCCTAACCTGTGTAAACGCGGAACAGACGTAAAATTTCCGTTCCGTTAATCAATAGCCTGCCCGGCAATTATTGCCTAGTGCGACGGCACGCCATCCGCGCATGGCTGATGCGGCCAACGTCGTCACGAATCGCATGAGCTTGCCTGCAACGAACTCGATGTCCGATTCCGCCGTCGCTGGCGCAATTCGCATAACGCATGCTGCGAGGCAGCACTCGATTTCAAATCCGAAAACGCACGATCGAAATGCGCAGAACTTGTCGCGTGGCATTTTCGATTAAGTCGATTTTTACTTTGGCGGATCATGGTGTCGCCAGTCGGTTGTTTAGTCCCGCGTCGCCGACAGCGTCGCCTGAGTCAGAGTTATGAGTCATGGTTGAGTCGCGTCGCGGGGCGTCTGCAAGGGCGCCCCGCACTAAATTTGAATCCACGTCTCCGAGTCGAATCGTCATAGGCGATTGCGTCGCCGAGATGTCGAAGCTTGCAGCCGGTTCTGTCGACGTCGTGTTCGCAGACCCACCCTACAATCTGCAGCTCAAGGGCGACCTCAAACGCCCCGACGAATCCCATGTCGATGCCGTCAATGACGACTGGGACAAGTTCTCCTCCTTTGCCGCCTATGACGACTTCACGCGCGCCTGGCTGCTCGCCGCCCGCCGCGTCATGAAGCCGTCGGCGACGATCTGGGTGATCGGCTCCTATCACAATATCTTCCGCGTCGGCGCCATCATGCAGGACCTCGGCTTCTGGCTCCTGAACGATATCGTCTGGCGCAAGTCGAACCCGATGCCGAATTTCCGCGGCCGCCGCTTCACCAATGCGCACGAGACCATGATCTGGGCCGCGCGTGACGAGAAGGCCAAGGGCTATACCTTCAATTACGAAGTGCTGAAGGCAGCGAACGAGGACGTGCAGGCGCGTTCCGACTGGCTGATCCCGCTCTGCACCGGCGAAGAGCGCCTCAAGGGCAAGGACGGCAAGAAGGTGCATCCGACGCAGAAGCCCGAACAGCTTCTCGCGCGCGTGCTGCTCTCCTCCTCGAAGCCCGGCGACCTCGTGCTCGATCCCTTCAACGGCACCGGCACCACCGGCGCCGTGGCAAAACGTCTCGGCCGCCGCTATCTCGGCATCGAGCGCGACGCAGCCTATGCCGCCGCCGCCGAAGCGCGCATCGCCGCCATCGAGCCGCTGCCGCAGGAAACGCTCGCGCCGTTCATGACTGCGCGCGAGGCGCCGCGCGTCGCCTTCTCCGAACTGATCGAGCGCGGCATGATCATGCCGGGCGCGAAACTCGTCGACGCCAAGAAGCGGGTCGGTGCCCTCGTGCGCGCCGACGGCGCCATCATGCTAGGGGACAAGGTCGGCTCGATCCACCGCATCGGCGCGGTCGCCCAAGGCTCGGGTGCCTGCAACGGCTGGACCTTCTGGCACGTCGAGACCAAGAACGGCCTCAGGCTGATCGACGAACTGCGCGCCGAAATCCGCTCCGGGATGGCGGTGGGCTGAGCCTCCTCAATATCCTCCGTCATTCCGGGGCTCGCGAAGCGAGAACCCGGAATCCATTTCACCACCTGCGCCTGAGGCACAATGGATTCCGGGCCTGCACCTGACGGCGCATCCCGGAATGACGAAAGAAGTTCTGTTCACTTCTTTGCTTCCGGGCCAACAAGCTAAGCTGCACAGCAAGCCACGATGACGCCGTGTTGAACGCTCTTGCCTTGATTCGGCGCGAACAAAGGGCCTAGCATCCAACAACTGGTCGCTGTTTCGATTGGATTGCCCGATGCGCAGACAATCCGAGACGTTGCTGCTTGTGCCGCTGTTGCCGATATTCTTTGTCGGCATGTTCCCGATATTGCTTTTTGGCCTGCTCGGCTTTTTCGGCCTCGGCATCTTCGGCGTCCTTCTCGTCTCCGTCGGACTGACGAGCGCGTTGGAGGCGCATGGCCAGTTCACCGAGGACATCATTACGCACGGCTATGGGCGCAGCGCCGAGCGTGCCGCCCACGCCACCGATCTGCAAACCGCGACGCGCTTCGCCGCGCTGTTGGACGCAGCAGGGATCGCGCTGATCGTCGCCAGCGCGGTTGGCTTTATGTACTTCGGCTGATCGCCAAGCCGCCCGAGGCGCTTTCACAAATTCATCGCTTGCGCGCTCCGCCCGATGTGGCGCATGAGTGCGGCCCGCGGCCCATGCGGCTCGCGTCCCGATATGGTCGGCAACAAAACAAACGGAGCCTTTGAGATGCTCAAATTCTACTTCAACGGAGCACCGAACCCGAACAAGGTCGCACTGTTCCTGGAAGAGTCCGGCCTCGCCTTCGAGGCAATACCGGTCGACACCCGCAAGGGCGAGCAGTTCAAGCCGGAATTTTTGAAGGTCAACCCGAACGCCAAGGTGCCGGCGATCGACGATGACGGCGTGTTCGTGTTCGATTCCAACGCGATCCTGCTCTACCTTGCCGAGAAGACCGGAAAATTCCTGCCCACCAACACGCCGGCGAGCCGCGCCGGGATGCTGTCCTGGCTGATGTTCATCGCCACCGGCCTCGGCCCCTATTCGGGTCAGGCGGTGCATTTCAAGACGGTGGCGCCAAAGGAGCTGGAATACGCACATAACCGCTACCAGTACGAGGCGAACCGCCACTACAAGATTCTTGACGACCACCTCGCCAAGAGCCGCTACATGGTCGGCGACACCTACACCATCGTCGACATGGCGCTCTGGGGCTGGGCGCGGCTGGGGTCGTTCGTGCTCGGCGAGGAAGCTTACGCCAAGTACCCGAACGTCAAGCGCCTGGTCGACGAGATCTCCGCGCGGCCGGCGGCCACCCGCGCGATCGCATTGAAGGACAAGTTCACCTTCAAGGCCGAGCTGGACGAGGAAGCGAAGAACTTCATGTTCGGCCACCTCAAAACCAAGGTGGCTTAACCGCCCTTCCGGCGCGCCGGCGTATGCCGGCGCGCGAGGTCGGCCAGGTGGACAGGCGTGCGGGAGCAAGGAAACCGCGCGCCGTGCCCACCTGATTCCGTCAGATCATCAGATCGTGCATCCCGTGGGTGATCGCGGCGCTCCCGACAAGCTCGGAAGCCGGGCCATAATGATCGGCCGTGTGTTGTCCATGCAGCAACGCCTCGATTGCTTGTGCTGCCTCCGGTCCGTGGATTGCTGCAGCGTCTTCCGGATGACTGCTCGATGCCGGGCCGTGGCCCACATTTCCGAGGTCGAAGCCATTCGAAGCTCCAGGATCGTAGCTCGTCTCCTTGAAGTGGAACGAATCTGCAAGGGGGCCGCCATGCTTGGCGAAGGCACCCCCATTCGCATTCAGGCTCGCGGCCGTTGGCCCATTCGCCTCCGATGCTTTCGCGACTCCCGAGGGCCCGCCGGTTGAGCCGCCATCGATTGCATCGCCATGAGTCGCGGCGGCATTAGAAGAGCCGCCGTTCGTCGGTAGCTCCTTGTCGGTTTTGTCATTCAATGCAACGGTGGAACTCGGTGCAGCCTCGATCTTCCCCGTGGCCAAATGATCGAAATCCCTGAGGTCTGCGTCGTTGGCGCCTTTGATGGTGATCGTCACCACCTGCGCGGTGCCATCTATGGTCTTCACCGTGAAGGTGTCGGTCAGGTGGTCGCAGGCGTCGAGCGCCTGCACCGTGCAGTTGCTATTGTCGAGCGTGTAGGTCCACACGCCGGCCGCCGTCATCGTGAAGGTGCCATAGCCGCCATCGCTCTTCATCGGCGAGCACACCGCGGTGAAGGTATTCGCCGGATTATCAACGTCGGTATCGGTAAGCGCGCCGGTCGCGGTTGGCGTGCCGGGCGTATCGCAGCCAGCTTCCGTCACCGTCCCGGTCGTCGTGCCCGAAACCACGGCCGCGTCATTGGTGCCGTGGATGGTAATCGTCACCACTTGTGCGCTGCCGTCGATGCTGGTCACCGTGAAGCTGTCGGTCAGGTGGTCGCAGACGTTGAGCGCCTGCACCGCGCCGTTGGCGTTGTCGAGCGTGTAGGTCCACACGCCGGCCGCCGTCATCGTGAAGGTGCCGTAGCCGCCATGACTTGCCGTCGGCGAGCTGACCGCCGTGAAAAGATCGGCCGGATTGTCGACGTCGGTGGCGGCGAGCGCGCCGGTCGCGGTCGGCAGGCCCGGCTTGGCATTGGCGACGCCCCCGGCCTCGATCACGCAGCCGGTGGTGGCGCCGGAAATGACGGCCGCGTCGTTGGTGCCATTGATGGTGATCGTCACCACTTGCGCGGTGCCGTCCGCGGTGGTCACCGTGAAGGTGTCGGTCAGGTGGTCGCCGACATTGAGCGCCTGCACCGCGCGGTTGGCGTCGTTGAGCGTATAGGTCCAGACACCGGCCGCGGTCATCGTGAAAGTGCCGTAGCCGCCATGACTTGCTGTCGGCGAAGTGACCGCCGTGAAGGTGTTGGGCGCATTGTCGACGTCGCTATCGGTGAGCGTGCCGGTCGCGGTCAACTTGCCGGGCACGGCACCGCTCGCCTCGATCACCGAGCCGGTCGCCGCGCCGGAGATGATGGCCGCGTCATTGGTGCCGTTGATGGTGATCGTCACCACCTGAGGGGTGCCATCCACGGTGGTCACGATGAAGGTGTCGGTCAGATGGTCGCCAACATTGAGCGCCTGCACCGCGTGGTTGGCCTCGTTGACCGTGTAGGTCCACACGCCGGCCGCCGTCACCGTGAAGGTGCCGTAGCCGCCGGCGCTCGCCTTCGAGCTGACCACCGTGAAGGTATTCGGCGGATTGTCGACGTCAACGTCGGTAAGCGTGCCGGTTGCGGCAGGCATACCGGACCCAGCGCTGCCCGTCTCGATCACCGCGCCGGTCGTGGAGCCCGAAATGATGGCCGCGTCGTTGACGCCATCGATGGCGATCGTGAAGACCTGATTGGACGAGAGTGTGCCGTCTGACACCGTGATAATGAAGCTTTCGGTCGTCGGCGCAGTCAGCGCATTGATCGCGCCGCTGTCCGGAACGAACGTGTAGGCGCCCGTCGCGCTGTTGAGGTAGAGCCTGCCATAGGGACCGGCGCTGGATACATCGTATGTCACCCCTCCCAGCACCGTGCTGCCGGCGATTCCGCCACTGATGCCGAAGGTCAGTGCGGCGCCGCTGTTGGAGCTGCTGGCAACGAAAGCTCCGCTCGTTGCGGCAAAGTGGTCAAACACCGATGTATCGATCTCCGTCGGTCCCGCCGCGAGGGTGAACACCGGCGGCGAACGCAGGACAAACAGATCAGGAACTACCGTCGACGATGGCAGCGGCGGGAGCGAATTATGGATCTGGAGAATGTCGGTCTGAATAAAATTGATCGGCTGCACCGGCAGCACATTGATCGTCGATGGAGGCGTGCTCGACCCGGGCGCCACCTGTTCCTTCGCGAAATTGGCCAGCACGTCCTGCTGGGCGGCATGCAACTCCTCCATGCGAGTCGCACTATTCGCGGTCTGGTTGACGCTGACCGAGGACCCTCTCCTGCTCAGGATGGTCGTCTCTCCGGGATCCTCGACAATGATGTGTCGCGGGATCGGCTCTTTGGTCACGAGTTCGAATACGCCATGCTCGAGATCCTTGTATGCGATACTGTCGTCATCGAGATATGTGACGTCCGGCTCTGCAGCATGGACTACTTCGTTCATGACGGCGAAGGCCAGCGCCGCGAGCGTCAACGTGCCGATCCCGCCGCCATGAGCGCGGCCCCGAATGCTTCCAACAGGCGTATCAACCGTGAGGCAACCGGTCGTTGCCACCCGTCCGGCAACGAAAGCGAAAGTGCCTCTGGTCACGCCAAACAGGGCCGAGCGCGAGGTGCCGTCGGCATTACAGATCAATTCGTTCAAGACCAGACGAGTGCCGGGAGAGAGGTTGAACACGGTGCCGTCGATAAAGCGAAGTCCGACCTGAGCGTCGTCCGCCGTCTCGATCACGTCTCCCTGATAAACGGGATCGCCAGCCGTGAGTTGAACGGCGATGCCGGCCGCACGGCTGAGGGTGCAGCGACCGATCGCGATCTGAACATGGCCTATGATCTGGGGAGGCTGGGCGACAATGGCGTTGCAGTCGCCCCCGGACTCGACGCAAGACGCAACGAACATGGCTTCGACCTCGCCTGCTGAGTACTTTCAGGCCCAGCGTGGTGCCGCACTTTTCTTGCTCTGGCTTTGCCTACGCCATCAAGTCAAAACAATCCTCGCGTCGGCAACCCTAGGCTAGCCCGCCGCAACTTCCTGATCCAAATTTAATCAAACCTATCCGTAACATCCGACGCATTCAATGCACGAATTAAATCGCCCGCACAGGAATTAAATCACTTTTTCCTGGAGCGGGTCGCTTCCCTCTCTGGATTGCCGCAATTGCGGCCCCCTCGAGATGCAACGTTTTGGTAGCATTGAACCGGCTCCGGGATTAATGTGACAAAAAATAAACGGGGTGGCCGCTCATGGCCGCCCTGGCGTTGCGCGTACTGCATAATTACGGCGACCTGACTGATCCATTGGGTCAGTGAGCTGTCACGCGGCAAGAAAGATCTTCTCAGGAAGGGGATCATGTGCACGCACACGATTATCGCGTCGGTGGCGGGTTTGGTTCTGGCACTCGCCAGCCTTTTGTTTGATGCAGCCGATGCGCAGACCAATCCTCCCGCGCCCGCTGTTCAGGATCTCGCATCAGCAAAACCCATCGGAACAGTTGTAACCACGACCGGCTCGGTAACGATCGAGCATGCGGGTGCGATGGTCATTCAGGCAAATGTCGCCGGCCAAATCGTCGAGACGAAGGTGGGTGATATCGTTTACCTCGGCGATGTGGTCCGGACCGGAGCCGATGGCCGGGTCGGTATCAACTTTGCCGACGGCAGTTCGTTCAAACTATCGAGTAACGCCCGCATGACGTTGGACGAATTCGTGTACGACCCGAATGGGAAATCCAACTCGACCTTGTTCAATCTGACCAACGGAACACTTACGTTTGTCGCCGGCAATATCGCGAAGTCCGGCGACATGAAGGTCGATACCCCCGTCGCAACGATGGGTATTCGGGGCACGACTCCACATGTCGAAATTTCGGATGACGGGACAGTCAAGTTTTCAACCCTTATCGAAGAGGGCAAGAACAAGCTTACGAAAAAGTCCGGCCCATCTGCAGCGCAGCAGTCCGAACAGAAAGCCAATCGCAAGTCCAATCTGAATATCTGCCGAGGGTGCTAGACCGATTTATTCCGAAGTCAGTCTCAGCGCAGGGCCCCAGCAGGACGTGACGCCTTTCCGCGGAAAACTGATGACCGCGGATTCCTCAATTTCCAAAATCAGGAAGCCTGATATGGACGCCAGTACGAGGGGAGGCATCGTTGACGGCGTCGCATGCATGCTCATCCTGCTGCTGCTCGGCTCACCCGCGGCGGCGCAGGAGGATGCGAAGAAGAGCAACTATCTGACCGACATTGCGTTGTGCAACGGCACGGATCAAGCCTCGCTTGAAGCCCGTGTCAATGGCTGCACGGCGCTCATCGCTTCCGGTCACGGCAAGACAGCTGCCTTGGCAATCGCCTACAACAATCGTGGCAACGCTTATGCGGCAAAGGGAGACTACGACCGCGCCATCCAGGATTTCGATCAATCGATCCAGCTCAATCCAACCTACGTCAAGGCCTTCAACAATCGCGGCGCGGCTTATTTGAAGAAAGGCGAATACGATCTCGCCATCAAAGCTCTCGATGGCGCGATCCAGCTCAATCCCAGCTACGGCAGCGCTTTCGCCAACCGTGCCAGAGCCTACCTGAAAAAGCACGAATACGATCGCGCGGCGCGGGACTATGACGAGGCAATTCGTCTCGAACCCGATTTGGAAGCCGTGTGGAGCGGACGCTGTTGGACGCAGGCCATCCTCGGCGCACTGGAGGCGGCACTGCAGGACTGCAACAAGGCGCTTCAATTGGCGTCGAACAACGCCGCGACGTATGACTCACGCGGGCTGATCTACCTCAAAATGGGCAAATTCGACGCGGCTATCGATGATTACAGCTCTGCGCTGCAACTCGATCCGAAGCTGGCGAGCGCACTCTATGGGCGCGGGCTTGCCAGGCTGAAGACGGGCGACAAAGCGGGCAGCAACGCCGATATCGCATCGGCAAAGACGATCCAGGTCAAGATCGGCAGCGACTTCACGCGCTATGGTGTGCGGTAGGCACCAGCGACGGTTAGAAGCGCGAAGCGTTCCTGGCGGCGAGACATGTCGCCGTCGTGATCCGCGGCCAGAACGAGGACCTGATCGATGGCTGGCTGCGCTCCAAGGGCATTGAGCGGCGCAGCGCTCTTGTCGTGCCCGGCTATATCGAGGCGCTGAAAATGTAGGTCTGCGTCAGGGAACGCAGCGAGGTCACGACCCTCCGTCATTCCGGGGCGCGCCCCTTGGCGCGAACCCGGAATCCATCGGGCCACAGACGCAAGCGGCGAAATGGATTCCGGGCTCGCGCTTCGCGCGTCCCGGAATGACAGATGCAGTCGGCGCGATTTTCCTCAATCCGATCAACCTGATTTGGCCTGTCTACCCCTCGCGCGAAAAACATTCCGCTTCCGCCGTCGGGCAAATCAGTGATTTAACTCCGCGCGTCTCATCCGAATGAGG
>NZ_JCAMOQ010000078.1:0-23356 GCF_059512365.1 Bradyrhizobium sp. Ses1
AATGCTGCGCGCGATCATTTCGGAACCCTGCGCGCCATCAACTCGGTACGGTGCGCACCATCATCTCGGAATCCGCACGAGCTTCCATAACGAGCATGCGATGAGGTTGCTCGCAAAGCGTAAATTTAAAGCAAGTGACAAGGCGGGCTTTGTACCAAACGCTCCGATCTGTGGCTGGGGCAACGCGCTGGGCTGAGGAGCGGGATGATTTGTTCGTCGCGTACGGTGCTTGCCGGCGCAAAGCCCCAGTTTGCCATTAGTATTTCTGTGAAAGGCTCGCCCAACTCTTCATTCGACTCACCTGGTCGAGCAAAGGTTCAGCATGAATCATGCGGCTGAGAATCGCCATGAAATATTGGTAACCGACGAACAGCGCGAGCTGGAGCGGTGCAAGCAGGAAATTGCGCGTCTCAAACAGCTGATTGTGCAGCTTTCTGAACTTGTCGTACGCAAGGTCGTAGAGGACGCCGACGGCTGACGATCGGAATCGACGTCAGCCGCTCAGCGGCCTTTCGGATCGTAAGTCGGCGGAAACCGAGCAGTTTAGATAGCTGCGCTGTGCAGTCCCGCAGCGCGGCTCGCCGCGAGGGCAGGGGAGTAGCCCTGCCTTGTCTCCGGGCGAAGCGGGGACGCCTCACTTCTAGCCGAACCTCATGAGGGGTTCGATAGTCGAGCAACGCACTCGGCAATGGCCGAAACTCTGCCGCATCCAAGGGGATATTCAGTCCTCGAACGCCCTTGCGTCCTGCCGAGTCGCTGCCGCAAAATGAATCCGGCACTGTGAGTGCTCACTCTGGCAAACGCGTTCTGAGACGCATCCCCGGAGTACCATCGGCGTGAGTAAGCGCGCTCCGCTTTAGATTGATGGCGGTCTGCCGATGCCAAGCTGCTCGATGGCGAGCTTGGAAATCTCTGCCGGATCGCGAACGCCTGTTGCGCCGATCTCGATAATTTTCTTTGCGACGATTTCGGTAATGGGGTCGTTACGATCAACCAAGCCCAGCGAGCGTAGGGCCCGTCTGTAGGCCGAGTTTAGACGCTCTATTTCTTCCGGTCCTAGTTTGCTGCCCTGGAGCAATCGACTGATGATCACCGCCCTAACCCACGCCCTCCCGCCGAATGGCGGGCTCGAAAATGCGCCGGCGATGGTCAGGGCTGTCTTATGTCGGTTGAAACGCGTCAGAATCCCTTCGGATTCGCCTCGGCGTAACCGCCTTTATCGTCCCATTTATAAACGACATAGTCGAGCTGCTTGATGTCGCCCTTGGCGTCATATTCCAGCTTGCCAATGACAGTGTCCCAGGTGCCCGCCTTGATCGTATCTATGACCTTCTTCGGATCCGTGGTGCCGGCCTTGGCCACGGCCTGCGTCCACACCTGCACGGCAGCGTAGGTGTAGAGCGTGTAGCCTTCAGGGTCGATATTCTTGGCCCTGAACTTTTCGACGATCGCAGCCGCCGTCGGCTTCTTGCGCGGGTCGGGTCCAAAGGTGAAAAGTGTGCCTGCGCCGGCGGCGCCGGTGATCGCGGCATATTCCTTGTCGGCCAACGCGTCGCCCGACATTAGAACGGTCTTCAGGCCCTGATCGCGCATCTGGCGCAGAATAAGGCCAGCTTCCTGGTGATAGCCGCCGACATAGACGAGGTCGATATCGTCATGCTTCAGACGCGAGACGATCGCGTTGAAGTCCTTGTCGCCCTTGTTGTAGGACTCGTACATCTTCTCGGTGACGCCAGCATTGTTGAGGGCCTTCTTGGTCTCGTCGGCGAGACCCTTGCCGTAAGTTGTCTTGTCATTGAGGATGGCGATGCTTTTGCCCTTGAAGTTGTTGGTGATGTACTGGGCGGCAATCAGGCCCTGCTGGTCGTCGCGGCCGCATACGCGCGCTACGTTCCACAGCTTGCGCTCGGTGAACAGCGGGTTGGTCGAAGCCGGTGTGATCTGGAGCACGCCGCCGTCGGCATAGGCTTCCGACGCCGGGATCGACGAAGAAGAGCAAAAATGTCCGGCGACGAATGGGATCTTGGCGCCGGCGATCCTTTCCGCCACCGAGCGCGCCTGCTTGGGATCGCAGGCATCGTCCTCGACGTGGAGAGCGAGTTTCTTGCCTAGTACGCCGCCGGAAGCATTGATCTGCTCCACCGCCATTTCCGCGCCGTTCTTCATCTGCCGGCCGAAGGCGGACTCGCTCCCAGTTATAGGTCCCGCGACGGCGATGGTGATGTCGTCCGCGAGTGCTGCTGACGAGAGCACGATGGATGCTCCAAGTGCCAAGCCGATGAGCCTGAAGGAGTTCATTGGGTGGTCCCTCGCGAGGTGTAGGCAAAAGCGAGCAGGCTCAGGCAAACCAGCACGAGCCCGGCCGCGGTCAGTGCCAGGAAGATGTCGGAAAGAAGGTCACGATTGCGCATCAAGCACCCTCCATTGCGCCGCAGTGGAGAGCCGCAGTCCCGCTTTGGCTCGATAAGAAAACAGGCCCCTCGGCCGAAACACCGAGCGTCCAGCGGGGAAGGCATCTGTAGAAAGGCCGCAGCCCGAAAGTAGGGTGTTGAACACTCGTAGAGCGGTATCGATCTCATACGGGCCCGCTAGTCAACGCACAGGGTTTGCCAGCGTGAAACTAGCGGAATCGGCGGACTATGAAAGCAATAGGTCTGTCCGTAACGTACAGAACGTGCCTTTAACTCCCTGGCAGCAATCCTGACGGTATCCGGTAATTTGATGCGTGAGTAGCGCCGCTCGCGGATGGTCACAGACCCTCTTCTATAGATGGTCCGTGCAAAGAATGTTTGCGCTGGAGTCTCGAAGGGCGATAAACGTGGGTGCAACTCAGCTGACCTGATGGAGCGGGCGTGCTTGCTGGCTTGAAACTGTGCAAAGCGTACCGTTCTGATTAACTGAGCACGCCTCCAGACCGTGTGCCGCACACGTTTATCGGTTCCGTACAAAGTCGTCGACGCCGATAACAGGCGTCATCTGTCACTGACTTGTTGGGCTCCATCCTGTTCGGAATTGTGCGCCTAGTACAAAAATTCGATGAATTTATGCGCCAATTGAGCGCCTGCATCGCAGCTTTGCGCTGATGTTCCGATTAAGAAAAGCCGTCTTGCACCGAGATTGTAAGTAGTTCCGCGTTCACAAGGAAACAAGACGCACCAATACCGCTGGGCCTTGCACCTGGATCATCTGCGCTGTGGCCGTCGGCCACGGCGCAGTGATGCGGCCATTGCCTACCGCCGGCATTGGTGCTGCAGATGACGACTATCGCAAAGCAAGGAGTTATCATGGCTAAAGTGCCTCCTTTTCATTCGAAAAAGCCGACCGCAAAAAGGTCTATCACGACAACGACAAGTGCACGGAAGGCAACAATATCGAGCGGCAATATCTTGCCCCCGGTAGTGGCGGCCGCCCGCGCTGCGAACACTGCAGCCGTTTAGCGTAGTCGGCCTCACCTTGCTGTGGTGCGGAAAACTCGCTCTCACCACGGGCGTTTCCAGTCTGCCCATCAACAAGCCGGTATACCGTAACCGGTATGAGCCCCCCACCTGGGCATCGCGCGAATGAGCTGCGATACAGCCGGGTATGAACTGTCTTTTGGAGGTGGGCTATGGCAGATGCCATGCATGAAGCCATGCTTGATGCCAGGCAGGAAGGCGGCTCCTATCGTCGGATCGAGGTGATCACGGGGCAGCGTCGGCGACGGCACTGGACGGCGGAAGAGAAGGCCCGGATCGTGGCGGAGAGCTTTGAGGAAGGGGCCAATATTTCCGAGGTCGCTCGGCGCCATGGCGTTGTCCGTGGGCTGCTGACGGTGTGGCGGCGCAAGTTCGCGACGGCAGCGAGCTTTCAGGCGCCAGGCTTCGTGCCGGTCCGGATCGCTTCCGAGACCGGTCCGGATCGCTTCCGAGAGCGGTCCGGCGACGGCAGACGAGCCGGACCGGTTAGCGTCCGCGCATAAGGTGCTGCCGCAGATGGCATCGCCCCCAGGCAAGCTTGGCGGGATGATCGAGATCGAGGTGGGCGGGGCACGCATCCGGGTCGAGCCCGGAGTGGAGCTGGCGACGCTTTCGACAGTGCTATCGGCGCTTCGGGGCATCCGTTGATTGCATTACGGTCTGACCTCAAGGTGGTGCTGGCGGCACAGCCGGTCGACTTTCGCAAGTCGGTGCACACGCTATCGGCGCTGGTGAGCGAAGCGCTGCGTGCGAACCCGTATTGCGGCGACGTCTTCGTGTTCCGCAGCAAGCGCATGGACCGAGTGAAGCTTCTGGCGTGGGACGGCAGCGGCATGGTGCTGGTGACGAAGTGGCTGCACCAGGGGCGCTTCACCTGGCCGCCGATCCGCGATGGCGCGGTGCATCTCAGTGCGACGCAGCTCGCGATGCTGCTCGACGGACTTGAGTGGACGCGTGTCTCACCCAAACCTGTGAAGCAGCCGGCGGTTGTCGGCTGAGAGGTGAGGATTTCGCTGGAGCCTGTGGCGCGCGGATGTATCGTTTGATCATGGCGATTCGCCCCGACGCTCTCCCGACCGATCCAGCAGCGCTAACCGAGATGGTGCTCGCGCTTGACGCCGAGAACGAGAAGCTGCGCGTGGCGATGCAGACGCTCAAAGAGATGATTTTCGGGAAGCGCTCGGAGCGGCTTGCGGTGATGGTCGCGGCCCAACTGGCGCTCGAGCTGGGCGATCTCGAGACCGACGCCACCACGCTACCTGCGTCGACCAACGACTCTGCGCCCGCGACGAAGCCGTCCGACAATCCGCGCAAGAAGGCGCGCCGCAACATCGGTGCGCTGCCCAAGCACCTGCCGCGTTGCGAGCAGGTGCTGGAGCCGGCGGCGACCGCATGCCCGTGCTGTCAGGGTCAGCTTCACAAGATCGGCGAGGACGTCAGCGAGGTGTTGGACGTGATCCCGGCGATCCTGCGGGTGCTGCGGACGATCCGTCCCAAATACGCCTGCCGCGGTTGCACCGACGGCGTGGTCCAGGCGAAGGTGCTGCCGCGTTTGGTTGAGGGCGGCATGGTATCGACGGCACTCGTGGCTCACGTGGTGGTCTCGAAGTTCGCTTGGTATCTGCCGCTGTACCGCCAAGTGCAGATCCTGGCTGGCCAGGGCATTCATCTCAACCGCGCGACGCTCGCCGGCTGGGCGAAGCGTGCAGCTTGGTGGCTCAAGAGCCTTTATGAACTTCAGCTGCGGACGATCCAGGCTTCGCCGCGGCTGTTCTGCGACGAGACGCCGATGCCGGTGCTCGATCCCGGGCGACATCGCACCCGTATCTGCCAGTTCTGGGCGCATGCCATGGATGATCGCCCATGGGGCGGCCCATCGCCGCCGGCGGTCGCCTATGTGTTTGCCGATGGCCGCGGCACCGAGGAGATCGCCGGGCAATTGACCGGCTTCTCCGGCATTCTGCAGGTGGATGGCTATGCCGCCTACGCTTGCCCGCGGTCATGGCGGCGCGATCCAGCTCGCTTTTTGTCTCGCCCATGCCCGACGCAAATTCGTCGAGGTGTACAAGACGATGCAGTCGCCGTTCGCTCACGAAGTGATCGAGCGCCTGCAAGCGGTCTACGCCATCGAGGCCGAGATCCGCGGTTTGAGCGCCGAACAGCGGCTTGCCGCCCGCCGCACCAGGACCGCACCGCTGATGGAGGTGCTGAAGGCGCGACTGACCTCGATGCTCGACCAACTGTTCTCCCAGTCGAAGCTGGCGGAGGCCATCAACTATACGCTCAATCACTGGGACGGTCTGACGCTGTTTCTCCGCGACGGCCGCGTCGAGGTCGACAGCAACACCGTCGAGCGTTCAATGCGCCCGATTGCGATGGGAAGGCGGAACTCATTGTTCAGCGGCAGCGAGGGCGGCGCTGAGAGCTGGGCAATTCTTGGGTCGCTGGTCAATACGGCAAAGCTCCACGAACTCGATCCGCAGGCCTATCTGGTCGATGTGCTGGAGCGCATCGTCTCCGGTCAGACCAGGAGCCACCAGTTGCACGAACTTCTCCCCTGGAACTGGAAGGCGGCCCGCGAGCTCAGCGCACGGGTGGCTGCATGAGCCGGCGCCGCCGTTCATCATCATCTTCATCATCGATGGCGGCAGCCGTGATGCCGCTCGACGAGCTGGAGCCTTGGCTGCAGGCTCGCGCCGGGCTGCATCCCGTCGCCACGAGTCTTCCCATGCTCGACGGCTATGTCGCCGCGATCGTGGCCGGGCCGGTGTCAATGAGTGCGCCCAACTGGATCTGTCCGCTACTCGCCATCGACGCCGACGCATTCAACCACGGCGGCACGCCGGAATTCGCTGCGATTTCGGCCGTCGCGCTGCGCCACAACGACATCAGTAACGTTCTTTCCACCGCACCACATCGGTTCGCGCCGATCCATCGCCGCAAGCCGAATGCCGACGTTGATGCGCGGCCGTGGTGCCAGGGATTCTATGCCGCCATGCGGCTGAGACTATCGGCCTGGGCCTCGCTGCTCGACATCCGCAACATAAATCACGGCTTGCTCCTGCCCATCCTGCTGCATTGCGTCGACAATCAAGGGCATCCACTCCTTGGACCGCCAAGACCAGGCCGCGAGACCGAGGAATTCCTGCGCAACGCCCATACCGACATTCCGGACGTCGTCGAGGCCATGCGCCAGTACTGGATGCCGACCCGCTACGCTCGCGCGCGCTGATCACTGCAGACGTGGGAGCTCATACCGGTTACGGTATACCCGCTGATCGAGGTCGCCTAATTACTGCAACGGGTGGACGCGCGAAAGCGCGCGCCCAGCGCAATGGGGTGACCTCGATCGGCGTGGGCCGCCGGCGCACCTATCGTACATGCCCTGGAGAATTGGAACGCCATAAAGCTACAGGCGCCGTCGGTGTGGAGAACCTATCGCTCCACAGCCCTTTGCTGATGGCTTCGCTTAGCGACGGCTTGCCTTCCTGGAAAGCTGGTATGTCCAGCGAGAGGGGCCGAACTTGTTGTGGTCCATGCGGTAGCTGGCGCGCACGAACTGGACGACGCTTTGAGTTATCGCGTTGAGCGGGACGCGGCCGGCTAGGACGGCCTCGACCATATCGCTGATGATGCCATCGCGCTTCGGCACAACGGCGTTGATGCGTCGGAGCAGATCCAGGTTTGCAATGCGGATGGTCGAGCGGCGCCGCCGAATTGACAAGTTCACTGCGGAGCTAGAACGAGCAGTTGGCCGGTGCGTTCGTCGCGTCGATAGGATATTTCGGCCCTGATCGCGGCGGAGCCGGACACGGGCCAGCTCTTAGCCCCCGCATGCCTCGTTGCTTACAGAAAATGCTTTCATTCAATGTCATTCAACAAGGTCCCCATCGCTCGACCTGGAGTTCAGGGATTGACGAGCCCGGTAACTTTGAGAACGACTAGCCGGCGCGTTGCTGTGGTGCCGGTCCTTGCTGCCCAGCCGGACGGGGTACAGTTGCATGCAAGATTCAATTTAGTCGGACGAGATGGCATGCAAACGCCTTAGACATGGATCGTGGGCGCGAGCACTCCAGGTCTGCCGGATCGAAGATCCGCTGCCAGGCTTGCAAGCCCCAATGCGGCTCGCCGCAATGGGCAATCGCGCGAGGCATGGAGAAGGCGAAGCCAGGTGCCGGCGAAGTCAAATGCGATCTTTGCGGCGGAAGTGGGAATCGAGCGGGCTCGTCGTTCCGGTGGGTTTGTCGGGTTTGCAGAAGTGCAGGGTTGCATATAAGGAATTAAGCCGACAGTTCGTCATCCCCACGTCCACGACGATTGAAATGATAATGGCCCCGATAGCCAGAGCCGCAGTGAGTCCAATCCAACTCATGGCTTCATGACAAAATCAGTTGGTTCAATACCGTCTGACAGGGCTCATTGATGGAGCGATACAAGGAGTGTTGCATGCACGAGGTGGCCGACGGGCTTGCCGGAACAAGTGAAGTGTCGAGAACTAACGATCAAGCGTCATTCGATCGCATCCAGTGCAGCGCAAGCTACGAAGCGCAGTGCCCCCGAGCAGCCGCTCCCGATTGCTGGCCTTAAGACCGTCACGAGCTCGACTGAAAGGACGAGCTCCGCTCCCATGAGAGAGGGGCCGGGGCCGCTCACGCTGCCCGAAAGGCGGGGAACCACGCTGCTGAGCCTGCTGCTGGAGAGCGCTCTCGCCTCGGACGAAATGTCATTGCCTGACGACATAAGCATGCCATCGCCCACATGGGCGCACGCCTTTTCAAACAGCACCCTCTGCACATCATCCCAGTTCTAGCTTGAGACATAATAGCGAGCAGACGCTTGCCGGGAAACCGTCGACGAAATTAATATCTCAGGAGGGCTTTCTTCGACGTCCTCAGCAAAGAGGTCTCGGCAAGCAGAAAGCACAGTGGCTCGCATCACGCTTGAACTCTCCTTGCTTGCTGCCGGTCTAACATTATCGGCAGTGCGGCTGTCGCGGAGATGGTTGGATTGACGGTCCTGTTTGATCCCATCGCGTAGACCCGGCCATAGCGCAGCTCTCAGGTCAAACGACAACTAGAGGAGCGCAGGCGCGGGCGTTTCGAGTTCTATGCGAGTTAACCGACAAAGCGCGCACACGCATCAATCCGCCCGGTAAGACGCTGCATCAGCGTTCGTTCAAGCCTCGGATGGAGGCTCAACTGGAACAGCAAAGCCCGCTTTTACACGATCCAATATGACCATGGTTTTGAAGCTCTTGATGTCCGGGTTCACATAGAAGAATCGCCGCGTGAACTCCTCATAATCTTCCATGGTGCGCGCGGTAACATATAGGACAAAGTCCGCGTCGCCCGTGACGTAGAAGCCATTGACGACCTCAGCCGACGATTTGATGGCTTTCTTGAATCTGTCGATTATATCTGAACGCTCTCGCTCCAGGGTCACCAGCGTGAGCATTTGAATAGGTCTGCCCACTGCTTTCGGCGAAACGATCGAGACGTCGGCCTCGATGATGCCTTCCGAACGGAGCCTCTTCAGTCTTCGTTGGCAGGCGGTAGCAGAAAGCCCGACCAGTTCGCCGATCACATCGGAAGTTAGCCGGTTGTTCTTTTGCACGATCTCGAGGATGCGGGCGTCTATCCGATCGTATTGCATAATCGGCTCCCCAGCTTGAGGTGAATTTCATCCCGAAATGCCTGCGAGGCGCAGGAAATCGTCCAAAACGATCCTAAATGCATGCGATGATTTCAAGAAATGACGACGTGAGCGAGCGCTCCGTCCAGACCGCTGGCGGTGAGGCTACTGCGCGGGAAGCCGATCATCCTGGTGAATGGAGAGCAGCCAGTGAACGTTAACGTCCACATGTAAATGGCATGAGGTGTTAGTGTAATCAACCTGATGTTTCCCCGCGCCAAAGACCGATCGTAGTTAAAGGAGCGTCCATGCTTTCACAATTTCAAGCTGGCTATGTTTTTCTTAAGCGTTTTGCTTTCGGGGAGCACGGGCTTGTTCGGCTCCGACTTACTGGCGCCTTTGCTCAAGCTACCGCTCGATTTCGGCCTTCGCACCATTAACGCCGTCGCGCCAAAGACCGGTTACAATGCTGGCACTCTTCTCAAACCGTTCCTCCACGATCCGGGCCTTCTCCCTTTCCTCTTCTTGTGGCGTTGCTGCTAGCGCCTCCGGGTGATCACCTCGATGCGACGAAGGGATCACCTCCCTGCTTGGTATCGAGGATCGCATTGCCATCGCAGCTCCACGGATCAACTCGGTGCCGGCTGGAGTGCGGGTGAGGCGAAGGATGGCGAGGTGAGGACTCATGCCGGGTACGGTTCGTTACGTGTTGAGCGGCACAGGCACTGAATTTTACTTCAGTCTCAAGGCGAAAGGAAATGTGGTCGTCAAGAGCCGTTCAAAGGCAGAACATTGTTCGGCCAGGCGTTTCTCGAGGAGTTTTCGCTGCTCATCAGGCAACTCGGTTTGGAGCAACTTACGGCAATGCCAAATGTTGTTCCGCGTCGATCGGATCTCACTTAAGCTATCGTCAATCGAAGTCATCACTGATGCAGACTCATGTTGGAATTCCCCCTGAACACTGATCAACAGTGTCATTGTTCGGCGAAGCCACACACTGGATTTGCAGCTTCATCACGGATGTTTCGGTGTATGTTGGGAATGACCGGAAGATCAGGACCGACAGTGGCATCCACGCCACCACGGTGGCATCGATGGACGCAAGTCTTGCGCGCCGATCTCGCGGCCACCACAGATCACATGCCCTCGACCGAGCCCAGAAGCAAACTGTAGCGCATTTCACCGACAGTCGGCATTACGTCGATAGCCTCCCTACGTTGTCTTCGTCGCTTGGACACGCCCGCAGGTAAGTGCAGAAATGCCAAAGCTCGCGCAGACTCTCGCGGTGCGTGCTGGACACCGAGCGCATGAGTGTGATTTGACTGCGCCACCCTCGCGAAGCAACTCGCATTATCGGAGTGCTTCACGAAGATTGCCGAATTTAACGGACATCTCAATCTCAATTAATGCAACAAGCGGGGCGTTCGCGGTTAAATTCTGCATTTTGTGCCCTTCTTCGATTGATTTAGCCGGCCGAGGGCCATTGGAGTGCGCGTAGCAGCATTCCTGATCTCGTCAGTGGCGATACGGCCACGCGAACGACGTGCAATGGACGAACCATTGGTCACCGGCAGCTTTGTGAGGCTCTTTGCTTCTTGGAACATAGGTGGCTTCAGGTCTGACTTCGGCTGCCTCGCCTCTTTCGTTCAGCTGCAAAGTGGCCGGCGGGCATCTGCGAACTTACCGACACGGTCGTGCTCTCCTGGCGTGTACCCCGTCATCGTCCGTTCCGTACCAACAGTGGACGCGATAACGAGCGAAATCCAAATGAGAGTGCTCCGGCGTTAACAAATTGCCGGGTAGGTCGTGAGCCTTGACGGCGCCGTTAACATTCGAAGAGAAGCGGCGGATCGTTGCCGAAAGCTACGGCGGGTTGCGATTGTTACGGTAACGGCGCAACGGGTTGTCTGCGAGCTAATTGTGTCAATCGGAACAGGCCAGCCGATGCCGACTGGATGGCCCGTGGGACCACGTTCATCCAGGGATCGTGCCGAACGGACGGCCTGGAAGGCCAGTTGCAAGTGCCACCTCGACAACATCCACGCCGGCGCGATCACCCGCAGATAAGTCTGGCCGGTGTCGGCGAGAGCCGCGCCAGCAAATTCCATTGGTGAATGCGGGCGTCAACCCCTCAGTCGGGCCTGCAGTGCCGGGCGACTGACGCTGAGGTTGTTAAGGTCCAGCAGGTCATGCTGCTGATTCCGCTCGATGTCGCCCACGATTCCGGAATGATCTCGCCCACCATTCCGAGATGATCTCGCCCACCATCCGGGATGATGTCGCCCGGGGTCACGAGGCCTCTTCTGGCTCCGCTACGGTCCCGCCTTTCGGCTTTGCGAAGGGGACCTGGATGCCGACGGAGAGGTTTGCGATGCGCCATGTGCGCGATGTGATCCGATTGAAGTCGGCCGGGATGCCGACCCGCGAGATTGCGCGGCGGGTCGGAACGGCACCTTCGACGGTGCGGTTGACGATCCGCCGGTTCGAGGCGGCGGGGCTGACCTGGCCGTTGCCAGACGACGTCACCGACACGGTGCTGGAGGCCCGGCTGTTCGCCAGCGCCGGAGCCGGTCCGGGCACCCGGCGGGGCCATCGGCGGCAGCTCGAGCCGGACTGGGCGGCGGTGCATCGCGAGCTCAAGCGCAAGCACGTGACGCTGTCGGTCCTGTGGGAGGAGTACATCGCAGGCGAACCCGGCGGGTATCGCTATTCGCTGTTCTGCGAGCTGTACCGGGCCTGGGAAGGCCGGCTGTCGGTGACGATGCGCCAGTCGCATGCAGCCGGGGACAAGCTGTTCGTCGACTATGCCGGCGACGGCGTGCCGGTAGTGATCGACCGGTTCACCGGCGAGCGGCGCGCCGCGCAGATCTTCGTCGCGGTGCTCGGCGCATCGAGCTTCACCTACGCGCAGGCGACCTGGACGCAGGGGCTCGCCGACTGGATCAGCGGCCACGTCGGCGCCTTCGAGGCGATCGGCGGCGTGCCGGCGCTCTTGGTGCCGGACAACACCAAGGTCGCGGTGATCAAGGCCTGCCTCTACGATCCGCAGGTCAACCGCAGCTACGCCGACATGGCGGCGCATTACGGCACCGCCATTCTGCCGGCCAGGCCACGGCGGCGGTCCTCATGCTCGAGCGCTGGCTGCTTGGACGGCTACGCCACCAGACCTTCCACAGCCTCGCCGAGGTCAACGCGGCGATCGCCGAGTTAATGAGCCGGCTCAACGAGGAGCGACCGATCCGGCGGCTCGGCGTGACCAGCCGCAAGCTAGAGGAGATCGACCGGCCGGCACTCAAGGCCTTGCCGGAAAGCTCTTACGTGTTTGCCGAGTGGCGAATCTGCCGGGTCAGCATCGACTATCACGTCGAGGTCGAGGCGCATTACTACAGCGTCCCGCATCGCTTCGTCCGCGCCGAAGTTGAGGTACGCGTCACCGCCCGCACCGTCGAGATTTTCCACAAGGGTGAGCGGATCGCCGCGCATCAGCGCATGAGCGGCAACCACAAGCACACGACCGTGCCGGAGCACATGGCCTCCAGTCATCGGCGCTACGCCGGCTGGACCATCGAGCGCATCCGCAAGGATGCCGCCATCATCGGACTTGCCACCGCGGCGCTGTGCGATCTGATCCTCGATGAGCGTTCGCATCCGGAACAGGGCTTCCGCGCTTGCCTCGGCATCATCCGGCTCGCCCGATCTTACGGGCAACAGCGGCTCGATGCCGCCGCCATGCGGGCGATCGATATCGGCGCGCGCACTTACGGTTCGGTCAAATCGATCCTCGCCAACAACCTTGATCGGCGTCCTTCACCCACGCGCTCCGCGGACGACGCGCCGATCCTTCATCCCAACATCCGTGGGCCGCGCTACTACAACTAGGGAGATCACGCCTTGCTCGCCCATCCGACCCTCGATCAGCTCCACGCGCTCGGCCTTCATGGCATGGCCAAGGCTTTCGCCAACATCGAAGCCGGCGGCGAGGCCGCCAGCCTCGGCCACGCCGAATGGCTTGCGCTGCTGCTCGAACGTGAAGCGTCGCTGCGGCGCGACAAGCGACTGTCGAAGCGGCTGCAATACGCCAAGCTGCGCCAGCAGGCCTGCGTCGAGGACATCGACTATCGCACCCCGCGCGGCCTCGACCGCAGCCTCTTGACCATGCTGGTCGAAGGCCAATGGATCGACGACCACGCCAATCTTTTGATCTGTGGCCCGTCCGGCGTCGGCAAGAGCTGGCTCGCTTCGGCGCTCGGCAACAAAGCCTGCCGCGACAATCGCTCCGTGCTCTATCAGCGCGTCCCGCGACTGTTCAGTGATCTGGCCCTGGCGCGCGGCGACGGCCGGCACCCGCGTCTGCTGCGCGCACTCGGCCGTGTCGATCTGCTCATCCTCGACGACTGGGCCTCGAGCCGCTCGACGCCGCGGCCCGCCACGACCTCCTGGAGATCCTCGAGGACCGCTACGGCCACCGCTCCACCATCGTCACCAGCCAGCTCCCCGTCGATCAATGGCACGCGCTGATCGGCGACCCAACCTACGCCGATGCCGTCCTCGACCGCCTGGTCCACAATGCTCACCGGATCGATCTCAACGGCGAGAGCCTGCGGCGAACCCGCAAGCCCGGCCGAAAGGCCTGAGCCAGTGGCGCTGTGGACATGCCGCTATGCTTGGACAACGCGAAGGGCGTTGCCCACATGCCCACAGCAGGAGCAGCAAAAAAACAAGTCCTTCGAGCCGCGATTCAAGATTTACCACGCGGCTTCGCCGATGCCAGAAACCACACAGCCAGAACGCCTTGCGCCCCGGGCGATATCAAATCGGAATGGTGGGCGAGATCATCTCGGAATCCTGGGCGAGATCAAATCGGTACACCCGGGCGAGATCATCGGAATCCGCAGGTCATGCTGCCCATGCGCCAGTTCCCTCACCAGTGCTCGCGTGCCGTCCACGACAAAGACGCCGCAGTCATAGCTATTCTGCTGCTGGGCTATGCAGGCTGGCCTCAGGCTGAGGCCCAGCCGTTCTGCGAACTTGACTGCGCGGGCTTGGTTGGACCCCGGGATGGAGTCGTAGTGATAGGCGAGCGGCCGTTGCCCGTTGCTGCGATCAACGAACAGCAGCGACCAATGGGTGCGGCGTTCATTAAGACGATCGGCATTGTTCATTGGCAGAAATAGGAAGTCGGCTGTAGCATCACCATTCCGATCGATGAGCAGCTGGAAGTCGCGTCGCGCCTCGCTATCGGTGGCCGCCAGCCCAGCTGATAATGGGCTACAAGAGGATCCACGAGCTGCGTCCGGGCGGCGAGATCCGGATGGCTCTCCTGCAACCGCGGGCGCCAGCAGGTCATAATCCCTCTGGATATGCTCATCGCCGAGCCACTGGGTGTCCTGGAGCACCAGCCCGGGCTCCCGGAACGAGGCCGTCGGGTCCAAAGCCGCGATCGGAGCATCCGAGGAGGTGGCCGAAAATGCCCGGTCAGGATCAACCTCGCCCCGCAATTCGGTCGGTGGGGGCGTATTTAGATCAACAAATGATTCTAGACCAGCGTAGGTGTCTGAGCGAGCTCTGGCAGAATACGCTGGTGCAAAGTGAGCATCGTCGCGCAGTTTAGACGGCGAGGGCGTATTCAGGTCAACGAAAGGCTCAAGACCGCCGGAGGTATGTGACGGGGGCCCGGCAGTTGATGGTAATACTGGTTCTTGCATCTGCCGGCCCAACGAAGCCCAAGCTCCCGCGCTCCGGGTGGCCGGCGTCCGGGGAAGCTCCTGCACCGAGCCGGACTGCCGAGCGCCCTGCGCGGCCGGCGAACCCGGCTGGTCACGGGCTTGCAGCCCCAGCTCTCGGTTCGTCATGATGAGCTTTAAGTAGCGGCGAAGGTGCGACAAATCGAGGCCATATGCTCTGCCTCCAGTGCGTCGGAACGAAGCACCCCTTATACAGCTTCAACAGTTCTTCGAAGGCTTGGACGAGTGACGGGCAGGTCGGTTAGGGGCGCACCAAGGCGACCTTGCCGGCCGGCACAAAGCAGGACAGCGACTTTTTGTGTCCTCGCGAGCTCGCTCTCTTCAGAAGTGTCGGCGCTGGGAGCTGGACGTGCGACCCCGTCACAGATTGAAAAACTCTGCTGAAACATACCACGCGCGTCTAGAGGTTAGCATGCAAATTACCTAAGCGCTCCAGCCCCTGCTCAATGAGAGATATTGGAAGGTAGCTGAAACACAGGCGCACGTGACGGCCACTTCGTGGGCCATAGTTGCGACCATTTACAAGGTGTACGTCGTGCTCGCGGCTCGCAGCTTCAATAAACCTCTCCGGATCCGTATCTGCGGTAAGCCGTACCCAGAACGAGAAGCCCCCGCTTGGCACAGTATATTCCGGCTCGCAAATCCGGCTGCGCTGCAATAACCTATGTACGCTGTCTCGCTTCGCTCGGTAGTGCTCGCGTAAGCGTGTTATGTGCGCGTCAAGAGCGCTCGATTGCAACAACCCCAAAACGATATTACTTAGAACCGGACTTACGCCACCGTCGCGTTTGAGGTGCGCAAGCCTGTTGATGATGTCGGACTCGGCAAGCACCCAGCCCACCCGTAGCCCCGGTCCGGCAACTTTTGAGATGCTATGGACATTGATCACGTTGTTGCCTGGCGCCAGCCAATGCGCTGGACCGTTATAGGGCAACTCAGCATAGACAAGATCCTGCACCAAGAGAGCGCCACTGCGGGCTAGCAGTCCCGCCAATTTGGCCACATAGTCGCATGACATCTGGCGCCCGGTTGGATTATGAAATGCTGGCATTGTGTAGAAAAGCTTCACCCGGGCATTGGTCTGCAGCATTGCCTCGACTTCGTTCAGATCCACTCCCTCTGCGGCCAGACCCAGCTGGACCACGGTTGCACCCGCGATCGAAAACGTACGCAGTGCGCCCAAGTAGGAGGGGTCCTCCGTCAGGACCACGTCACCGGGGTCAATCCAGCCATCGGCAAGCAATTGTAAAGCCTGTGAAGCACCACCCGTAAGCATAACTTGGTTATGCCGCACACCGTACCTCAGTGCGAGCTTTGTACGAAGTTCGGGCAAACCCGCCGCATCCGTGTACTGCGGCAGGTCGGTGGGAGCGACACCTGTACCTCCGTCAAACGCGCCTGGCCACGGCAGTTCTGCAAACATCACCGGATCGGCCAGCGCGTGGCCGAAATTGATACCATGCTTCGCACTTGAGGAGTTGAATGGCGCAAAGCGCTGAGCGATAGCGCTGCGTTTTGAGATGCGCGAATTCATGGCTTCGTCATTCGGACCTTCATGATTGCCAAATCTGTTCTTTGCGAAAGCGCTTATTGTATTCCGCGGCAAAGTTTGCGGGTATTGGCGCGCTGAAATGGGGAAAGTCCACCGACGTCTTTGGCTGGGCTGCTCCGGCTGATGTCTTGAGGGACGGCCGCCACGCAGCACCAAAGTAGTGCTGGCCGTAGCCCATCGCTAGCTCAGGTACTACGGGATAGAGTAGGCTCAGGAACAGCGAGATCTGCGCAGCATTCCATGTCCAACCGTCTGCATGTGCAAAGCCAGCTAGCTCGAAGTATCTGTCGATGATATCAAGCGCATCCCAGAAACGCAGTGCGGTGACCGCATCGGCGTAATCTTCAGCGAAGCGGCGGAAGTTCGGGGAGAGTTCGGTGCTCTCTACTGTGCGTGCATTTTCTGCATACCGGCGTAACGCATCTTCCCAGACCCGAATGCGTGAGGCTGCCGAGATGAGCCCGTCGAGATCAAAATCGTTGGCGTCGGTTCCAAACGGCTTGGCCACTCGCGCCAGTGCATAACGGAGTACGTTTGGCCCCACCTCCCGCGCCACTTCATCGGCCCAAAGAGCATGATCACGGCTGGTGGAAAACTTTTCGCCTTCCAGCTTGTAGAAGTCCTGGACGGAGCAATTTTTGGGAATTGGGTAGCCGCGCGCGAGCAGAGCGCCGGCCACACCTAGCGTGTAATAGAAGCGGTTATCTTGCCCCATGAAGAAAAGAAGCTCGGTGTTCTGGTCGTGCAACGTCGCGTTTGCGTCCAGACCGGCGCGGGCGCATTGCTCGCGAATTCCCGTGTCGAAGCACCAGAGGCCCTCAAACCATGTAAGCAGCGTTTGGCCGATCAGAGAGTCAGGCTGTTTTACCTCCACACCGTGCCTGAAATGGCGGGTCATCGGCAAGCCGCGCACCTCCCGGTGTAGCCAAGCGCGCGCCTTGGCGCGTATCGGCTCGGGCCATGTGCTTTCTCCAATGGCTTCCTGCAGTGGGCGAGCGAGACGTGGCATGTCGAACACGGCCTGGGTGATGGGTCTTAGCACAAGATTGCGGCCGCAGGTGACGTGCCGGGCGTCACGGATTGTGTCGTGCTGAAGAGCCAGCCCGCAGTTCTCACACAGATTGCTGTCGCAAGGCGATGAGCAAGCCGGGCAACGGCCAGTTGCGAGCGAGTCCGTAACGAGCTCATCGCAAGGTTCGCAATACAGTTGGACGCCCGGCCGTACGTCGACGTAGCCGGCCCCTTGCAGCTCGCGGAATATCGCTAGCGCATTTTCCTTGTGCATCGCGCTAGATGTGCGCACGAACACATCAGGAGTAATTTGCACGGCGCGCAAACACTGTAAGATCTGGTGAACGTATCGTTCTGCGACCTCGCTAAAGGATTGGCCGAGCTTTCGTGCCGTTTCGAGCGTATATGTGCCGTGCTCGTCTGAGCCAGTGATGTAGTAGGCCCGATGGCCGGTCATGCGTTGAAAGCGGACGAAAATATCCGCCAGTAAATACACGCCGCCGATGTGACCCAGATGTAGTTTGCCATTAGGGCAAGGCGGCGCGGGACAGACAAAATACGTGCGCACGTCAATCCCACCAAATCGAGACAAACTTGAGGGCGCCGTCCTGGCTGATATTGCGGATAGTGTGCGTCTGATGTGGCGACATGTAACACAACGTCGTTTCGCTAACCTCACGGACCTGACCGTCAACTTCGAATTCTCCACGACCAGAGATCAGCAGCCAAAGTTCGTGCTCCGGATGATCGTGCGGGTCGACCGCATCGCCTGGAGCGAGCTCCACGACTGAAGCGCCAAATGCTGGGCTGAGACCCTCCGGGAGATGCTCCAAAAGGCGCCAGACCAGAACGCCGTATTCGGTTCGCATCAGAGAATGATCGGCCTGCTTCGTGTACACGTTGGTCTTCCTCAGGCGTGGCTATCAATCGCGATAGAATATGCCATTGGGAATCTTTAGATTTTCAAGATCTGCCACCGCTTCCTCTGGTGGGTTGTAGGCGCGCTTCATGCGGTTGTATTCGGTGCGTGTCGGACCCCCAGTGGATGCGCGCTGGAACACCAAGTGAATCGCACGACGCGACCGATCGCTCTTGTTTGGCAGTGAGTAATGGGGCGCATAATCGTCGAAAATGAAAACATCGCCCGCCTTCAAGTGCACCGGCTCCCATCTGAAGGTTTCGGCGATCTCCCGGTGAATCACGCCGCCGGCATCCATCGGAAACACTCCTTCCTTATGGCGAGCTGGCGTGAAGAAAAGCCCACCGTTACCCGGGTCCGAGTCGTCCACGGCAATGGATGCAATTGCGTGCACCATGCGTTCGGGTATCTTGTGCGGGATATGATAGATGTCCTGATGTGGGCGGTATCCGCCGCTGTCCGGATACTTGAAAATCAGAAGTTCCTTCAACATCCGTGACTTCTCATTCAAGAGTGTCTCGACCGCTGTACGAATTCGGCCATCGGCCAGGAGCGCCTCCCGTAGAGGAGCATGGTAGTCTAAGAAGTTCTCGGCCTTGGAGATAATCTTGCGGCTGTCGCTCGTCTTCTCGAACCACAACATCCACTTGTCGGAGCTTACATCCCAACGTGCGACTTCCTCAACGAAACGAGAAATCTTGTCGCGCGTGGCTGGATCGAAGAACTTTTCCAATCGAACATATCCATCCTTATGCCATTTCGATTGTTGTGCCTCAGTCAGCATGTGTGAGCTCCTTCGTAAGATGAGATGGATCAGTTGCGCTTTACCCGAGGCGGCTTGCTAGCACCGCATTAAGAGCGGTTGCGCTCAACAGGCTCAGCAACATCACGTCAGGGCCGAATCCACGGACCAACTGCCCTCCGATCAGGGGAAAGCCGAAGAGCCCGACGAAGTATGCGAGCGTAAAGATCTGCGAGGTAGTGGGCACGGAGACGCCGTGCTCGCCGGCAAGATTGACGGCTATCGTGTTCAAGGTTGAATAACTTAACCCATAGCCGGCGGCAAAGAGGACGGTGGACGCGATATAGAGCGAGGTGCTGCCACCATTGAGAAGGAACAACACCAGAGACGCAGCGGTCAGTAGGATCAGCGTGAGCGCCAGTCGCTGTAAGGGCAGGCTGCCCATCAGATGAGCGACCGAGAAGCGTAGTACCACGCTCGTAGCAGTAAAAACGAGAAAGAACAGATCGGAATTCAAGTGACGTGATGCGGAATACGCGCTCTGATATGTGGACAGTCCCGCGAACATGCAGGCTGAAATCGCAATCATGGCGATGGGGAGTGCTGTGCACTTCTGAAGCAGTGTCGTAGTCGCAGCCAGTGTAATTTCGACATCCGGCATCGGCACTGCCGATAGCCTCGACATCGCACGTCTTGTAAGGTCTACGCAGGCTGCTGCGATCACGCACGCAATCGCAAGCACCGCATAAATCGTGGCCAGCGAACCAGTGTATTTTTCAAGCAAGTGACCAAGTGGAGCCGCTAGGCCGAGCCCAGCCATTTGTGATCCGGATAAGACAGTCAAATACTGAATACGTGCTGAGGGCCGTAGATGGCGGATGATCTGCAGCGGTGCCAGAATGAAGAACACTGACCAGGCAGCGCCCAGCAGTAATCCTCCACCGTACGCCGCTCGCCTGTCGAGGGCAACGCCGGCAAAGGCCAGCATGGCTAACGCCATAAATAGCGAGGCGACGGTCAACGTGGGTAATAGACCTATCCGTTTTGCGAGCCAGCCTGCCAAGCAACAGGAAACGAGAGTGGCAGCCATGCCGCTGGAAATAATAAGACCCGCGGCTCGACTATCCGATCCGAGCGCATGCATGTAGTCCGGCAATAGAAAGCTAGTGCCGTAAGCTGCTGCAATGATAATGGAGGCAATCAAAAATGGTGCAGAGGCGCGGTAGTCGAGCGTGCCTGAAAGCTGGTCGGCGGCTTTAGCCGGTCCATCCGCAATCCGGCCCCGCAGCGGTGAGGTCGAGCCGCCGTTCATTTGCTACCCAACACCTGTCGGGTTGATGGCATCGCAACCACACCGGCCTCTCGTTCAGACGTGTCCGAAGGTGCGTAAACCTCAATCATCTGCCTGTCGGATGTATTCAAATAGAATGGTCGGCCGAGGAGGCTATTAATAATCAGGCTGTTGCGGTATGCGACCAAAGATAGATTGGCGCTCTGCAATCCGTGCTGCACGCGGCTTTGATTTTGTAGATATATTGGTCCTGGCATGTGCCGACTGAAGCGGACTGCGTAGTCCGGGCCGAGTACGGGCAGGCCGTCTTCCATACACGCACCCTCGAGGAGGGCCTGCAAGAAGGGCGGCGTACGTGGCTGGAAACCTGTAGCAAGCACTATACGATCGACGAGGATGCAGCTATTTCGCTGCATTGCGATCTCATCTAGATCTACTCGCCAGCGCTGGTTGTGGGACGCGACGTCTTTCACGACAACGCTGGACAACACACGAAAACGGTCGGCCAGCGTGCCATCCACGCTGCGTTCGTACAGCATTTCATATAGGCGGTTGCACAAATCGACAGAAATACCATCGCTCGTAAGCATCTCGCTCTCGACTATGTCCCGGCGTTGCTGAAGCGGTAGAGCGTGAAAGCGACGGCTATAGGCGGGTGTGTAAGCCTCATTCACGAAGCTGTTGTCGTCGATGGCAAACAAGTTCGAACGCGACGTTGCCCACGTGATCTGGGTGGATACAGAACGAGTAAGAATGTCCTCGATAATCTCAGCCCCGCTCTGACCACCTCCCACGACGAGCACATGCTCGGCTGCATGCGGTAGCTGCCGCTCGAGATAGTCGGCGGCATGGTAGACAGTGTCACATAGCAAAGATCTGGCACAGGCGGGGATCTTGGGCTCTACGCCAACGCCCACAACAACAGCGCGCGCCAAGTATGTGGTTGTATTCGTGCTGATGCGGTAGCCGTCCCTGAAGGGAACAACATCCTTGACTTCCTCGGAGAAGCGGAGCGTATTGAGCCGCCCTACGACCCACCGATAATATTCAATGAACTCCTGCCGGGACGTTGAAGCATTGCGCTTGTTGACAAAGCTGTAGAGCCGACCATGCGCTGCCAAATAGTTGAGGAATGAATATGGGCTGGTAGGATCGACCAGGGTCACGCAATCCTTGAGCGGCGACACCTGTAGGCGACTGTTCGGCAGCGCAAGGCCTGGATGCCAGAAAAGTGCGTCTCGCTTCTCCAGGAAAAGTGCGCGGAGCGGAGTAGGTTCAATAAGCGCTGCGAGGCTAAGGTTAAATGGGCCGATCCCAATTCCGATGACATCCAGCATTTCCACAGAAGTCTCTTTGAGCTCGTGTACGTTCTTGTCGTTGGCGCTTGTGTAAATTCTGCTCGGGTCCGGGTGCGTCGCTTCATTACTGAAGCACGTTTGAGTGACTTGGGATGGGGCGGCGGCTTGGCCTATGGCCGCGAGATGCATGGTGAATTGTGCACCCGCAATGGCCGTGTCTGGCAAGCGTCTGTTGAAACTGGCAACAGTCTCATCCGTGTGAACACTAAAGTCCGGCTGCGACCAGCTTCACCCACCCATCCGGTGGTCTCTCTGCTCATCAGCAATCGCCGTGCCACCCAAAAAATCTCGACTGCGCCTCGTTGGACGAGAAGAACATGCCCACCTTAAGCGTTCCGTGCGGAATTGCCCCCCGGCAGCTCCTGTTGGATTTACGACATTGGGGCGGCAATCGGACATACACATACGGAATACCGAGCGCACGGATCCTTGGCTGAGAAACGAACACACTATGAATGCTCATCTACGCCGACGGTGCTCAAACCATCATGATCTTTCCACGCCTTGTCAGCCTTCGGGCCTCGCAGACCGCTCGTCTGTGGTCGCACCAGGAGAGCTGCGTCGCACTATGCGGGCTGCAGAGATCTTCGGCTCCGCAATGTTGGCAGTTTCTCAGGCAATGGCGGTGGACAGTTCCGCTTTGGCCGATTGCGGCGGCCTCTTTTGGGCTTAGCCAAGAGGCCGGTGAGCGTAAACAACAACCAGCGCCGCCAAGCGCGAGGAGTTTCTGGTGACGGAGCCTTGCCGACGCGCGCTCGTGCGGGCGATCTTCTGATTGGCTAACGTGCGGCACACACCGGCTTGTGCGCTTTCGAAACGTGAGTAGCCTCAAAGCATGTCCTGTTCTAGTAAAAACCTCCGGCCGCAGCGCGCGACCGGAGGCTTGCGTTGGAACGCTAGCACATCGTTGTCCAGCGTTAACTGCTCCTTGCCAGCGCCGTTAACTCGCCACGTTATGGTCCCCCTGGCATTTTCTTTAAGCCACGCACTCAGCGCACGCAGACGTGTAGCTCGCTTCTGCGCAGACTGCCTGAGCTCCGCAGTCGGGTTTCTAAGGTCCTTCAAGGCTTGGCCGAGCGGGGCCTCGATGAGGAGGGCGTCTTCGGGATGAGGAACCAGGTGACGGGGGCGACCAAGGACTCGGGGTTCGGGGGCTTCGGTTTCTTCACCCCCACGCAAGAGCCGCCGGAGAACATCGAGAGCCGATTTAATCCGATTCTGAGGGTCTCGCCCCAGGCTCCTGTAGGCCGAAATTTCCTCATCCAGTGATGAACCGCCTAAAGGTCCCTTGTTAATTGCGTGGAGCCACCGAACAAATACCCAAGCCCGTAAACACTGTTATTGATGCCCCCTGGGGTGAGCTTGCGCTGCTCGGCGTCTAGCCGGAACTTTGCCAAGAGCTCCGCGTCGTCGGCAGGAAGCTGCTCGCCGATTAGACTGTCGAGCGAGGGGAGCTCCCGGGCGCAAACTTGTTCAGCTGCCACCACTCCTCAGATAGGCCCGCACATCGGCGACAAAAGAAGCGTGGGTAGGAGAATCGTTAAGCTGGCCGGCTATGGGGCCCCGATTTTCCTGGCGAGCTATGCGGAATTTTGGGTGATGAGGTGATCAGGCGGCGTGGTTTGCCGGCATTTGGATGACCTCGATGCCGTC
>NZ_JCAMOQ010000079.1:0-23339 GCF_059512365.1 Bradyrhizobium sp. Ses1
TGTGGTCCTACCCCCGTGCTTTTTGTTGCACGGGACCCATGGGTGCAACCAGCACCCGGCTTTCCCTGCGCCCTCTGTTCGATGAGGGTGGAAAGTGAAGCAAAGCTCGGGCAATCCATGCCGCGAGAACGCGGACTCACATCCTCTCCTCACACTCCACCGTCATGCCCGCGCAGGCGGGCATCCAGTACCCCGCGGCGTCTCGGCTCAAGCACGACCGCCTCTGGAATACTGGATCGTCCGGTCAAGCCGGCCGATGACAGCGGAGAGCTGTTTGACAATTGAATCAGAACCTCCCCCGTCGTCCTGGCGAAGGCCAGGACCCATAACCACAGGCGCTTGTCGCGTGCTCCGCTGCAACCGCTTGCTCGCGCTACAACAGCCCCCTGTGGTTATGGGTCCCGTCTTTCGACAGGACGACAGCGGAGTGAGACGTGAAAGCGCCGAGCAACTCGGCGAGCGGGCGAGTGACAAACGACGGAACAACGTTCTCCATCAATTCCCCGTCAGGTTGAACCTCGCCGGCGCTTGCGTGACCAACTACTCGGCATGCTGCGGACAACGGGGCTGACAAGACATCATGAAAATCGCGTTGCTGGCGCTCTTGGGTCTGGCATTCGGGGCGCTCAGCGGCGCCGCGCTCGGCATCAGTGCCGGACTTGCCTGGATCGGAATCTTCAAAACCTCGAATTTTGAAGGCAATGGCGGCGCGCTGGTGTTCTTCACCTTCATGCCGCTGGGCGCTGTGATCGGCGGCATTGGCGGCGCGCTGCTGTTCGCCGTGCTCGCGATCCGCGACGCCGAGGTCGCAATCGAGCACGAGCATGTAGCCCGTCGCGACCGCTGACGGGGCCGCGGTCGGCGGATTCAGGCAAAATCCCGCAAAAAAGTCTGCATTTGTGCAATGCAAAAATAACAATTGCGTTCTGGCACGGTCGCTCTATTTGAGACGGCGAAATTTGAGGTGCAGCAACCTGGCGCGGCGTCGGTGCGGACGCCCTTTTGCCGTTGCTGATTTGCAATCCAGATTCGGGAAGACGATGAATGACAGAGCATAGTCTCTGGCGTTTTTCGCGCGCGTTTCACCGCGCGATCAACGAACGCCAATTCGCGGATATTGCCGCCCTGCTCGACGAGGACGTCGAATGGGCGATCTATGGACCGATCGATCTATTTTCTTTCTTCGGTGCGCGCCACGGCAAGCCCGCCGCGCTCGAGGTGATCAGGCAGATCGGTGAGAACTTCCGGGTCCGCCGCTTCGAGCGCGAGTCCATCATGCTTGGAGTCGATTCCGCGGCATCGATGATGCGCTATTCGCTGACTGCGCAGGATTCGAACAAGCCGATCGCGGTGCGGATCGCGCATTTCGCGCAATTCCGTGGCGGCCTGCTGACCCGCTTGCGCGTGCTGGTCGACAGCTTCGACCTGGTCGAGCAGACCGTCGGCTATCCGATCCACCTGCCGCGGATCGCAGCGGCGCAATAGTCACCCCCGGTTTCGTCGTACCCGGGCGCTCTCGGGTATCCAAATGCCTTCCTTCGCCAGCCCCGGGAAGGCGTGGATGGCCGGGACATCAGCTGACACCTTCACGCTCTTGTGCCCGGCCACGACGATCCGATCCGTGCTACATGCTGTCACGTCGGACAACGATGTCGCCGTCATAATTTTACGCTACCATAACGTATCGCTCTGGCTGGAATGCGGGCTGCGGGAATGACTTCCAAACAACGATCTGGCTGGGCGTGGTTGCCGATGCTGGCTGCGGGCCTTGGCATCGCGATGGTGCTGCCGGCGATGGCGCAGACGTCGCCGCAAATTTCTCCTTGGAGCAGTATCCACGATGAGACGCCGGCCGCCGAGGAGGCTGCGTCCGAGCCCGAGACAAATAACGCCGACGTGATGAAGGACGTCGACGTGGACAAGCTCGACTGGAGCCTGCTCAGCGCCGATGCCTCGCCTTCCGACACCGTGCTGACGCCGAAGAAGGCCGCCGCGCCGAAGAAGGCGGATGGCAGTGATGCCGCATGGTCGTCGAACAACAACGCGAACGGCACGTCCGCGGTCTCGGTCAAGCAATCGATCTCGCCGTTCTGGGACACGCGGATCGGCGCCGACATGACGGTCGCGCGCCAGGGCACGCTGACCAATTCCGAGTTGCTGTCGGAACGGCTCGCCAATGGCGGCAGCCTGCCGCAATCCTCCGGCACCGCCTGGGCCGCGATCACCGCGCCGGGCGTTGCCTCGATCTGGGACAAGACCTCGGTCGAGGCCCGAGTCGATCCCGGTAGCGACCAAACCCGGTTCGGGACCTCAATCAGCAAATCGGTGCCGCTCGCCGACCAGTATTCGCTGACGCTGCAGAACGGCTACAACCTGATCCAGCAGGGCGTGGTGCCGGTGCCCGGCATCGTCAGCCATCCCTCGCGGAGCTATGAGGCCGATCAATCGGCCAGGCTGAGCATCAACAGCAGTGGAACCAGCTTCATCGCGGGCCAGACGCTCGCGACCGGCGACGACAAATGGCTGCACCGGATCGGCGCGGAGCAGAAGCTGTTCGACGGCGTCACCATCTCCGGCTCGATCGGCGAAAGCGCCCAGGGCCCGGTTAACAAGAGCCTAACGGCCGGGTTCAAGCGGAGCTGGTGAGGCAGCCGCGGTCGCAATCCCTTAAGGAATGATCGAACCATTGCCGCAACTTGGCCTAGATGCGGTCAAAATCGGGCGCCTATGGTTGCCCCTTCACGTCGTCGTGCGGCGGGGGGACTTCCGCGCTCGCGTCATTGCGTAACAGAGGAATAGCCGATGAACGCCACCAATCGTTCCGAGCAAGTTGAAACAGAAGTAGAAGGGACGGAAGTCGACAACAACCTCGCCGCCGTCTCGGACGTCGAGGCCGGCATCCGCGAATTCGTGCGCAACGATATCGCCTATCTGCGCCGGTCGCCGCAGCCGCAGGTGAACACGGAACCACTCGAGCCCAACACCGAGGCCACCGTGAACAATGTCAACTCGCTGATCCAGCGCGTCGCCGGCACGTCGCTCGCGGAGATCGAGAAGTTGATCTCCGAGCTCGAAAGCCTGCGCGACCTCCTGCATGCCGAAGGCCAGCGCGTCCAGCGCGAGATCTCGGGCTATGCCCAGCTCAGCCAGGCCGCGATGAAGTCGACTCGCATGATCGCCGACAACGTCACGCAGTGGAAGCGCGCTGCCGACGGGCTGCGCAACAGCTAGTCTCGGCGATTGCTTGAGAGTTCATGACCGCCGCATCACCCATGCGGAGGATGCGGCGGTTTCTATTTGACTAAAATGATTTGAAAGATAAAAGCGCAACGCGCGCCTGAGCGTGATCGGGAAAAGATCATGCTCGAACTTAGAGCCTGATGATTTTTGACTGAGCGTGAATCTGGATCACGCCGCGACGGATGCTGCCGCTTTGGCACGCCGTTTCTTGGGGAAAACAGCACTGATGCAAAGCGTTCGGCCCGACAACACCGATCCCATCCCGCTGCGGCAATCGCCGCACAGTGTCGGCACCATCATGCTCCGCTTCGTCGGACTCTTGATCGCGGCGACCGTGGTGATGGTGTTGATCTGGAGCCGCTGACGCCGCGCGATGGCCGCTGATGGTTAGCAGAGACTGAAGATCAGCGCCGGACGATCGCGCTGCCCTCGAGCGTGAAGGCGCCGTCGGCATAGCCCTTCACCACCATGCCGGTGGTCAGCATCACCGCAACCGTGATGGTCGCGAAAATTGCGCCCAGAACTTTCAGTCCGACACGATCTGCCATAGTCGTCCCCACGGTGCTTACCCTTGCGTCTGATATGGCCGGCAGAAAGTTCAAAATGGGTTAGCAAATAGATCGTATCCGGAATTCGTCGAATACGGTTAAAGAGCGCGGCAAGGTTCCCGTAAACGCGCCGGCTGGGTTTCAGCCCGCCTTGCGGCGCGGAACGAAGGCGGTGGCCAGGAACGAGAACACGAGCTCGCCGCGCTGGTTGGTGCCGCTGTTGCGGCCCTGCAGGATGCCCCATTCGGGACGCTTCTCGGAGGTGCGCTTGGTCTCGACCACATTGGCGTAGCTGATGGTGTCCCCGGCCAAGACCGGCTTGATCCAGCGCAGCTCGCGAAAGCCGGGCGACGGCCCCCACACCGCGGCCTCCTGTCCGCGCGCCGCCATCTCCTGCGCCAGCCGCTTGCCGTCGGCCACCAGGAGCTTCATGCAGACGGAGGCGACGTGCCAGCCCGACGCTGCCAGTCCGCCGAACAGCGACTTTCGCCCTTCCTCCTCGTCGAGGTGAAAGCGCTGCGGATCGAACTGCGCCGCGAAGCGCTTGATGTCCTCGGCGGTGAAGGTGAACGAGCCGAGCTCGCGCCGCGCGCCGATCTCAATGTCCTCGAAGAAGCGCATCGATGCTACCCCGTCACCGCTTCCGCGCGCCGACCGATGATGATCGGCGACTCCATCTCGCACAACATCACGCCGGCCGCATTGCGCACCGTGCACTTGAACGTCACGATGCCGGTCGAAGGTCGGCTCTGCGAGACCCGCGCTTCCACCACCTCGACATCCAGCGTCAAATCGTCGCCCGGGCGCAGTGGCGACAGCCAGCGCATCTCGTTGACGCCGGGTGAGCCGAGCGAGGCCGTGCGGCAGATAAAGCCGTCGGCCAGCATCCGCATCGTCAGCGAGCCGAGATGCCAGCCCGAGCCGGACAGGCCCTTGAGCATCGATCGTTTCGCCGCCTCTTCGTCGAGATGCATCGGCTGTGGATCGAACTCGGCGGCAAAGGCCAGTATCTCCTCGCGCGTGACGTGGCGCGGCCCGAAGGTGCCGAAATGGCCGATGTTGAAGTCTTCGAAAGTGAGCGTGGTCATGTTGGGGATTTCAGGAGAGAGGGGCCTGATTGTGGCCGTTATTTGCGGCAATCTCAACCCGCCCGCCCGCATGGCTTGCTTTCAAGGGGGACCACCATAGCGGGGGAGCATCGTCCTTGCGTACCGCCCCCCGACTTGCCCGGACTGAGGTTCGGAGCTAGCCCTGCTTGCGCGCGACTCAAGATCGATTGGCCGGGAGAATCCACCGATGTTCGATTTTCAAGACCTGTTTCAGTGGGACCGCTTCATCACCCCCACGATCATCAAGACGTTCTACTGGCTAGTCATCGGCGTGATCGTGCTGTTCGGCATTTACGGAATCCTCTGGAGCCTGGCCGCAATGGCGATCAGCCCGTTCGGCGGCTTCATCCTGCTGCTCGCCTCGCTCACCAGCATCGTGGTCGGCATCGTGCTCTCGCGCATCGTCGCCGAATTCATCCTGATCGTGTTCCGCATCAACGAGCATCTTGGCGCGATCCGCGATCAGGGCCAGGGCGGAATGCGGTGATCAGGTATTGAACCTGAAATGCATCACGTCGCCGTCGGCGACGACGTAGTCCTTGCCTTCCAGGCGCAGCTTGCCGGCGTCGCGGGCGCCGGCTTCGCCGCCGAGCGCGACGTAGTCGTCATAGGCGATGGTCTCAGCGCGGATAAAGCCCTTCTCGAAATCGGTATGGATCACGCCGGCCGCCTGCGGCGCCTTGGTGCCGCGATCGATGGTCCAGGCGCGCGCTTCCTTCGGCCCCACCGTGAAATAGGTGATGAGATGGAGCAACTCGTAGCCGGCGCGGATCAGGCGGTCCAGGCCGGCTTCCTCGAGCCCGAGCGTGTCCAGGAATTCCGTGCGCTCCTCGCGTGACAGCGTCGCGATCTCGGATTCGATCTTGGCGGAGATCACGACGGCGACCGCGCCCTCCTGCTTCGCGTGCGCGAACACCTGCTTTGAGAAGCTGTTGCCATCCTTGGCCGAGCTCTCCTCGACATTGCAGACATAGAGCACCGGCTTGGAACTCAGAAGCCCGAGCATGCGGAAGGCGCGCTCCTCTTCCACCTTGCGCTCGAGCGCACGCGCGGGCCTGCCCTCACGGAGCAGCACCAGCGTGCGGTTGACGAGATCGAGCTGTTCCTTGGCGTCCTTGTCGTTGCCCTTGGCCTTCTTGGTCAGGTTATCGACACGCTTCTCGAGGCTGTCGAGATCGGCGAGCATCAATTCGGTTTCGATGGTCTCGATATCGGCCAGCGGCGCGATCTTGCCCTCGACATGGGTGATGTCGGAATCCTCGAAGCAGCGCACCACATGCGCGATCGCATCGACCTCACGGATGTTGGCGAGGAACTGGTTGCCGAGCCCTTCCCCCTTGGAAGCGCCGCGGACCAGTCCGGCGATGTCGACAAAGGTCAGCCGGGTCGGAATGATCTGCGCCGACTTTGCCACAGCCGCGAGCTTGTCGAGCCGCGGATCGGGGACGGCGACCTCGCCGACATTCGGCTCGATGGTGCAGAACGGATAGTTGGCCGCTTGTGCAGCGGCCGTCTCCGTCAGCGCATTGAACAGCGTCGACTTGCCGACATTGGGCAGCCCGACGATCCCGCATTTGAATCCCATCGTACTTTCCGATCTCCCGCGCGAATGTGCAGCGGCTGAATTGACTGAGGTCGCCCTCGATGACGAGCGTTACTTTCCGCCCTCTTCCTTGCTGTCGAAAAAGCCCTTTGCCTGCATCGTCAGATGCACCTTGTTCTGGAACGACGAGTCCTGTCCCGCGGCCAGCAGGCCGGCATTGTCGGCGACCGCCTCGCAGAGCGCATCGACCCACGGCCAGTCGCCCTTGGCGAAATCCGACAGCACGTGACTGTGCACGAGTTCCTTGATCCCGGGATGACCGATCCCGAGCCGGACCCGGCGATAGTCGTTGCCGATATGCGCGGAGATCGAGCGCAAGCCGTTGTGCCCGGCGATGCCGCCGCCGACCTTGACGCGCACCTTCGCCGCCGGCAGCTCGAGCTCGTCCTGGAACACAGTGATGTCGCCCGCCGGAAGCTTGAAGAAATTCTGCGCTTCCTGCACCGCGCGCCCGGACTCGTTCATGTAGGTGGTCGGCTTCAGCAGCAGGACCTTCTCGTGACCGAGCAGGCCTTCGGATGTCTCGCCCTGAAAGCGGCGGCGCCATGGTGCGAAACCATGACGCCGCGCAATCTCTTCGACGGCCATGAAGCCGATGTTGTGCCGGTTATCAGCGTATTTCGCGCCGGGATTACCGAGACCAACAAAGAGTCGCATGACGCGGCATCCCGCGCTGGCGCGCTATCACTTCTTCTTGTCGCCACCGGCCGGTGCCTTGGCACCCGCCGCTGGAGCCGTAGCACCCGCCGCCGGAGCAGCCGCACCTGCAGCCGGAGCCGCAGCGCCTGCCGCCGGGGCCGCACCTGCCGCCGCCTTCTGCTCTTCGGCGTAGCCGGACGGCGGCACGATGGTCACCAGCGTGGCGTCCTCGCGCGACAGCGCCTTCACGCCCTTCGGCAGCTTGATGTCGGACAGATGCAGCGAATAGCTGATTTCCAGCGCGCCGACATCGGCATCGATGTACTGCGGAATGTTTTCGACCGAGCATTCGAGGTCGATTGTGTGGGTGACGATGTTGACGGTTCCACCGCGCTTCACGCCGGGCGCCGTTTCCGCGTTGATGACATGCAGCGGAACGCTGACGCGGATGGTCGCGCCTTCGCCGAGCCGCATGAAGTCGACATGCAGCGGGAAGTCCTTCACCGGGTCGAGGTGATAGTCGCGCGGAATCACGCGGTGCTTCTTGCCGTCGAGATCGATGTCGAACAGCGTCGTCAGGAAGCGGCCTGCGAGGATGCGCTGGCGCAGCTCGCGGTCGTCGACCGAGATGGTCAGCGGGGGCTTGTTGTCACCATAGATCACTCCGGGAACTTTCCCGGCGCGACGCTCAGCCCGGGCGGCCCCCTTGCCGCTCTTCGGACGTGCGGTCGCCTTCAATTCCTTGACGGTCGCCATCAGTCTAAGTCCTTGTTTTGCAAAAAGTTAAAGGCCGCATCGCGGCCCCGTTTCGCGTCCCGCAGCAAGCCTCCAGGGGTGCGGGGGCTGCGGACGTCGCGGGCTTTTAGCTCCAAAGGGCCGAAATGACAAGGAAAATGGCTGGCGATCTGGGAAGCGATACGCCTCCTAGCTCGTCATGGCCGGGCTTGTCCCGGCCATCCACGCCCTTCGGTCGACAGGAAGAAATAACGTTGATGCCCGGGACCCGACTCCGCCGAGGCTTCGCCGGGCACTCTAATGTCAGTCCGGCGAAGCGATAGCGAAGACGGGCAAGCCCGGGCATCACGGTAGAGTGCGTGGGAAACGGCCCTACCCGTCCGCCTTCACGTGCTCGGCGCGATCCCGAGCTTGGCCTCCAGGGCTGCGATCCGCGCCTTCAGCACCTCGTTTTCCTCGCGCGCCAGGCGGGCCATGTCCTTCACCGCCTCGAACTCCTCGCGCCGGACGACATCGAGGTCGCGCAGGACGCGTTCGGCCTGGTTGCGCATGACCGAGTCGACTTCGCGCTTGACGCCCTGGGCGGCCCCGGCGGCGTCGTTCATGAGGCGGCCGATCTCGTCAAAAAAACGGTTCGTGGTCTGGGTCATCTAACTCTCCGCACTCCCTTGGGCGACCAAGACAATGGCAATCAAAGGCGCGGGGTTCAAGGCCGCAAATGACCCATGATGCCGCTCGCCTTGTCATGCTCCGTTTTCCTTGCAATCGTATTCGCCGCGCAGGAGTAGAGAATCGCAAACCGAAGAAGCGCCCATGATCGACCAGCAGATCGATATTCCGACCAAAGACGGCAAGATCACCACTTTCATCACCCATCCCGAGCGCGGCGGACCGTTTCCGGTGATCATTTTCTACATGGATGCGCCGGCGATCCGCGAGGAGCTGCGCGATATGGCGCGCCGGCTCGGGACGTCCGGTTACTATGTGATGCTGCCGAACCTCTATTACCGCGCCGGCGTCATGGAGCTCGGGCCGATCAATCCCGACCCGGAATCGCCCGAGCGCAAGCGCATGTTCGAATTGATGCACTCGATCAACATCCCCATGGTGATGGAAGACACCAAGGCCCTGCTCGCCTATGCCGAGGGCGAGGCCGCCGCGAATACGCGCCTCGTCGGCACCGTCGGCTATTGCATGAGCGGGCGCTACGCGATCAACGCAGCGACGCATTTCCCCGATCGCGTGAGGGCCGCCGCCTCGGTCTACGGCACGCATCTGGCGACCGACCAGCCCGACAGCCCGCATCTGGCAGCCGAGAAGACCAAGGCCGAGCTCTATTTCGCCTGCGCCGAGACCGACATCTACGCGCCGATGGAGATCATCGAAAAAGTGCAGGCCGGCATGAAGGGATCGAACAACGAGGTCGAGATCTATCCCGCCACCCATCACGGCTTCGCCTTCCCGAAGCGCCCGGTCTATCACCGCGACGCCGCCGAGCGGCACTGGGAGCGTCTGCTGGCGCTCTATCGCCGCAATCTTTCCGCATAGCCCGAGGCGCGATGCCCTTCCTCTTGATCGATTTCCCCGTGTTCAATCCGATCGCCATCTCGATCGGACCGATCGCGATCCGCTGGTACGCACTCGCCTACATCTGCGGCATCGTGATCGGCTGGATCTACGCGCGGCAGATGATCAAGAACGAAAAATTGTGGGGCGGTCCCGCGCCGATCACGCTGACCCAGATGGACGACTTCATCCTCTGGGTCACCCTCGGCATCATCGTCGGCGGCCGCACCGGCTATGTGCTGTTCTACAACCTGCCGTTTTTCATCCAGCATCCCGCTGAGATCTTCGAGCTTTGGAAGGGCGGCATGTCGTTCCATGGCGGCTTTCTCGGCTGCGTCGTCGCAGTGATGTGGTTTGCGCGCCGGAATCGCATCCCGATCCTATCGCTCGGCGACTTAACCACCGCGGTGGCGCCGATTGGCTTGTTCCTCGGCCGGCTCGCCAATTTCATCAACAGCGAATTGTGGGGCCGGCCCGCCGATCCGAGCCTGCCCTGGGCGATGGTGTTTCCCAACGGCGGACCGCTGCCGCGGCATCCGAGCCAGCTTTATGAAGCCGGGCTCGAGGGCATCCTCCTGTTCACGATCCTGGCGGTGATGATCCGGATGGGTGCGTTGAAGCGGCCCGGCCTCGTGCTCGGCAGCTTCATTTTGATCTACGGCATCGCCCGCATCATCGGCGAACACTTCCGCGAGCCCGACCCGCAGCTCGGATTCCTGTGGGGCGGTCCAACCATGGGAATGCTGTTGTCGGTGCCGATGGTTATTGTCGGCAGTATCATGGTTGTGATGGCTTGGCGCCGCAGGGCGCCACAGCCGGTGCCGAATTCGATTTAAGGCTGGATGTGACCGAAGTTTCGCCGCTGCTGTCCGAGATCAAGAAACTGATCAAATCATCCGGCCCGATGCCGGTCTGGCGCTACATGGAACTATGCCTGATGCATCCCCAGCACGGCTATTACGTGTCGCGCGATCCGCTGGGCCGTGAGGGCGATTTCACCACCGCGCCCGAAGTCAGCCAGATGTTCGGCGAGCTGCTGGGCCTGTGGTCAGCGTCGATCTGGCGCGCGATCGGCTCGCCTGACTCGCTGCGGCTCATCGAGATCGGCCCCGGCCGCGGCACTATGATGGCGGACGCGTTGCGGGCGCTGCGGGTGCTGCCGCCGCTCTATCAGTCGCTCAGCGTCCATCTGGTCGAGATCAATCCGGTGCTGCGCGAGAAGCAGCGCGCAACCTTGGGCAACGTCCGCGACATCACCTGGCACGAGAGCATCGACGAGGTGCCCGAGGGTCCGGCGGTGATCCTCACCAACGAATATTTCGACGTGCTGCCGATCCACCAGGTGGTGCGGCACGAGAACGGCTGGCACGAACGCGTGATCGAGCTCGACAGCAGTGGCAAGCTCGCATTCGGCACCGCGCCGGAGCCGATGCCGCGTTTCGACGTGCTGCTGCCGCCGCTGGTGCGCGCAGCTCCCTTAGGTGCCGTGTTCGAATGGCGGCCCGACACCGAGATCATGAAGCTCGCCCGCCGCGTGCGCGACCAGGACGGCGCGGCGTTGATCATCGATTATGGCCACATGCGCAGCGACGCCGGCGACACCTTCCAGGCCATCGCCCGCCACAGCTTTTCCGATCCGCTGAAGAATCCAGGCCAGGCCGACGTCACCGCCCATGTCGATTTCCAGGCGCTGGCACGCGCCGCCGAAGACGTCGGCGCACGCGTCCACGGCCCGGTGACGCAGGGTGAATTCCTGAAGCGCCTCGGCATCGAGGCGCGCGCCGCGGGATTGATGGCAAAGGCCACGCCCGAGATCGGCGCCGAGATCGCCGGCGCACTGAAACGATTGACCGACAGCGGCCGCGGCGGCATGGGCTCGATGTTCAAGGCAATGGCGATCTCCCACCCGGAGCTCACCTCGATCGCGGGCCTGAGCGATCACCCAAACGACGCGGAACGTTCATGACCCTGGCCTCCCCGCTGCTCTCAGCCATTCCCGGCCTGCGCCATGCCTTTTTCTCGCGCGAAGGCGGCGTGTCCGAGGGCATCTATGCCGGCCTCAATGGCGGCATCGGCTCCAATGACGCTGCCGATAATGTCACGGAAAACCGCCGGCGCATGGCGGAGCGCTTGGGGGTCGGGCCCGACCGCCTGCTGACGCTCTATCAGGTGCATTCCCCCGACGTCGTGGTCGCCACCACACCGTGGGCGAGCGATGCGCGGCCGAAAGCCGACGCCATTGTCACCCGCACGGAGAACCTTGCGCTCGGCGTCACCGCGGCCGATTGCGGCCCGATCCTGTTTGTCGATCCCAATGCGCGCGTGATCGGCGCGGCGCATGCCGGCTGGAAGGGCGCGCTGACCGGCGTGCTGGAATCGACCGTCGAGGCGATGGAGAAGCTCGGCGCCGACCGCAGCGGCATCGTCACCGCGATCGGGCCTTTGATCCGCCAGCACTCCTATGAAGTGGGGCCCGAATTCGTGGCGCGTTTTCTGGAGGCCGATGCGGACAACGCCCTGTTCTTCCTGCCCGGTGAACGCGAAGGGCACGCGATGTTCGACCTCGGCGGCTACATCCGGATGCGGCTGGAGAACGCCGGTATCCTGATGATCGACGACATCGGGATCGATACCTATTCTGACGAACGCTTTTATAGTTACCGACGCTCGGTGCATCGGAAAGAGCGCGATTATGGCCGGCACGTTCACGCCATCGCCCTGGAGAAATAACCGCTTCCAGGGGAAGTGCTTAAACTTCAAAGAAAATTTCGATCACCGCCCGGAATCTATCGAACTGGCGCCGTGGCTTCACTGCCCTAGACCTTAACGTATTTTAACGATATCGGGGTGATGATGAGCGACACCATCGTCACCCTTTCCCGAATTGCGCGCGCCGCGGTGGCCGCAACGTTGCTGATGGCAGCCTGTGCGCTCGGCGGCTGCGCCAATGGTGGCGCGGCGAGCAACGCCTATGCCATGGCCGGAAACAGCGCCAGTGGACCGACAATCGCATTCGAATCGATCGACGGCCCGCCGCCGCAGGTGTTCGACCGCATGGTGGGTGTGCTGGACAGTGAAGCCAAACTCCGCGACATCGCAATCGTCTCGCGCGAGGGCGCGGCCGCCTACCGCGTGCGCGGCTATCTCTCGGCGCAGGTCGTGCGCGGCAAGACCGCCATCGCCTGGGTCTGGGACGTCTATGACGCCAACCAGCAGCGCGCCCTGCGCCTCTCCGGCGAAGAACCAGCCGGCAAGACCGGCCGTGACGCCTGGGCTGCCGCGGACGACCTGGTCCTGCGCAAGATCGCACAAGCGGGCCTGAGCGGGCTCAGCAGCATGATCAATGGTGGCCCGACCGATGCGCCTGCACCGGCCTCGGCGCCCAGCCGGCAGGGACCTGCGGTCGCAAGCGCGCCTGAACCGGAAGAATCCGGCGTCGTCGCGCTCGGCTACAGCGCTAACTAAACGTTCGGGATAGTCAAAAACCTGTCATTTTTTCGCCGGGATAACGGGTGTGACGGGTTGCCGCTGCCTGCCTCGCCTGATATCTCGTCGCGCATCGAAACCCGCCGGTTCTGTAGGTACTTGAGATGTTGGACATGGTATCGAGCAAACCTCGGGGAGAACCGTCCATGTCGGCCAAGAACGGCGCGATCAAGCTGGTAGCTGGCAATTCCAATCCCGTGCTGGCGCAAGAGATCGCCGATGGGCTCGGGATGTCCTTGACCAAAGCGGTGGTCCGGCGCTTCGCCGATATGGAGATCTTCGTCGAGATCCAGGAAAACGTCCGCGGCTCCGACGTCTTCATCCTGCAGTCGACCTCGTTTCCCGCCAACGACCACCTGATGGAACTTCTGATCATCACCGACGCGCTGCGCCGGGCTTCCGCCCGCCGGATCACGGCGGTCGTGCCCTATTTCGGCTATGCGCGGCAGGATCGCAAATCGGGCTCGCGCACCCCGATCTCGGCGAAGCTGGTCGCCAACCTGATCACCCATGCCGGCGCCGACCGCGTCATGACACTCGACCTGCATGCCATGCAGATCCAGGGCTTCTTCGATATCCCGACCGACAATCTCTTCGCCTCGCCGGTGATGGTGCGCGACATCCGCGAACGCTTCGCGCTGAGCAATGTGATGGTGGTGTCGCCCGACGTCGGCGGCGTGGTGCGCGCACGCGGCCTCGCAAAGCGCATCAATACGCCGCTGGCGATCATCGACAAGCGTCGTGAGCGGCCGGGCGAGTCCGAAGTGATGAACGTGATCGGCGATGTCGCCGGCTACACCTGCATCCTTGTCGACGACATCGTGGATTCCGGCGGTACGCTGGTGAATGCGGCCGATGCCCTGATCGCCAACGGCGCCAAGGAAGTGTTCGCCTATATCACCCATGGCGTCTTGTCCGGCGGCGCCGCGGCCCGCATCGCCTCGTCCAAGCTGAAAGAGCTCGTCATCACCGACTCGATCCTGCCGACCGAGGCCGTGAGAAACTCCGCCAACATCCGCACCCTCTCGATCGCCGGCCTGATCTCCGAGGCCATCGCCCGCACCGCCGCCGAAGAGTCGGTGTCGAGCCTGTTCGACTGACATTCATCTGCATCGTCATTCCGGGGCGCGCCACCGGGTCCGCGCAAAGCGCGGCCCGATGACAGGCTCCGCGCGAGCCCGGAATCCGTCCCACCGCGGAACGCGCGGTCAAATGGATTCCGGGCCTGCGTGCTTCGCGCGCATCCCGGAATGACGGTGTTCGTTACCCCACGATCCCCGCGGCGACCTGGCCGCGCAGACGCTCGAGGCTGTGCAGGGTGTTGGCGCAGGCTTCGGCGACCTCGACGCCCTTGATGGCGAAATGCTTGCGGAAGAAATCGAAATGCACCTCCGTCTCGTGGAACTGCTGCGGCGTCAGCACGGCCGAGAACACCGGCACCTCAGTGCGCAACTGCACGTCCATCAGCGCCTTGATGACGGTGTCGGCGACGAACTCGTGGCGGTAGATGCCGCCGTCGACGACGAGGCCTGCCGCGACGATCGCCGTGTAACGGCGCGTCTTGGCCAGGATCTGCGCGTGCAGCGGGATCTCGAACGAGCCCGGCACCTCGAACACGTCGATATTGGTGACATGGCGCGCCTCCATCTCGGCGAGGAAGGCGATGCGACATTCCTCCACGACGTCGCGGTGCCAGGACGATTGCACGAATGCAACCCGCTGCGGCTTGGCGAACCGCGGATGCGTGGGCGCCGGCGGAGGCTCTGGCGTTGCCGGCGTGGCATCCGCGGGCGACTGGACTTCCTCGGCTTCGGGAGTTTGAACTTCGGCTTCTTGCAACATCTGATTCATGGCTTTCCTCTTTCAGGACCAGAATCAGGGCATACGGAAAACGACTCTAGCCACGCGCGATGGCGAGGCTGCCGCAACCGTTCTCTTTCATCCGGACTTTGACCGTCGGCTTCGGAATTGCACCGAATCTGCTGACCCTTCCTCCTGGGGGGAGAAAGGCGCTCGCGGGCTCAGGCCATCGGGCCCTTACCGCCGGTGGGGACTTTCACCCCGCCCTGAGAACATCGGCCGCCCGGAATGGACGACCTACCCCAAAGCTATTGCCAAACCGAGGGACACGGCAAGCGCCTTGGCATGGCGAATCGGCATGTTCCCCATGTGCCCGACGCGAGCCTTGACGACCTGGCGACCGCTTCGCTGAGCCGAAACGCGCGGCGCGCGCGTTAACGATTGCGACGATCGCGCAAATCCGATTCCGGTTTGTTCTCGCGTTAATAATTGTGGCGGAGATGAGCTGTGGACGAGCGCGCCTTTGGCTGTGGACGGACTCGGGGCCCGGTTGCGCGGATTCCGCAAATCACATCACTTCATCCTGGCAAGCCTCGGAGCGATCGGGAAGGCCACGGGGGCCTGCAGTCGGCAACCATGCGTTATCTGGTGCAGGCCGGCCTTCCGGATGCGTACCAAGAAAGTCAGAAGAACAAGGGTCGAGACGGCATGTCCCTCCTCGAAGGCATAATCGATTCCGAAAACCATCCGCTTGCGGTGGTCGAAGACATTGCGGCCGATAACAACTGGGCGTTCGAGCGCGCTGGCGACGAGGTCACGATCGTCTCCAAAGGCGACTGGACCGACTATCAGCTCTCCTTCACCTGGATGAGCGAGATCGAGGCTCTGCATCTGGCCTGCGCCTTCGACATGAAGATTCCGCCGGCGCGCCGCCCCGAAGCGCAGCGGCTGATCGCCGCCATCAACGAGCAATTGTGGATCGGCCATTTCGATCTGTGGACCCACACCGGCATGATCATGCACCGCCAGGCGCTGGTGCTGCCCGGCGGATTGAACGCATCGACCGCGCAATGCGAGAGCATGCTGGTCGGCGCCATCCATGCCTGCGAGCGCTACTACCCGGCATTGCAGTTCGTGGTGTGGGCCGGCAAGACCGCCCAGGAGGCGATGAACGCCGCGATGTTCGACACCGAGGGCGAGGCTTAGGCTCCCCACTCGTCATGCCCGGGCTTGACCCGGGCATCCATCTGCAAAGGATCTTTGGCTTGATGGATTGCCGGGTCAAGCCCGGGCAATGACGGTTCGTGCTTGTCGCGCGTTCTGCACCTCACTAGAACCGACTGTGGTTATGGGTCCCGGCCTTCGCCGGGACGACGATCATGGTGGCGCCCTTGAGTAACAGCAACGCTTTGCAAGACATCACCGGCACCATCGCGCTGGCCGGCGCAGGCAAGATGGGCGGGGCGATGCTGACCGGCTGGCTCGCCGGAGGCCTCGATGCCTCGCGCCTCGCCGTGATCGACCCGCAGCCTTCGGCCGAGATCAGTGCGCTCGCCGCCAAGGGCGTCCGTCTCAATCCCAAAGACGCGGGCAAGGTCGATACGCTGGTGGTCGCGGTCAAGCCGCAATTGTTCCGGGATGCCGGCGTCGCCCTCAAGTCGCTGGTCGCGCCATCGACGCTTGTGGTCTCGATCATGGCCGGAACCACCATCGCCTCGCTTGAAGAAGTCTGCGGCGGCGCGGCGGTGCGGGCGATGCCGAACACGCCGGCCTCGATCGGCCGCGGCATCACGGTCGCAGTCGCCGCGAACAGCGTCGGTGCCGCGCAGCGCGCGACCGCGGACGCGCTGCTACGCGCGACCGGCGCGGTGGAATGGGTCGACGACGAGGGCCTGATCGACGCCGTGACCGCGGTCTCCGGCTCCGGCCCGGCCTACGTGTTCCTGCTCGCCGAAGAGCTCGCGCGTGCCGGCGTTGAGGCCGGATTGCCGGAAGACCTCGCCACCAAGCTGGCGCGCGCGACCGTCGCGGGCTCCGGCGAATTGTTGCATCGCTCGGACTTGCCGGCGGCAACGCTGCGTCAGAACGTCACCTCGCCCGGCGGCACCACCGCCGCCGCACTGGACGTGCTGATGGCTAGTGACGGACTGCGTCCACTGATGATCCGCGCGATCGCAGCCGCAGCCAAGCGCTCGAGGGAGCTGGCGAAGTAGCCAAGCTCTGCAGGGTGGGCAAAGCCAACGGGTCGCGCGAACGCGCGCCCGATGACAGGCTCCGCGTGCCCACCATTACGAGCGGAGTGCTTGATGGTGGGCACGGCGCAAGTGCGCCTTTGCCCACCCTACTTTTCTTGACTACTTCTTCGCCGCGGCGGCGCGCTCAACAAAGGTCTTGCCGCCCTTCATCTTGTGGGTGAGCGGCGCCTCATTGATCTGGATCACGACGGCTTCGGCGTCGACGCCGAGATTCTTGACCAGCGCCTGGGTGATGTCGAGCATCATGCCCTTCTTCTGCTCTTCGGTGCGGCCGGCAGCCATGTTCACGGTGATCTCAGGCATTCTTAGCGCTCCCTTTGTTGTCGTTCACTCGCCCGACCGTCATTGCCGGGCTTGACCCGGCAATCCATCATTTTGAAGATGGATACGCGGGTCAAGCCCGCGTATGACGAATTCACCTATCCCCACCTCACGTCATGCCGCGCCAGCACTTCGCGGACCTTCGCGACGAGGTCAGCTTCCGCGCAGGAGAACTGCGCCGGCCGGGTCTCGCGCCATTCCTGGTTCGACGCGATCGCCGCGGCGGCCTTGGCGCCTTCGATGAGGTCCTTGATCTGCACCTCGCCACGCGCCTTTTCATCGGAGCCCTGGATGATGACGCAAGGCGAATTGCGGCGGTCGGCATATTTGAGCTGGTTGCCCATGTTCTTGGGGTTGCCAAGATAGAGCTCGGCGCGGATGTTGGCGCTACGCAACTGCGCGACCATCTTTTGATAATCCGCGACCCGCTCGCGATCGAACACCGTCACCACGACGGGCCCGAATTGCGGCCGCGTGTCGAGCTTGCCAAGCAGCGTCAGCGCCGCCTGCAGCCGCGACACGCCGATGGAAAATCCCGTCGCCGGCACCGGCTCGCCGCGGAAGCGCGAGACGAGGCCATCGTAACGACCGCCGCCGCCGACGGAGCCAAAGCGAACAGGACGGCCTTTCTCGTCCTTCGTTTCGAGGAGCAGTTCTACTTCGTAAACGGGACCCGTGTAATATTCGAGGCCGCGCACGACGGAGGGATCGATGCGGATGCGATCCGATCCGTAGCCAGATGCCGTGACTAACTTGGCGATCTCTTCGAGTTCACTGACGCCAGCTTGGCCGATCTCACTTTTGGCCAAATAGATGTCCGCCGCTGCAATCGATTCTTTCCAATCTTCGCGTTTTTCCGTGACGCTCAGGACAACATGAGCATCCGCCGAGTTGAGGTCGGCGCCTTTCGTGAAGTCGCCCTTGCCTTCCTCGCCGCCATCCCAGCGTCCGGGACCGAGCAACTTGCGCACTTCGTCGGCGGGAAACTTGTCGAGTTTGTCGATCGCGCGCAGCACCGTGAGCCGTCGGCCCGCATTGTCTTCGCCGCCGAGGCCAATCGCTTCTAGCACCCCGTCAAGCACCTTGCGGTTATTGACCTTCACGACGTAGCTGCCGCGCGGAATGCCCAGCGCCTCCATCGTGTCCGCCGCCATCATGCACATTTCGGCGTCAGCGGCCGGCGAGCCCGAGCCCACCGTATCCGCATCGAACTGCATGAACTGGCGGAAGCGGCCGGGGCCCGGCTTCTCGTTGCGGAAGACGTAGCCGGCGCGGTAGCTGCGATACGGCTTCGGCAGGTGATCGAAATTCTCGGCGACGTAGCGGGCAAGCGGCGCGGTCAGGTCGTAGCGCAGCGAGATCCACTGCTCGTCATCGTCCTGGAACGAGAACACGCCCTCGTTGGGGCGATCCTGATCCGGCAGGAATTTTCCGAGCGCGTCGGTATATTCCATCGCCGGCGTTTCCACCGGCTCGAACCCGTAGCGCTCGAACACTTCGCGGATGGTCTCGGTCATGCGGCGCGTCGCGGCGATCGCGGTCGGGCCGCGATCTTCCAGTCCGCGCGGCAAGCGCGCCTTCAGCTTCTGCGGTTTTTTGGGTTTGTCGGCCATGGGCGCGCGTTTACCAGCGGATGGAGAATGCGGCAACCGTCACGCCGAAGCGGCGGAATAATTCCGCCGCCGGTCACAGCACCTTTCTGATCCAGTTGTGCGGATCGGCCGCGCGACCATACTGGATGTCGACCAGTTGCTTGCGCAGCCCCATGGCGACAGGGCCGGCCGCACCGCCATTGATGAGAAACTCGCCCTTCGTGGAACACACCTTGCCGATCGGCGAGATGACGGCGGCCGTGCCGCAGGCGAAGGCCTCTTTCAGCTTTCCGCTGGCGGCATCCGCGCGCCACTGGTCGATCGTGTAGGTCTCCTCGCGCACGGGCGTGCCGGCATCCTTCGCGAGCGCGATGATCGAATCCCTGGTGATACCCGGCAGGATCGTGCCGAGCGGCGGCGTCAGCAGCGAACCGTCGTCGAACACGAAGAAAACGTTCATGCCGCCGAGTTCCTCGATATAGCGGCGCTCGATCGCATCGAGGAAAACCACCTGATCGCAGCCGTGCTCGATGGCCTCGGCCTGCGCCCGCAGGCTCGCGGCGTAATTGCCGCCGCACTTGACGGCGCCGGTGCCGCCGATCGCAGCGCGCGTGTAGTGCTCCGACACCCAGATCGACACCGGCGCGGGCCCGCCCTTGAAATAGGAGCCGACCGGCGAGGCGATGACGGCGAAGATGTACTCCGCTGATGGCTTCACGCCGAGGAAGACCTCGCTCGCGATCATGAAGGGCCGCAGATAGAGACTACCCTCGCCGCCTGGAATCCAGGCGCGGTCGATGCGCACGAGCTGTTCGACCGCTTCGATGAACACGGGCTCGGGCAGCGGCGCCATGGCCATGCGCTCAGCCGAATTCCAGAAGCGGCGGGCATTGGCGTCGGGGCGGAACAGGTTCACGCCACCATCGTCGCGCTTGTAGGCCTTGAGGCCTTCGAAAATCTCCTGCGCGTAGTGCATGACGGCGGCGGCCGGATCGAGCCGGAAATTCGCGCGGGATTCGACGCGCGCGCCATGCCAGCCCTTCGCCTGATTGTAGCGAACGATAGCCATGTGATCGGTGAAAATCCGGCCGAAGCCCGGGTCCACGAGCCTTGCCGCGCGCTCCTTGTCGGAGGTCGCATTCGCCGCAGGCTGGATTTCGAATTTCAAACTCATACCCTTGCTTCCCGCTGTCGGAATCCGCGCGATTGCTGGCGCCGGTCTCGCCGGGCCCAACTGGCTTCGTCGGCCTGGACTTCACCGCCAGCCTTACGGCCGGTTTCCATGGCCCTCATGTCCGAAAGGACATGCTTTTGCCGGATGCTGAAGTCCAGTATGTTTTGTCGAAATGCCGCTCGACAATCACACGGTAGTCCCAATTTGCGGCCCAAGCCTCCATCACTGGTCTGCTCGTGGCCGATCTAAACTTTGCCAGGGACGAAACGATTTAAAATTTCGTCGTGACTGGCAGTTTTGTAACATTGAACCCAAGATACGTCAATATGGCTGACATAAATTTCTCAACGGCAGCAGCGCAGCCCGATTCTCCGGGAACGGACGTATCCGCCCCCGGGCCGCGGACGGGCGATTTGCGCTGGGACATCATCGAGCTCCTGTTCTTCGCCTATCGCGACTTCGTCGGCGATGCCGATCAGGAGCTGGAGGCGTTCGGCTTCGGCCGCGCCCACCATCGGGTGATGCACTTCGTCACGCGCTATCCCGGGCTCAAGGTCGCCGACCTTCTCGACGTCCTGCGCATCACCAAGCAATCGCTCGGCCGCGTGCTGAAGCAATTGCTCGACGAAGGCTACATCCTGCAGAAGACCGGCAGCAATGACCGGCGGCAGCGGCTGCTTTACGCCACCGCCAAGGGCGAAGCGCTGGTGGCCAAGCTGGCGGGACTGCAGACCGACCGCATCAACCGTGCGGTCGCCGGCCTCGATCCCGGCGGCGTCGAGACCGTGCGGGCGTTCCTCCGTGCGATGATCGACCGCGACGACCCCGACAAGGTGCTGGAGACGATTTTCGGCGGCGCGGCCAAGAAGACGAGGGAGTGAACGTGACGCAGGGAGCAACCATCGCCGCGGCGACGGCACGCATGCCGATGAAACCGGCCGACGACGCGCCGCACCTGCTGCTGGTCGATGACGACCGCCGCATCCGCGATCTTCTCTCGCGCTTCCTCTGCGGCGAAGGCTACCGCGTCACGACCGCCATGAGCGCCAGCGACGCGCGTGCCAAACTGCTCGGGCTCAATTTCGACCTGCTGATCCTTGATGTGATGATGCCCGGCGAGAACGGCTTCGATCTCGCGCGCTTCATCCGTTCGTCCTCGTCGGTGCCGATCATCATGCTCACCGCGCGCCACGAGGCGGAAGCACGCATCGAGGGCCTGCAGATCGGCGCCGACGACTATGTGGCAAAGCCGTTCGAGCCGCGCGAACTGGTGCTGCGGATCGGCAACATCCTCAAGCGCACGGCGCCGCCGCCAGCGCAGACGCTGGAGCAGATCGCCTTCGGCCCCTACGTCTTCCATCTCGACCGCGGCGAATTGCGCCAGGGCGAGGAGATCATCCATCTGACCGACCGCGAGCGGGACATGCTGCGCATCCTCGCCGCGAGCCCCGGCGAAACCGTGCCGCGCGGCGCGCTGACCGGAGGCGGCACCGTCAACGAGCGCGCCGTCGACGTCCAGATCAACCGCCTGCGCCGCAAGATCGAGCGCGATCCCGCCAATCCCTTGTTCCTGCAGGCGGTGCGCGGCATCGGCTATCGCCTGGTGGCCTCGCCTTAAGCCTTATCCGCCATGAGCACGATCGACACGGGCCTGAGCCTGATCCGCAACGCCTCGCAGCGCGTCTCCAGAGCCAATGGCCGGATGGGAAACGCGTTCAAGAGCTGGATGCCGACCGGCCTCTATGCCCGCGCGCTGCTGATCATGATCGTGCCGATGGTGGTGCTGCAGACCGTGGTGGCCTTCGTGTTCATGGAACGGCACTGGAACACGGTGACGCGCCGCCTCTCCACCGCTGTGGTGCAGGACATCGCCGCCCTCATCGACGTCTACAAGACCTATCCGCAGGACAAGGACCGCGCGCAGGTGCGCCGGATCGCGCAGCGGCTCCAGCTCGTGGTCGATTTCCTGCCTCCCGGCGACATGCCGCCACCCGGGCCAAAGCCATTCTTTTCGCTGCTCGACCAGTCGCTGTCGGTGCAACTCGGCCGCCAGATCGGCCGTCCGTTCTGGATCGACACCGTCGGCAGGTCCAACCTGGTCGAGATCCGCGTGCAACTCGACGACGCGATCATGCGCATCTTCGCGCTGCGCAGCGCCGCCTATGCATCGAATTCGGAAATCTTCATCTTCTGGATGCTCGGCACCTCCACGATCCTTTTGATCGTCGCGGTGCTGTTCCTGCGCAACCAGATCAAGCCGATCCTGCGTTTGGCGGACGCCGCCGAAAGCTTCGGCAAGGGCCGGGAGGCACCGAATTTCCGGCCGCGCGGCGCGCGCGAGGTGCGGCGTGCGGCGCACGCCTTCCTGGAGATGAAGGCGCGCATCGAGCGCACGATCGAGCAGCGCACCGCGATGCTCGCCGGCGTCTCGCACGATCTGCGCACCATCCTGACCCGCTTCAAGCTGGAGCTCGCGCTGCTCGGCGAAGGCCCCGAGATCGACGCCATGCGCAAGGACGTCGACGAGATGTCGATGATGCTCGAGGACTATCTCGCCTTCGCCCGCGGCGACTCCGGCGAGGTCGCACAGCCGACCGACATGACGATGGCGCTGGAGGAATTGCGCAACGATGCCGAACGCCACGGCCATACCGCGACCGTCGCCTTCCACGGATTGCCTGTCGTGACGGTGAAGCCGGCCTCGTTCAAGCGCTGCCTCGGCAATCTCGTCTCCAATGCGGCGCGGCACGCCAACACGATCTCGATCACCGGCCACCGCGACCACCGCTATCTCACGGTCACCGTCGATGACGACGGCCCGGGCATTCCGGCTGATATGCGCGAGGAGGTGTTCAAGCCATTCCTACGGCTCGACGACGCCCGCAATCAGGACGAGGGCGGCACCGGCCTCGGACTGGCCATCGCCCGCGACATCGCCCGCTCGCATGGCGGCGACATCATGCTCGGCGACAGCCCGATGGGCGGCCTGCGTGCGACGGTGAGAGTGCCGGTGTAACAATTCTTCCCTTCTCCCCTTGTGGGAGAAGGTGGCGCGGAGCGCCGGATGAGGGATTCTTTCCACGGGCGGTGGTGTTCGTGGAGAGAACCCCTCACCCAAGCGAGCCCGCTGCAAGTAGCTAAGCAGCCCTCTCCCACAAGGGGAGAGGGCGCAACAATTGGCATCACAAGGCTGAGCTAGCCCGCATTTCTCACGGTGTTGAGGCGCATCGGGGCGCGAATCAGCGAAAGTTCTTTTGCGAGAAGGACTTTG
>NZ_JCAMOQ010000080.1:0-22965 GCF_059512365.1 Bradyrhizobium sp. Ses1
GAAGCTGATGTATCGCCGCAAGAAAGCGCTGCATCTGATTGTGGACGGGCTACCCGCGCACAAGAAGGCGGTGGTCACGGACTACGTGGCGAGCACGCAGGGAAAGCTGACGCTGCACTTTCTTCCGGGATATGCCCCGGATTTGAATCCCGACGAGCTCGTATGGAGCCATGCCAAGCGCACTGGCAATGCACGCCGGCCGCTGCGCGCAGGCGAGAAATTGGAAGACCGAGTCCGCACCCAGCTCGCCGACATCGGCAACAGACCAGCTTTGGTGCGTTCCTTCTTCAAGCATCCAGATGTCGCCTATATTGCTGACCTATGAGTAAGACGGTTACCGGCCGGATCTGGACCTATGTTCGCGATGACCGGCCGTTTGGTGGCACGGATCCGCCGGCGGCCCTGTTCTACTACTCACGCAACCGGGCTGGAGAACATCCGCAAAGCCATCTTGTCGGCTATGTGGGCCTCATGCAGGCCGATGCCTTCGATGGGTATAACCAGCTCTACAAGGCCCAAAGGAAGCCGGCTCCGATCCTTGAAGCGGCCTGTTGGAGCCACGGCCGCAGAAAGTTCTTCGACCTGGCGAAATCTGGAGAGGCGCCGATTGCCAGCGAGGCCGTGCGACGCATCGATATCCTGTCGAAATCGAGCGCGCCATCAACGGCAAAACGCCGGAACAGCGGCTTGCGGTACGTCGTGATCAGTCGAGGCCGATCGTCGCCGATCTCGAAATCTGGATGCGCCAGCAGCGAACCTTGCTCTCATCAGGAAACGATACTGCAAAGGCGATCAACTACCTGCTCAACCGCTGGGCGGCGTTCACCCGCTTCCTGGACAATGGCCGCATCTGCCTCTCGAACAACGCTGCCGAACGAGCGTTACGCGGTGTGGCTGTCGGAAGACGAAATTGGACCTTCGCCGGTTCAGATGCTGGCGGCAATCGTGCCGCCGCCGTCTATACCCTGATCGAAACCTGCAAGATGAACGACGTTGATCCGCAAGCCTGGCTCGCTGACGTGCTGGCCAGGCTTCCAGATCACCCCGTCAACAGACTCGCAGAACTGCTCCCGTGGAATTGGAAGGCGACCCAACAGTCCAAAGCGGCGGCTGCTTGAGCCCCGCGGCCGACCCGCGGGCCTGCCCGGGGTGCTGGCCGGATGCGTACTTCGCACTCGGTGGACGCCGATTAGGTGATCTGCACGATATCTGATCGAGGTCAGCGCATGAACTCCGACCATCTCCAGGTTTTCAGGCTGGTTTGTTCGCTCGGCTTTCGATGTCCGCACACCGTTTCATTAGCGTCTCGAAGGTCTCTGGCTCGTCCAGCAAAAGCCCATCTTCGACCATGTGTTGATAGTCCCGCTCCAAAACGGTCCGCGTTTCGCCTTCAGGAACGAGCTTCAACGCACCATTGACTACCTTGTGATAGTCAATCGTCGTACCGGCACGGTCCTTTTCAGAGAAGAACCATGTTTTATGCTCTGCCACCGTTTCAGCCAGCTTTCGGTCTTTCAATGCGGCGTCCACGATGCCCGCGTCATCCAGCCTCACGAGATCATACCAGTGGCGAGCAAAACGCTCGCCTCGCAGTTTGCCCTGGACACAAAAAATATGGATGGCAGTCGCCTTCTCCCAGAAGGTGCGCTCCGCTTTCATGGTTTTCGGCCTGGCAGTGGGAAACTCGAGGGTTTCAAGATACTCGGCGGCGTCGCAAACCACGTCATGAAGCTCGCTCGGCTCGCCCGTGGATCTTGCGCCGAATTCAAGCATGACGGCGGGGCTCACATAGCCATTGCCTGTCTCCAAGGGAGCGTATCTGACGAAGATTTTGTCACCTTCGGCCTCCGCCTTTGCACTCAGCTTGTCGTTTTCCAGACACTGATTGATAACGGGAAGCGCCTTTTCTTTCACCCAAACTGGAAGTCGCTCTCGGACCTGGTCGCTCCATTTTTTGCCCTGGCTACGGGTCTGAGGGACCGGATTGCTCTCGCTTGTTTTCACGAGATCAGGGGCTATTGCCCGAATGTCGTAGGTAAGGTCGACGTCTTCTGAGAAGCGGCGGATTGCGCCGTACGCCTTGGAAAGGGACGTACCGCCCTTGAAAACGAGGTGCTCTCCGACTGGAGAGGAAAAGAGTGCGTTCAAGCACCAAACAACCCAGACATCTTTCTCAAGGAGATGTGCCGGACGTCCTGAATTGGAAGCAGCAACGCCGAGCGCCTCTCGGCGCTCGGCATCAGACAGACTTAGGAACTTGTCAGACACGCAGTTCGCTTACCGGCCTGGCAAGCCAAGTCGGCAATGAAGACGCCGCGGACTTAAGTTCACTCACTTCGGTTGGGGTCAGTTTCTGACTGACCGACCGCAATGCTCGTTCTGCCGTCTTGGGACCGACCCAGGCAAGCGCACGCACCACCTCACCTGCACGACGGTTGGCCAGGATAAGCTGCCAACGCGGCGCATGCTTGAGCTGGACAACTTGCTTGCCGAGGTGGAGTTCGCGAGAAGGACCGGAGGTCAGATAAACCTGACGGACAGGTACCTGCGTTGTCAAACCAAGGTGGTTGGCCGCCGCCGCGCCGCTGGAAACAATGGTCTCGCCGCTGCGAGCCTTGGTTTCCTCAACGACTTTTTCGACTGACGGAGCTCTAACCCCGAAACGGCTTTCGACCGGACGCAGATATACGCCCCGCCTCGCACGCAGAAGTTTTCCTCGCTCGGCAAGACGCGAAAGGGCCTGATCGACGGCAGCACGCTTCCCAAGGTGCAAAAGCGCCTTGGCAGCAATGGGTGCGCCTTCGGGCAGTTCCTTGGTGACTTCCAAAATCCGGGCGCTCAGGGGGGGCATGGCTCTCACTCCACTGTCAGAAATATAGGAGAACTTCTGACAGCCTACAAGCATCCGTTTAAAAAATGTTCAAAGCAAATTCAGCACTTGCGGAATTAGGTTCGATTCGGTTCTTTTTGAGGACTTCCAAACAGGCCACTTTCGAGGTTATCCTCACACCTCCGGATGGCCGCTAGAGGGCTCAACGCGGGACCCGCTTTTAGGGTCACCCGCTCGCAGCCTTTCAGCGATTTTGGTCTTATGCCCGGACGCTCGAGGCCCGACGCTCCCCTGAGGCATCCAGGATAGCCGGTAATCTACCGACCTTCCAAGACTGCCCGGCAATTTGCTCCCCGGCAGAGGGAGAGCAGGCCGGCCGTGGAGCTGGCCGGGGTTGCGCAACGGCCGGCCTCCTCCGGCGCGGCTTGCTCGTTATTAGGTATTGCAACGTTGTCAGTTCGTGCTGTCTTGGGCCGATGCAAACAGCAGCGCGTTCGCCTGCTCGCTTCGCCAGGATTTAAGGCGACGCTGAAGCGTTCGCAGGAGCTTATCAGAATAGAGCTCGGATATTCTGCCTGCAGTTTGGGACAGAAGCTCGCTGCCCGTCCGCCACGGTTCAGCTTCGTACCATGCTCGTAGTTCGACGGTTACACGAATGAGTGCGTCGGGCCGCCGCCCTCCTCTCTTCGCTTTCATGACCGGCTTGTCTGTCGGCCGTGTCCGGCCATCTTTCCAGGCCGTTCGTAAGCTTGCGAGGTAGAGCTCGATCAACTGTGGCGCCGCGGAGGCGTCGCTTGCAAACTTTCTGTCGGCAAGGGCGGCGAGCGATTCCTGCGCGGCCCGAATGTTGCGCAACAGCACGACAGGATCCAGTTCGGCGTAGATTTCCTGCACGGGCGCGAACCACATCGGGGGTGCGGGTATCGGCGACCAAACGCTGAGGCGGGGTCGCTCGCGCGCTGTACGTCGCGAACCGGACTTTCCCGGCTGGACCGGCCGTGCCGCCGATCAGATGATCGAGCACAATCTGAGCGACGTCCTCACGATCGCGGCGCGCATCTATTACGAAACGCACATCGCGCCCCTATTGCGGATGCAGGGCTCGTTCGAGGAATTCGCCATCGACGTGGTCAGGGCCCACGGACAGGTACCGCAGATGATCGCCAACGCGACTGAGCGAAGCGATGCAGACGGCAAGCCTCTGTCCAGCCGCCTGGCGCTCATCAGGGCGACGGACCGACCTCTTACGAACAGGAGCTCCTCAAGGCTCGGGAGTTGGCGAGGAACGCCGAGAGGGCGGCCGAAGAAAGGCTGCTGCGCGAGCATGAGGCCTCGGAGCTGCGTGAGCAGTTCATCGCGGTGCTCGTTCACGATCTGCGCAATCCGCTCGCCTCCATCAGCGCAGGCGCACGCATCCTGGACAGGACGGCGCAGACCGAAAAGGAGCGTCAGATCATCGCCATGATGCAGACCACTGTCGTGAGGATGGCGGGGCTGATCGACAACGTGCTGGATCTCGCGCGGCGCCGGCTGGGCGGCGGCATCGGGCTGAAAGCTCCTTCTCGCCCCATTGCTTTTCGAAGTAGGCTTCGTAGAGCCGCGTCGAGGGCAGCGCCGTAAATTCGAGCATCGGACGAGGATAGGCAAGGCCGGCCGTTTGGCAGCAGGCGTGGTTCTCCAGGTCAGGCTGGCGCCTTGTTTGAAGCGACCAATGCCCCGCCTTCCGAGCGCGGACTCTAGCGATCGACCTGTTACATGAGCATTTCGACTGGCAGCATTCGTGTTGCAACCGAAGTCCACCAATCATCATCCGCGCGGGTATCAGCGGTAAATGGATAGCCCGACGATCTCCGGAACATCGTCTTTATGGTTTGAGGGACGCACTCCATTGCTAGTTTGTTTCGAGAATGAAGCCCCAGCTCAGGAGGCAGAGCTGGGGCCCTGCGGCGCTCACGCAGTGGATAGGCCCAAAGGACCCAAAACAGGAATGGACTTTTCGGGGGCGGCACACACTAACTTTTTTTGCGCTGTGGAAAAAATGCCGGCGCTCACCCAGGCTGTTTATGCGCCCCCAGATGCTCTCGGGAAAGGAGCGGCCCCAGCTGATGAGAAACTGGGGCCTTGAGGTGGATGGCTGGCTCGACTGCCAACCCTCCCGCGGTACGGACATGCATTGCTAATGTCCGATCGGCCAACCCGTTCCTATGGCCCGGATGGGCGCGTCCAAATCGAGAGGTCATCACGCAGCTCCCTGCGGTGTGGACGGCAAATTGACCAGAGAGTGAAGACAGCGCTAGACGTCTGACGGAGCCCTCGCCGGTGCCGCTGGCGCAGCGTCGCTACCAACTCGAGGGTGATGGATGAGCTGAACGTCATCGGGCCCTCCCGGCCCCAAGACGGCGGTGTAGCGCTCACCGCGAATGTCGTAGCGCGTTACCGGCTGCGCCGCATCCGGCAAGAGGCCCCAGCGGCCCAGCTTCGAGAGCATCGTCTCCGGGGCGGGTTGGGTGCCGTGGGAAAAGTCCTCGGGAACGGCCAATGAAGCATCAAAAGTCTCGACGACCGCTGGGGACATCGCCTCAGCCCCGGCGGACGCCGGCGCGGCTTGCTCCATCCTCCGTCCAAGCAGCTCTGGCGAGGCCCGATTCCCCGGCCGCGCGCTGGGCTGCGGAACGTTTTCCGGTCGAGATCCGAGACGAACGGCAGCGCCTGGTGGATTGAGTGGGGTGCTCTGCCTCATCAGCCCCGCGGGCACCAACAGCGCCGTGTAACGGTCAGTGTTGATCACGAAGCTGGTCGGTCGGTTGTCCTGGCTCGGCAGGAGGCTGCTCCCCTCCCGCGCAGCGATCAGCTCGTCCGGCGCGTGCTGGTGGCCGTAGCGCCAGTTCAAGGGACGAACGGCCTCTCCGAAATCCGGGGCTTGGGGATGGCGCGCGGTTGGCCCGAGAGACGACGATGGGCCGGCGTCTTCCATCCTCGCCCACAGCAGATCCTGATCGTAACCTTCCGCAGGCAGGACCAGTGGCGAACCGACAGCTCGCCCGAAAGGCGACGGTGGGCCGGCGTCTTCCATCAGCACGCGACCGGCGGAATTGCCGGTCTCGCTCAGCTGCCGCTCAATGGCCTCCCCTTGCGGATGGCTTAGCGTCCTCTGCCTCTTCGCTGGTCTCAACTGCCCTGTGTAATCCTCACCCATGAGGACCTCGTGTCTTGGCAGGGGGTCGCTCCCGGTCAGCTCGTCCGGAGCCGGCTGGTAGCCGTCGCGCCGGTTCAAGTGACGAACGGCTTCTCCAAAATCCGGCGCTTGGTGATCGCGCACGGTTGGCTCGAGAGACGATGCTAGGATGGCTTCGTCCATCATCCCTGCGACGGGAGCGGCATCGCGTTGCGGCACTTCATCCAAGTGCGGCTCAAATTCCGCTTGCTGCTGTTGCTGTTGTGTCACCGTGGCGTTGTACGTAGCGAAATCTCGGTCGAATGGGTTGATATTGTTGAGTGGGTCCATGTTCCCCTCCGGTTGGAGCCGGTTCGCAATCCTGAGCGGATAGTGTCGCTCTCTAGTTCTCACTCTACTAGGATCAGCTTTCGACAAGCTGACGGGCTTAGAGAATTAGAATGAGCCAAATTGGCCAAAGCGTGCATTCTCTCAGACGCAGCAGCATCGGTCGTCCGCCGAAGAAAGGCCTTAATGACCAAGAGAGAGTTTGCGCTGGCGAAGTTGGAGCAATCGGAACCACCGTTTGCCGCTTACTAGGTCCTGTGGACCTCCTGGGATTCCCTTAAGCCGGCACATTCAGTTCAAGACTGCTTTTGGGGAGGCAGTCTTGGGTATGATCGACCGTATGGTTTTGAGCGACGCGCCGTGGGATCGGATGGCGCCGCTGATTATCGGCCGGGCTGACAAAAGGGGATCGACTGGACGCGACTACCGGATGTTCGTGGAGGGCGTTCTATGGATTGTGCGTACGCGCGCTCCCTGGCGTGATCTTCCAGAGGCGTTTGGCGATTGGAACAGCGTTTTCCGGCGCTTCAGCCGCTGGAGCGGGAAGGGTGTATGGTGGCGCATCTTCGAAGCGATGTCTGACGATCCAGACTTCGAGTATCGATCGTTGATTGCAGCATCGGCCGAGCCCATCAGCACGCTGCCGGGGCAAAAAAGAGGTCTGAAGATCAGGCCGTCGGTCGTCCGCGCGGTGCCTGAGCAGATCCACATGGCCGTTCGAGGATTGGGATGCCCGCTGCGCTTCACAGTGACCGCGGGTTAAAAGGGTAATGCACCATAAGTCGCCGCCTTGATCGAAGGATTGCGCGCTGAGGTCGTCATGGCTAATGCAGCCGATGACGCCGATCGCCAGAGGCAAGCCATCGCCGCCAAGGGAGCGCTGGCCGTCATTCCCAGCATCCCAAATCGCCCCTCGACAAGCATCTCTACGGTTCGCTGCAGAGACTGGAGCGTTGCGAGTTGTCGCACTTCACTTATGCGCCGCTCGCCGTGTGCCAGGGAGCTTGCTCCTCGATCGGGCGAGCGTTGCCGCGGCTCCGGAGGAGTTCGTGGTTGGTGCGTTATTGCGATGCTGCACGGCCAGCTTGCCGGATTCGGAAGCGCTCGCCATCCGTGGCCGCGCCATTCGTGGGAGCCCCGATGAGTTTACCCCGCTCGGCCAACTGCTCCGAAATGGGACCGACGTGCTCTTTCGCAAAGATTGCTTCGCCCGCAACGAGCTTTACGTGCTCGGTCCTCTTGCCGGCTCGGACCCGCTTACCGAATGACCCGTCGCCGCGATAGTTGATCATACCAGTCGTTTGGTCCCCCCTGGTCCCACAGTCGTTGAGCGACCCCTCCGTTCTTGTCTATCAGCCGGAAACCGGTGTTCCGCTGCAGGCATGTTGAGGCGTCGTCGGCCGGCGTGCGCATCAAGAGATCTCGCCGCATATGATCGATTGGCTGCGGCGCTTAGGGTAGTGCACGAGCAACTATTCGCCCCAGCTGCCTTGTCCCGGCATCGTCGCAGCGAATTGATCAGGTCGCTCGTGGACCAATCTTGGGCCGTGCTTCTTGGCGATGACGCGCCGCCTGCCGTTCAGCCCTCATCCAAACTTGAATAACACCCCATATCCGCCACGCGGATAGCTCCATTCGATGTCGCCAGTGGCTTCGCCGATGACGCGGCAGGTGCCGCATTCGATGCAGCCGTCGACGGTGACCTCGACCTGCCCCTTGTGGTTGATCTCATAGCAGCGCGCCGGACAGACCTTCAAGAGTGCAAGCAGCTGTGGGGACGGTTTCGTATGTGCGCGTACTTTGATGTGGGGATGACCGACGTCGACAAGATAGCGGTTGTAGAACAGCTTGTCCTCGACGCGCACTGATGTCTCGACATTCATATTTCAGCTTCCTTGGCTTTGATTCTGATGGGCTACCGCCACGCGCGCGCGAGGCGGAATGCGTCGCCAAATAAACCGGTCCATGACCGCGCATTGACAAAGGATTTCAACGTCAGCTTCTCCTTCTCGGCCTTCGGCGTGCCGTCGACGCGTACATAGTTCTGCATCGCCCTGGAGACGAGCTGCGGATAGGTGAGAAAGAAGTTTTGCGAGTTGGTATGCATCAGCATCGGCATATCCTTGTGCTTCTTGAGATCCTTGATCACGAAGGATTCGTCCAGCATCTTCTTGTAGAGCGACAGATTTGCCGCAGTCATGGGATGACGCCGCGATCTCACCTGGACGATAGCTTCCGCCGCAATGCGGCCCGAGGTCATCGCGAGGTTAGAGCCCTCGCGATGAATGGCATTGTTGAGCTGGGCCGCATCGCCGACCACGACCCAGCCTTCGCCATACAGCTGCGGGATTGCCTTGTAGCCACCTTCAGGGATGAGGTGCGCAGAATATTCCTTGACCTCCGAGCCCTCGATCAGGGGCGCCACGGATGGATGACGCTTGAAGCGATCGAGCAGCCCATATGGCGTCTCTCCAGTGCGCTGAAAGTCGGCGACGATACAGCCGATGCCGATCGATATGCATTCTTTATTGGCATAGATGAAGCCCATCCCTGTCATGCCGCAAGAAATGGTGCCGGCCGCTTCGACAACGACGCCTTCGTCGCCCTTGAGATTGAAACGGGCCTCGATGGTCTCACGCGGCAAGAAGTGCATTTCCTTAACCGCGAGTGCCACCTTGTCGGGCTTGGGCCGCTCGCGCAGGCGCGCACGCGTACCGAGCAGGCCATTAACGCCTTCGGCCAGTACCACGACATCTGCGTGGATTTCGCCGTCGCGACGATCTGTACGAACACCGATGACTTTCCCATTGGGGTCCCGCGCGAGCTCAGTGACGGTGGTCTCGCACAGCACGGTCGCGCCGGCCTCGCGCACTTTCGAGGAGAACCATTTATCGAACTGCGCGCGGATGATCGTGTACCGGTTCGGACGCTCCTCGTTGAAGTCCTCGGAGCGGTAGTGCACGCCGACATGCGAGCGATCGTCCATCATCCAGAACCGTTGCTCGACGAGATGACGTTCGAGCGGTGCGTCGTCGCGGAAGTCTGGGATTAGTTTTTCCAGCATGTCGGCGTAGAGGATTGCGCCCTGGACATTCTTCGATCCAGCATATTCACCGCGCTCGAGCTGCAGCACCTTCATGCCGCGTTTGGCCATGGCCAGCGCCGCCGCGTTGCCCGACATGCCGGCGCCGACCACGATTGCATCGAACTTCTCCTCGATCATAACAACCTCCTCTAGCTCGCGATCCGGTCGCGCGAATGCGGCGAAAGCCGTGCACGAAATGCGGCCGTCAGCGCGGGCAACAAGTGCATAGCGTCATTGACGATGCCGATATGGGCGAAGTCGAAGATCGGTGCGTTCTTGTCGGTATTGATGGCAACGATCAGATCGGCGCCCTCCACGCCGACCCGATGCTGGATCGCGCCGGAAATACCTGCGGCAATATAGAGCTTCGGCCGGATGGTCTTGCCGGTCTGGCCGATCTGCCGGTCGGAGCTGACCCAGCCCTTTTGTACCAGCGGCCGCGAACAGCCATATTCCGCGCCGAGCACGTCGGCGAGCTGTCGTACCAGCTGGAAACTCTCCGGCGAGCCCAGCCCCAGCCCGCCGGCGACGACGACGTCGGCGTAGGCAAGATTGGATTTGGCCGAATCACGGTCCGGCACGAAGGATAGCACCTTGGTGACGATGTCTTCTTCGAGCAGGCGGAGCGGATGGATGATAATGCGGGCGGCATCGCGCGCGACGCGCTCTGGCATCGGCATCACGCGCGGGCGGACGGTTGCCATCTGCGGCCGGTAATTCAAAGTGTAGATCGTGCAAAGCAGCGATCCGCCAAATGTCGGACGCGTGGCCGCAAGCGAACCATCCGCGTCGACATCGAGCTCGGTGCAGTCGGCGGTGAGACCCGTCAGTAGGGTGGTGGCTACCGAGCCCGCAAGGTCGCGACCGAGCGTGGTTGCGCCCAACAGCAGGATCTCTGGCTTGTAGGTATTGACGAGATCGGTCAGCGCCTTCGTGTAGGACTCGTTGCGATACTCCGACAGCACATTCTCGGTCACGAGATAGGCTAGGTCGGCGCCGTAGCAGAAGGACTCGAGCGCGGCGTTACGCGCGGCCTCGCCCTCCGGGCCGATAACAACCGCAGCGAGATCAACCTTCAGCTTGTCGGCAAGCTTGCGGCCCGCACCCATGAGCTCCCAGGAGACGGGATGCACCTGGCCGCGCTCCTGCTCGACGAAGACCCAGATATGCTTGTAGGCCTTAAAGTGCTCCGGCAATTCTCTTTTCGCTCCTGCGCGGCCGCCCGCGACCGGCGTAGGAGCTGTGGTGATGTTGCTCATAGCCTTGTCCCCCTCACAACCCGCGCGCCTGCGCCACAAGACCGGTTTCTAGCTTGGGTCGGCCCTTCAAGATGGCTTTCATCAGCAACTCGGTCGGCTGCTTCGTGGCTCCCATCCGCCTCCTCTCGGTTTGTGGCGAAGGCGCAAAGACACGCTTGACTATGATCGGCGAGCCGCACGCCGCATTTCGAGATGTTCTCGACGCTGGCCTCCTGCCCGCTCCATTTCACAACTGGCCCCAGCGGCGCGCGCAGGGCGTCGGTTATGAGACCGCGGCAAATCTGGCTCGCTTCCTTCATGGTTGGCAAGGCACGGCAGCTTTGTGCGCAACGTCGACGCGCCCCGTTCGGCGCGGCGCTACACATCGAGCCTGGTGAGCGCGGTGATCTTGCTGGAGAACTTTTCACGCAATAAGCGCGCGGCCTCGCGCGCAAACAAGGCGTCTTGTTTGACGATACTCGCCCACCCTGACGCAAGATGGTGTTGGTAAGGGGATTGACGCCGATCTGCGCGAAATCGGGAACCTGCTTGATGGAAACGATACTGTGCATGCCTTCTCCAGAGGTAGCGTGGAAACGCGAGTTACCCATTAGCGGCCAACGCCCGGTCAATCCCAGCCTCAATGGCGTCAAAGATAAGTTCGAACGGCATTAACGCGAGCGTGAGCCACAAGATGATGCCGGCGCGAGCGGCGAGCAGTACGGCAACATGCTTGGTCTTTCTCCAAATCTCATCTCGGACGGCAACAATTCTGTGTAGGCCGGCGCCAATGACGGACTTGGCCGGAGAACAGCAAGTGTCGTACCAGTTGCACGCGATCGAAAATCAGAGCTCCGATCAATGACTTGAGAAAAATTGATGAAGGGGTCAGTTAGCATCGCAGACAATACAATCCGCCATACGTCGGGAAGGCGACAGCGTGGCTTCGCGCGTTGCTGTAGAGAGTTGATCTGGAGGAAGGCGAATGGCACAACACACTGCACCGACATGCTTGAGGCAGATCTGAACTTATACATGAGGCTATTTCAGCGAGCTCAACGGCACGAAGGCCGCCGGTTTCTTGGGCTCGGCGACCGCATCCTTCAAGACCTTGAACACCCGCTGATCGATCGGCGAGGACGACACGAAATCGGCGTAAGCCTGCTCCAGCACCGCCTTGCACCGCGCCGTGACCTCCGCCTCTGCGCTACCTTCGAATTGTTCCTTGGCGAGATATTGCCCCATGCGCCTTAAGATATGCAGGCGCGCGACATTGACGATCTTGGGGTCGTAGTCGACGCCAAGCAGCGCAAAAAAATCTTCAGCCGACGAGGCCTTGTTGAGCCGATCCAGGATGCTGGCTGCCCTCTGTTTGTTGCTCATCGAAACTCTCCTTGTTATGCCCTCCGGCCGGTGGTCGGGACGCAGCACAGGCTGGTCACTTCTTGCGACGCTGCTTCGCGCACGCGGCGCTCTATATTGTCTACGTAGACTATGCGTTGGCGCATCAGCGCGAGCAGCGAGGATTTCCGCGGCACGCCCACGGTTTCGAAGTGATCGGCCGTGATGGTGCCGGACCATGGCCCGCCTCACGCGCAATTTGTCAACGAGCACTCGCGGATGTCGCGCCAGATCGCCGCCACCGTCTCGCGCGCCACTGGCCGCTTGTGCTCGATGGCATGTCTTCGCACCCGCGAGAGGATCTGGTTTGCCTCCTCGGAGCTGGCGGCGAGCTGCAACTCGTCAAGCAGCGTCGTGATCGCGGACAGCCCGGAATGCTTGCCGATCACAATACGATTGAACCGACCAAGCAAATGGGGGTCGAGCCACTGATAGGTGCGTTGATCCTGCAATAAGCCATGGACATGAATGCCGGATTCATGGGTGAACACATGCTCCCCGACGATGGCCTTGTTCAGAGGAATTGTACGTGCAGCCGCGGCTGCCACTACCGCGGCGACGTTCTCGAGCTCCGGCAGCACGATGCCGGTGGCGCGCCCGTAGAGCTGTTTGAGCGCGACGGCGACTTCTTCCAGCGGCGCATTGCCCGCTCGCTCGCCGAGCCCTATGACGGTCACCGAGGCGTGGCTTGCGCCCCCCTTGATGGCGGCGAGCGTATTGGCGGTTGCGAGCCCGAGATCGTCATGGCCGTGAAATTCGAGCTCGAGATCGGTGGTCGCGCGCAAACGCGCGATCAGCGCATAGGTGGAGTCGGGATCAAGCACACTGAGCGTATCGGCAATGCGAAAGCGCCGTGCGCCCGCGGCTTTTGCGATGGCGATCAGCGTGATGAGAAAATCGACGTCAGCGCGGGAGGAGTCTTCGCCGCCGACGGCGACCTCAAGCCCCCGCTCGCGAGCGTAACTGACCACCCGCCTCACCTGCTCTAGGGCCAGCTCGCCGTCACCGCTAAGCTTGGCGGCAATCTGCACGTCAGATGCCGGAATCGAGACATTGACCATCGACACCTTGGCCTCGATCGCCGCATCGACATCGGCTTCACGCATCCGGCACCAGCCGATGATGGTGAGCGGGAGACCGACCTCAACGATGGCGCGGATGGCGGCGATCTCTTCACTGCCCATCGCCGGCGTCCCGGCTTCGATCTCGGTAACGCCGGCCCGCGCCAGCGCCCGCGCGATCGCCACCTTTTCGTCGGTAGTGAAGGCAACGCCAGGCGCCTGTTCGCCGTCGCGCAGTGTCGTGTCGTTGAGCACGATCGGACTTCCCGATGCCGTCTCGGACCATGACGGTTTGGCAGAGGCGGCGGCGATCATGCGAAGCTCCTTGTTGTCTTTGGCAAAGCAAGGCTTCAGCAACCCGCATGCCACGCCGGCACCCGCCCCAAGCTGTTGAACAAGCACGCAGTTTTCGGCTCAGCCGGATTGTCGCAAACGCGACAGCGTGGCAAAGTCGACGCGTCGGCTTATCTCAGGGCGCGATCGCTTGGCATCAACTCGGCTTGCGACGCAGATGGATGATCAGATCGACGCGCGAGACTGCGTGGCCCGGCAGCGGCACGGGAACATTCACAAGCAGGGGATTCGCATCGGGACCGTTGAGCAGGATATCGTCGCCGTGCAGATAATAATGCGGATGCGGCGTGGTGTTGGTGTCAAAAAATGATCGCGAACCGTCAACACGGATCCGACCCAATAGGCCGGCTCGCGTGAACTGGTTCAAAGTCTTGTAGACGGTAGACTGTGAGACCGGAAAGCCGGTCTCACGCGCCTCGGCAAATAACATCTCTGCGGTGACATGCCGCTCGGGTGACATGCCGCTCGCCCTGGCAAACAACAACTCGCTTAAGATCACGCGCCGGCGCGTCGGGCGCAGCCCGGCCTTGAGCAACATATCCTTCCAGCCGGCGTCGGGACATTGCCTGCTGAAATGGGCGCAGGTCGTATCCACCTGCACCTCGTCGAAGCCAGCGCGATCCGCGCGGTCATCGGTTGGAAGTCTGGCCAACGGACGATCCATCCCGTGTCGCTCACATAGGCCAGATGCTGGCGGCGTCCGGGTTAGCCGCCTGCAACAGTACGTCACGCCGGCGCTCAGCCATCCGGCTCTCGCCACTTTCATCGCCAAAGCAGCGGTTGAAGTCCTTACATTGCGTGCACACCGGTGTCGTGCACATCACAAGGCCGTCGCCCTCGCACAGCATGCGATAGAAGAACCGCTTCCAGCGCATATTGTTGACATTGCGCGCGGCGAGCGGCGCAAAATGGCGGCTTAAGAGCCGGGATAATTCACCACGATTGCGCAATCCGAGGTCTTCCCAGAGGTGATTTGGCTCGATCGCGCGACGCGCGATCATCGCAGCTAGCCAGTTGCCGATGTCGCCTTCAGTCGAGCGTTGCGCGAGCAGGAGATCACGCAACATTGCGGCCTCGTCGCTCTCATTGCGCTTGAAACGCAAGAGCAACTGCTCGGCGTTCATCCGAATCGACGGGAAGTACTGCTCCAGCAACGCGGCCAGCTCATGGCTGGACAGACCGACCTTCTCGGAAAGAAGACCACCATCCATCGTGGCGGCCGCCAGAATGGACGCCAGCACGTGGCGATCGAAATTGCTGTCACTGGTTGTGTCGGCATCTGCGGGGTGCGCCCCAGTGAGCAGGCGGTAGGTCGCAATTCCCCTATGCCGCTCGCCGTTCGCATCATTCGCTCTGGCAGCCATAAGCGGAAAGAATTGCGCTTCGAACATGGATTGCCGACCTTTCCACCGCGATCAAGTATGCTCCGCTGCATCGTGATGCTGGTCACGAGATTTTTCGCTGGAACGCCGGCCTCCCTTATCAAGCATTGGGAAAGCCGGCCTCCATCGGTATGCTCTTTACTCGGCGGCGAGCTGGGCGGCGGTCTTGCCGACGATGGACTCGTCAACTGGCTTCATGATGCCGTGCTCCATCAGCATGTCCTCGAGCTCATCCATGGAGATCGGGGTCGGAATGATGCCCTTGCCGCCATTGTTGTGGATCTTGCTCGCAAGATTGCGATAGTGATCGGCCTGCTGGGACTCCGGCGCATACTCCAGCACGGTCATGCGGCGCAGCTCCGCATGCTGCACGACGTTGTCGCGCGGCACGAAATAGATCAGCTGGGTGCCGAGCTTCTTGGCAAGCGCCTCCGCCAGTTCCAGCTCCTTGTCGGTCTGCCGCTCGTTGCAGATCAGGCCGCCGAGCCGCACGCCGCCAGAATTGGCATATTTCAGGATGCCCTTGGAAATGTTGTTGGCGGCATACATTGCCATCATCTCGCCGGACATGACGATGTAGATCTCCTGCGCCTTATTCTCGCGGATCGGCATCGCAAAACCGCCGCAGACGACGTCGCCGAGCACATCGTAGGAGACGTAGTCGATGTTCTCATAGGCGCCGTTCTCTTCCAGGAAGTTGATCGACGTGATGACGCCCCGGCCCGCGCAGCCGACGCCCGGCTCCGGACCACCCGACTCGACGCAGCGGATGTCCTGATAGCCGATCTTCATCACGTCCTCGAGTTCAAGGTCCTCGACGCTGCCGGCACTCGCCGCCAGGCTCAAAATCGTGTCCTGCGCCTTGGCGTGCAGGATCAGGCGGGTCGAGTCCGCCTTGGGATCGCAGCCCACGATCAGGATCTTGTGGCCCATTTCGGCCAGCGCCGCCAGCGTGTTCTGCGAGGTGGTCGACTTGCCGATGCCACCCTTGCCGTAGAACGCGATTTGTCTCAGTGAAGACATGTTGCTCTCCATCAACCGATTTGCCAAAGTTTGCGCGCTGGCTCGCGCGCCAGCTTTGTTTCTCTCTCAGAAACGAGGCACACGGGTTCAAGGGAAGGAGAGCATCGCTCGTCTTGCGCGTCTGCGTGCACTCAGCCCTCACTCAGTGTTGCTGCATTGTGATAGCAACCCCCGTGCCAAGGCTGTCTACGCTCTTTAAGCTTCTGATTTCGCGTTGAAAAACCAGCGAGCCCGCGGATGACACCAGGTGTTTTGAAGGTGACAGCAATTGTGCCGCTGTCAGAAGCCGAACAAGGATCGCAAGCATCAAACGGGCAAAAGCCGGCTTGGCGCGGGCCCTTTCGATGCGTTCATGCGGGGAACGGAAATTGCTAATTGCTCTTGCAAGCCGCTTTGTCGGCGCGATTTTCAGGAGAGCGACAGTGCAGCAAGATGTCGAAACCTCGAAGGCGGAGGGCCAGCGACGGATATTCGTGGTCGACGATGACGAGATCACCCGCGTGACTTTGCAACTTATGCTGCATGACGAGATCGAGACGCACGAGCTTGCAACGCCGGAAGAGGCTTTTGTCAGGGGCGTCGATTGGTTGAAACCGGATGTGGTGCTACTCGGCGCCTCCTTTTTGGGGCAAAAGGGGCCGGCGTTAATCGGCCAATTGGCGGCCCATTTTCCCGAGGTGCGGATCCTGATCGTCTGCGACAAATCCGACGAGCCCACCGCGGTCGAAGGCATCAAGGCGGGCGCGCACGGCGTGCTGGTCAAGCCGCTGACCCTGGAAGCTGTCCGCAAGAAGGTCGATAGGATTTTCGAACGCGGCGCCACCGCGCCCATCGTAGAGCTCAGGGTGCTGAATTAGGCGACGCCATGGCGACGATCATTTTCTATCAAAAACCCGGATGCGCCACCAACGCGCGCCAGATGCAGGCGCTGAAGGCCGCGGGCCACCACGTGATTGCCAAGGATATCTTGAAGAAGCCGTGGCGCGCAGAGGAACTGCGCCAGTTCTTCGGCAATACGCCGGTCGGATCCTGGTTCAACCGCGCCGCGCCCCGTATCAAGTCAGGCGAAATCAATCCCGACTTAAGCGACGCGGCGAGCGCACTCGCGCTGATGCTGAGCGATCCGCTCCTGATAAGGCGCCCGCTGATCAACGTCGACGGCGCAAGATGCGCAGGATTCGATCATGAGCCCGTGCTGTCGCTGCTTGGGCGGAGCATGCAAGATGATCTCGAGCGATGCTCGCGCGAGGGAACCGGAGGGTACTGCCCGAGCGGGTGAGCTACACGACTCGTAGCTCTACCGAGAGGCGAAGAAACGAAGTTTCCCCCGCTCCCCGTTATTCACGGGCGCGAGGAGCAAAGCTCGCTGAAGACGATCGGGGCTCGACACGCGCGTGTATTATTAGGGTTGATGAAAAAGCCCCAAGGTGCAGCCCGCCAATGCAGTCATCGCGTCGGAGCCGGCATCGCCGATGCTGAATTGCGCGTGAAAGCCGGACATCAGCGGACGCTTCGCTGCACGATCCAGTTCGAGCGCATTGATACTCGCAGCGACATCGACCAAGCCGAGCGAGCCGCCGAAGGCAACCAGCGCGGCCCCGAGCGCCAGAGGCGTACCGGCAACCGCGAGCCACGGCAGGATGAGCGCAATTCCGAACCAGCCGATCAGGATGATCGGTTTGCTGCCGTAGCGCGCGCTCAACAAACCGGTCAAAAGCATCGAGACGACCGAGCCGATGCCCAGACAGAGCAGCAGAAAACCGAGAACTCCGTTATCGACAGCCAGCCGCTCCTTCGCGAACGGCACCAGCGGCACCCAGCCCGCAATGCCGAAGCCGGCGACAAAAAATGCAAGGCGCGTCGTGATCCGGGTGGCCAGGCGACCGACGGACATCAACGGGGAAGCTCGGAGGAAGAGTTGGTGGATTCCTGTTCGTACACGCTAAGGACATCACGGCGGAGCGTGAGCGGCTGCGACCGCAGTTGCAGCCGCTCGAACATGTTGTTTCATGTCGCCCCACAACAAATTGGCGGGGCGGCCGGACGCCATGGAGGGCGTGCCGAGTCCGTCCCTACAGCACCGCCCCGCCTGCGACCGGTGATGGTGCCCCGAATGAAGCAAGCGGTGTGCCGATTTTGAAAGTTGGCTACAGTCGCTTCGTACTGGGTGTGTGTAGCGTCATGTGGTGGATATTGGTCTCAAAGCCGACAAAACGACCCGCTCTAGTTCAGTGCGCCCGAAAGCTCCGCCAAACGGTGTCACTATCAGCGGTGTGTGATCACGTCGGGGTTGTCGACCACCATGTCGAGCAGCGTGTCCTCGACCATGCGGCAATCCACGCCCTTGATCCGGACGCGGCGAGCATCGCAGGGCCGGAATACAACCCAATCGCCGGCCTTGACATCCTGGCCGTGGAAATAGGTGCCGGTCTGCGGCTCATGCTTGAAGGCGGTGTTGCCCTTCTTGAGCACCAGGCCAACGGTGCCCTGCCAGACTGATTCCTTGATCGCGCCGGTCTACAGGATGAGCCCGCCATCGATCTTCTCCGGCTCGATGTAGATGCTGACCCCTTTGTTGTTCAGCAGCTCGATGGTGCACAGATCGCCAACGAGCTTCATCAGCTCGGCCCTTCTCGTCCTCCGAATTGGAACGCCGTTCCAATGTCGAAACACGTACCATCCCTCTCCTCCTGGTCTTTCAGGATGTCTTCCAGCGTCTAAGCGAGCAGGTGCGCGCGGCGGCGGTCGCCTTCACCCCACATTGCGCTGATACTGGCGCCCATCTGTGAGCTTGCCGGACGTGATGGCGTCGATCGCCTTCTTATTTAGCTCATCAAGCTTGGCCTTAAGGCGTTCGGCTAGATTGGTATCGATGATGACGCTCATTTACGGCCCGCCCACTCGTTTCCGAGCCAATTGCAGGAGCGCCATGCGAGTCAGCGGCCATCTGACAAAGAAAATGGCCGCCTGCGTTGCCACAAGCGGCCGAAGTCTAGGGAGGAAACGCCCAAGGAGGGCAGGAGGCAGCCTAGAACGAACGCCATCAGCAGCTCAATTGAACGTAGGTAATCGTCGGGTATCCAAAGAGTGGGACGGAACGATACGAAGGTTTATGTCGAGATCGGCTAGGCAACGCCCAACTCGCCGCTCGCGCCCGGCTCGGCCACCATATGCCGCACCAGGATCATTTCCAATCCGACGTCCGAACCAGGGGCGACGCGGAATTGATTAGTCAATTGCCGGCCGGCACCCTTCAGATAGAGAAGGAAGCCGGGCAACTTGGCGAACATTACTGCCTCAATGAACCCCCGCGTATGCGCGGGCATGACAGGCGGCGCAACTTCGAGGCCCCTCGATCGCGCGTTACCGCTGTAGCTGGATTGCATTAGAGCGTGATCCGCAAACGTGGAAACCGCTTTTCCGAGAAGATCATGCTCAAACAAAAAATATAGAGCGGAATGACGATTCGAAGAAAAGTCAGTCATCACGCCCTACGGCCGTGATCCTTTCGCAACATGGCGACTTAATCGTGTCTCGACCGCCCGATTTTGATTCGCATCAAATCCCTCGCGATGCCGCGTGTGTGACAGAGACGTCGCGCGAGTCCCCGCGCTGACTTGGGAATCGGAGAATTTGATGAGAACAAGAACAATTCTGACGACAGCCTCGCTGCTCGTGCTCGCGGCGGCATTCGGTGGGGCCACCATGTCGCTGCAAGCTGCCGATCTCGCATCGGCGCCGATCTACACCAAAGCGCCGCCGGTCGAACCATTCAATCCCTGGATGATCCGCCTGCGCGTGCTCGGCGTTTTGCCGGATGCCCGAGGTAGCTCGGTCAACGTCTTCGGCGTTCCGGGCCTGTCGTCGCCGAATTCGGGGCTCTCGATCAGCGATCAGGTGATCCCGGAGCTCGACATCACCTATTTCTTCACCCCGAACATCGCCGCCGAACTCATCCTCGGCGCAACCAGGCATCACATCAGCGGTACCGGGGCGCTCAACGGGCTCGACATCGGCAAATCCTGGCTGTTGCCGCCGACGCTGACGCTGCAATATCACTTCACCGATTTCGGCGCGTTCAAGCCGTATATCGGTGCCGGCATCAACTACACCGTGTTCTTCAACCAGTCCGCGGCCAATACGCCGGTCGCTGGCCTCGCGGTCACCGACCTGCAGATCAGCAACCAGGTTGGCGCCGCGGTCCAATTCGGCTTCGACTATATGCTCGACCGTCACTGGGGCTTCAACGTTGACGTGAAGAAGTTGTGGCTGCGGCCGGATTATTCGGCAACCGTCAACAACGCGATTCCGGTCACCGGGCGCGCCAATATCGATCCTTGGCTGGTGGGCGGCGGCGTCACCTACAAGTTCTGACCCAAGAGCACGATCGGGGAAAAGTGGAAACCGGGTTGCGCAAACAAATAGATCGAGCGAGCTGACGGTTCGAAGAAGCGTCATCTCTCTCAGCGCCGGGAGCCGGGCCCGGCGCCGCATTCGCTTTACCTTTGCGCTATTGGCGGAGCCAACATGAGGTGACGGACCAGATCGAAGGGTAAGAGTGATTGATCAAGCCATTTTCCATCTCGGCGAGCGTCGGGCAAAGCGCCACAAGGACATCAACGTCAGGGATTCAAACGGCTCGCCGCTGGCGGTGGCAGGGCATGGTGATCAGGGACTTGAAATCCAAAGGCTCGTCCACGGTGATCAAGCGCGCACCCTGATCAGGAACATCCATCTTACCGAGGATACCGATGAAAGCGAAGGCCGCACCTATAAGGTCAAGGGCCCGGTTGGGCACGGAGTTCTTGATGAAGGACTGTGAGGTCACCACCACTCATCACCCTGGCGAAAGAGGGTAACCCAGGATTCCAGAGACGCCAGTCGTTGGATGGAAGCCGAGGCTAACTTGATAGCCCGCGCAAGCTGCCTTAACCGAGCCCTCAGCTCCGCTTCAACACCATCACCAGGCGGTCGACACGTTTACCTTCCTTGAGATGGGACTCGACGATTTCGTCGATGTCGTCAGGCGTGGTTGGACGGTACCAGACGCCATCGGGATAGACCACCATCAAGGGACCAGCCTTGCAAAAGCCGAGGCAGCCCGCCGCCGTGAAGCCGATATCGGTGAGCCCTTGCGCTTCGATCGCCTTGCTCATCCTGTCCCACAGGGCTTGCGCACCAGCTGCACCGCAGCTGCCGTGCGGATGAGTAGGCGGACGCTGGACGTGGCAGGCAAAGACATGATGCCTGTAGAGTTGAGGAAGCTCGAATTCCGTTTCTGAGTTCATGAGCCTGAAACACGTTGGATTGGGTTCATCTGAACGGAGACAAGGTCCGAGTGCATCGCCCCCGGGACCGCGGTCGTGAGCGCGAGCGCGTGAAGCTCGTCACCCATTGTCCCGTTGAGCGCCGCATACAAAATCTGATGCTGCTTCGGCTCTTGACTGTGAAGGCGCGCGAAACGACGCGGGCGCCATAATGATCGCCGTCGCTGGCTAGATCAGTCACGGACACCTCCGCGTCCGAAAAGCCTTTCCTGATCAGGGCTTCGATGTCTGGTCCCCTCATCGCGATCTGCCTTGCTCCCGCTTGGCTTGCTCCACCATCTTGCTTCTCCATGCAAGCTTCGAACCAAGATGCGCGCCGTGCGCTTCTGCGCCGATCCTTCTCGGTCTGCTGACGTACAACTGCCACTCATCGTCACGTTTGCTACAGCAACGGTCTCTTTTGTTGCGGACGTGACAAACATCGAGCAGACGCGTGCGCCTCCAGCTTTTCCGCAGCTAGCCCCCCAAAATAGCCGAAGAATCCCGATCCTTCTGCATGGCTCGGCTCTTGCAATGTCATCTCGCGGAAGGATGTAGCGCGTCACGACCGTCGTCTTCTCGGAGGAGCCCATGAATTTTCGCCAAGCTGCCTGATGAGCTCGACGCCTCGCTACAGCAGGGCATGACCGCTTACCGGCACCATTCGGCGCGAACCGACCGCATCTTTCGGTGAGCGCTGAACGCTCTGACGAGAGCGCGCGATCGCCGAGCGCGGCTTGCGCAAGGGCGCAAGCCAAGCCGGCTGGGACCACGATGGCGCCAATGGCAAACCACAATCGGGGATGCCAGTGGCGTTGGCGCTTCACGCTCTCCGCCTTGAAGGCGCTTGCCTTCAATCAGTTGATTCCTGGGGCAAAGACCTCGATTACGAGGCTAGGGTCAATGGATATGTCGCTTGAATTGATGCGCGTGACTGGGGTCTGTACTTCGCAGGATTGTTCCCCCTCTCCCTGCATGCACAGCCAGCCTACTCTAAAGCGAGTCTCCCAAAACTCCTGATACAGGATCGTCATTTCACTGCCTAACGGTCCTGTCACGTCTGGGTCTGCGGTCCCCCCTGCCAGCCCAGACGGAGCCCTCGGCGGTTGTAGCCGCCGAGGGCTTTCTTTGTCTCGAGCGCGTTTTGGATGTCACTAACACCTGTTCGCCTCGGCTTCCTCCCCAAATGCGGCCTCATCGGAAGCGAAGCCGGCACGCGGATTCACCCGACCAAAATGGTGCTGGCGTCGACGTTCGCCGCCTTGCCTGCCTCACTCGGTAGACAGCGTGAAGCCGCGCCGCTCGCGTTCGTCCGCACGCGATTTTGTGGATCTAGCAATGTGGGGAGGCAGCCCCCCGGTTCTGAAAGCACGCGGGCGTGCCCTATCGCAGGCTAGGGCGGACGGAAAGCAAAAGGAATGCGGGACGACGTCAGCCCCACCTATTCTCTACAGTCGGGCCGACGGCTTTCATCATACGGCTTGCCTGTCTGGTTGCGTGTCCAGTTAGCGAGCGTGGACAACGCGAAATCGAGTTCGCCGCGCGCAGTTTCGTTGGCGACCGTCTCCTGCGATGCAGCGCACATGCAGGCGAGCCGGGCGTCCAACCCTCCGCGCCGACGAGAAAACCGAGATGGAGCTGCCGCGGCCGCTGGAATCGCCCTTCTCGGGCGCATAGAGTTTTGGTTGGCCAGTCTATTCGGCGAGCTAGTACCCGGAATCAGAGCTGAGTGATACGGCGGCCTTTGAAGCGGCGTTGACGGACCTTTTTCTTGGTCCAGACG
>NZ_JCAMOQ010000081.1:0-21780 GCF_059512365.1 Bradyrhizobium sp. Ses1
GGGGAGCGACAGCACGCCTCAAGCACCTTGCGATCTTTCCGCGAAAGGTGGACTTCTCTTGCTTCGGGTATCATCCAGATCTTGAATCACGACTCACGATCCAAGAAAAGTGGGTACTAGGATCCGCTGGTCAATCGAGTTGCACCTCGATCCTAAAGGAATGGCCGTGCACGCCGTTGCACCTATGTGTGGGCGGCTTGTTCGGGAGTCGGTGAGCCGCTTGGCGTGTGCCAGCACATAAGCTTCTTCGGACTGTGAACGATGCGCTGCCGATTTTCCTCGGCCGCTGCGGGCCACTAGCGCGCTCGGACCATGAACTCGGCCACATTCGATCGTGCCCTTCGCTGTCAGTCGACCTTGGCCGACCTGGCGAAGGACTCGCGTGAAGCCATCGGAATGGCGCCTCCGCGGGTCGGGTCCGCGTAGGTGCCACCCGCCGAGACGTAGTCCTTACCTGTAGAACGCTCGAGCACGATGCCAATCGCCTCGACATTCGGAATGTCCGACTCGCTCAGCTCGGGAATTGGTGGCTTGCGGGCAAGTGCGGCCTCTACGTAGGGTGCCAGCTCCTCTTCTTTACGTCGGGCGCGCTCGTCTTCACGTTCTTTCAAAGCAGGCATGACCTCTTTGGCAAACAGCTCGAGTGCCTGACAGATATGCTCGTGCTTATTCATGCCGCACTGCTGGATAAAGATCATCTGGTCGATACCAACATCGGCATACCCCATGAGATGCTCGCGAACAGTGTTGGGCTGTCCGATGCTGCCTGAGCCTGGTGTCTCCTTCATGTCGTCCTTGATCGCTTGGAAGCGCCGCCACAAATTCGTGCGCCCAGGACGATGTTCGCCATATACCGCATAATGCGCGATCGAATAACCGAAGAACTTGAATCCATCGAGTCCTCGACGCATAGCTTCTTCGGCGTTTTCATGAACCATCATACCGTTGAGAGTGGCGATATTGGCGTTTACCGAATGCCCAATCGGCACGCATTCGTCGGACTTGATGATCTGATAATACTCGTCGCGCCAAACTTTCGCTTGCGACGCCTCCACAAAGCCAAAAACCAGCGCCCCTACCCCGTGACGCGCGGCACGCAGGATACTCTCGCGCCGGGAACACGCCATCCAGATCGGGGGATGCGGCTTCTGGACCGGCTTTGGCACGATGTTACGGGTCGGCATTGTGAAGAATTGTCCATCGCACCCTGGATACGGGCACATCGTCATCATATTGGCGGTCTGCTCGACCCCTTCCCGCCACATGGCAGTTTTTTGCTCGGGCTCGATTCCAAAGCCATGCATCTCGATCAGCGAGGCGGACTCTCCGGTCCCCCACTCGAGGCGCCCCCCAGAGACCAGATCGAGTGTGGCCAGGCGCTCCGCCACCCGTGCCGGATGGTTGTAGTTCGGGGAAGACAGGCATATGCCATGACCAATGCGGATGGTCTTTGTACGCTGGGAAACCGCCCCCAGAAAGACCTCGGGCGCGGATGAGTGGGAGTATTCCTCGAGGAAGTGATGCTCAACCTCCCACATGTGATCGAAACCGAGCTGATCGGCCAGTTCGATCTGCTCCAGCGCATCTTTGAACAATTTTCGCTCGCTGCCCTCCTCCCAAGGCTGCGGCAACTGGTGTTCATAAAATAATCCAAGCTTCATCCGTTTTCTCCTGGGCATGACGGTTTAAACCGCCTCAAATTTGCCGGGGCGCCGCGCAGCATCACGCTAACGCAGTTGGCTGGGACAGCAGGTACTCCGTCCTGTTGGTTCAAAACTCATGGGTACCTATCGGAGCTCTCTTCTCACCTCCACCTGCCCGATCTGCCGGAACGACTCGCCGCCCGCACGGACGTAGTGCGCAGCGCCTCATGCGCGACCATTCCAACAAGGCCGGCTGAAGAGCAGGCTCGCCCAGCTCGCCGAAGGCTCATTGGATGCGAGAGATTTCGGTGCCGACGCTCAGACGCCGTAGGAACCAATGCCGCTGCTGGTCGAACGACAGGAGTATCCACCGCGGAGGCGGTAGAGCGGGAATTGGAGTGACCGCAGTCAACAGTGCATTCGTCCATGGCATTGATTTGGATCAACGAGCAAGCTCACCTAAACTCCCGGGCGTCTGACTGCGATCCCGCGGTTGTCGTAACGGCTTCTCGTCTCCCAGCAATCGGCGTGCCACAAGACCTTCTGTGCAAGGCCAGAGAGAGAGAGGAGGCATGTGCTTCGCGTCGCGCCCGCAGACGCTTTTAGCCGCTTGGCGCCGCGCTCTGGAAAGTGTTCAACACAGACAGGGCTGAACACGACAACACGTGCCTCAAGAGCGAGCGTCGGCCTCGTGCCGAACTCGAATGCCTGCTCGAGGATCATCGTCCTCATGGCGACCTCACGACCCGGGATCGCTCGGCGTCTCAGTCCGATCGAGCCCAGTAAGTGGTCGGGTCGATGAAGACGGCCGAAGCTGGGTACAAGCGGCCGGGCCGATGGTGAATTTGCAGCCCATCAGGAAGCGCAATCAGCCGCGAACAGAGGGCAGCCATAGTTTCGGCGTGCGACTTTAACTCATCGACTTGGTGATCTCGGGCATTCCTAGCTCGGCACCTCGCGGCCAAAAGACGGTGTGCTTGCGCTACTTGGAATCCGCTCTCTGCTCCCCAATGGCGGACGTCTTTGGCGTGTGCAACCTCATTGCTGATCGTTCGCAGGCGCGGCTCGAGCCCCTCGGCCTTCCATTGATCCAGTGTATCCCTGGTGCCTTGCTGCGACCCTTTGTGGGTATCGAGATTGGACGCCTTCGCGTTGTAGCTCTCTGGCGATGTCCGCTATCGCACGGTGGCACACCGCCTCTTCCGGCCATGTGCTGCCTCTCCACGTGGCAGCTTAACCTTGGCAGAGGGCTTCACTTATCGACGCGGAAAATCTGTTCAGACAACCGGAGCCAGCTCTGCGAGGTTGTGTGCCCGCTATCAGGATAGTTCGGACAGTACCGATGGGCGCGTAGCGCAGGAGGCGTGCTTAAACTGGGAGCGGCGTGCCTCCCGATCGAGCCTAGCGCTTGATCGAGAGGCCATGATTGATCTAGCTCGATCATGGTTATTCACGATGTGCCACGGGAAGGCTCGTATTGATCCGACGTGCCGTGTCGGGACGGCCTTATACGTGGCTTGAACGAAAATCACGTGACACGTGCACCGCATATTTCTTGAGAAACAACGCCGGCGCCATTTTCACATTGTGACCTTCTGACACTCGTCAGCTTCTTAACAGCTAACTCTCTTAGGATGAGAACCTCGATATCTAGACGGCGACGCCAGCTATCATGAAGGAATGAACATCGGAGTGCTTGATCTCGGAGTAATCGGAGGCGTTGGCGGCGGTCTCGGCCGCGGCAAATGATGGTGATTGTGTGCTGGTTTCAGGCTTCGGCAGCCGGATTCTCGGCCGAAAGTTCCATCGCTTTCACTCAATCACCTTGCCGTGCGCCAGATACGAGCTTTGCTATGTGATGTGAGGTGCCATGGAGCGAACGAATAACAATTTCAACCTGTTTGATTTTGATGTGGAAGGATTCGCGCAAGCGTACTATCAGCAGCCGCAGGTGGGGCAGCAATCGGGCACCACGAGCCCGCAAGCAAGCTTTGAACAGCAAATGGACGAGTTGCAGCTCAATTCGTCTGATGAGAACTCCGCAAAGTCTAGTTCGCCTCATGAGGGTCCCGCAGAAGGCGGTGAAGGACTCCGGCGCGGTGCCCTCGGCGGTTCAATGCGGATGCCGCCACACTCGCGCTTGAGGGACAACTCGTTCAGCAGCACGCGCCACAGCGTGGACCTCCCCCGCGCTAACTTTCGAGCTTCGGCCCAAGTATCGCCGCGGTCCAATTTGCGGGATGATCTGTTCAGCAGTACGCGTTATACCCTGCCATCTGAGGAGCAGCCCGCGACTGAGACGAAGAACAGGAAAAATCGCGGACTGTGGTCGCGTATCAAATCAGGGGTTGGAAAGGCGTTTGGGGCGAGCCACGGCGAAAAGCCGTCTGGCTCCACGGCTCGGCAAGAGATCCTTTCAACGAAGTTTCGCGTGGATTACGCCAAGCAGCCCGGCCGAACACGCGGGGTCCCTGAGGAGGACGAGGCGCTGTTTGAGGACTTCAAAAGCAAAGCCAGTGTCACCCAGGACGACGGCACCAAACCACTGGGCGACGGCACCATCAAAAACGCGATAGCCGATCTGCGCCATTTGAGCGCTCGCCTTAGCCAGAACGGGAGGCCATCAATCGCGGATCGAATTGGCAACCCCGAGTTGGAAGCTGGCTTGGATGACGATGTGGAAACCTATGCGAATGATCGCAGCAGGCGCATCAAAGCGGCATTGAAAAAGCTCCGCGACGTCGGCGCCGGAAGAACGTTGTCAGCCGATATCCGCCGCCTTGTTCCTTATCCCGCAGACGCAACCCTCATCGACATGTGGGCCAGCGCGGAAAAGGCGACACACAGGATTGAGCCGGAGACTGTCGATCGACACGCACGCCGCCTTTACAGGCTGAGTGATTGGCTGCAAACGCGCGACAAGGGGGCCATGGCTGGCCGACTCAATGACGATGGGCTGACCCGAGATGTTGAACAGTACAGGCAGCAAACCGAGGATACCAAAATCAATGCCGATTTGCTCAGGCTTCGGCGATACCAACAAGTCCTCGAGGCGAACAGAGCGCTAGGGTTGCCTCCTCCTGAGCACGCGCGTCCCCTCGCCGGGGAAGGCGCTCGGCAGAACGCTTCGCCGCAGGAGCTTCCGGCGACGCCAGCCACCCCGAGCGCGGGCGCTTGGGATTGGTTTAGGGAGCAGATGCAAGAACCCGCGTCATCCTCGTTCACACCGCACCAGGGCCCGCAGCCCAGCCCGTCGCTTCCGGCAACACCGGCCACTCCGAGCGCGGGCGCTTGGGATTGGTTTAGAGAGGCGATGCAAGAACCCGCGTCATCCACGCTCACACTGCGCCATAGCCCACAGCCCAGCCCGTCGCAAGGACTTCCCGCAACGCCGGCCACCCCGAGCGCGCGAGCTTGGGATTGGTTTAGGGAGCAGATGCAAGAACCCGAGCCATCCTCTGCCAGAGCCCCGTCATCAGACATCTACGGCGGTCTAGAGCCACTGGTTAACCTGAATCCACCCACACCGTATCAATTGCGGGACGATGCTCACTCTGCGCCGGCGCCTGACTTCGCCAGACCAACGTCGTTCGTCGGGCCATCAGGGGCCCCTCAGGATCTACTGGATATCGGACCTATCGTCGGCGAGGGCTGGCGCCACGGCTCGCAACCGGCCTCAGAGGTCCTGATCGACGTACTGAGTAACATCAATCTCCTGCCGAACCAGTTCGGCCCAAGCCGGTTCGCGATCAACGGCGAGCATTACTCGGCCACGTTTGGGCCGGCAGGGCGCAGGGACGTTCGTCTCATCCATCATCCTCGCGCGAGGCCGATGAATGAAGCTGGGCCATCCCGTCAGCCCGTTGCGGATCTTGGGTTTCTTATCCGCGGGGGGTGGCAGCACCGCGAACGCTGGCTTCCGACTTACCTTGTTCGTGTACTAGAGGGGGAGCGCCGGATGCCGGAAGTCGGGCGCCCGACATATATCAACATCCGCGGCGTGCCTTACAGGGCCGAGCTGCAGGAGACGGACGGCGGCTCCCGTGTTCGTATTTATCCTGAAGCTGGCTGAGGAACGCGCTTGGGCTGCAACCTCGGGGCAACGGGGCAGCGAACCGGGGAAGTGTCCACCGTCCAGCCACTGGCATAGGCTTGCTCGCGCCACGGGCGCCTATGGGAAGCGGCCTGCGCGATGACGGCATAAGCGTTTGGATAAAAGGAAATGGCAAAGGCAAAATTCAACTTACTTGGTGCCGAGGTCCGCGCAGCACTCGAGCGGCTGCTCGATGTGCTGGCAGACCTGGGACTTACCGCCACGCCGACAGGGTCCGGCTTGGCCGCAAGCTGATCGGAACACGCCTCAAGGAAGAAATGGGCTTTGCGCACTGCCCGCCGATACGGGTGAGTAGATTGCGGGGATCTATCGAAGGCTGTCGCCCGCCTCGGGGCGCTTGCTACGATCGACAATGGCGTCGGTTTTCAGCTCGTGCCCTCCTCGCCCGAGCGCGAATTGAGCAACCGGGGGCTCCGTCGTCCTAACAGAGGATGAACTGTGAATCTGATCGGAAGTGAATGCCCTGGGCTCGCGCAACACTTGCTGCTTCGAGACCTCGTAGTCCCTTCTCTCCAAGTCTTCTACCATCGGGTTCATCAAGAGGCCTGCGAGCCTTAGGATCGCAACGAGCCCGGAAGGACTTGAATGTACGCAGCCAATTGTAGGGATTCCGACGCAGGGCGCGACACTACCTGACAGATAGGTTGCGAAATGTCTCAGACCTGTAACGTCGAGCCGCTCGAATTCTCAGCCCTCCACCAGCAGACCGATAGCCTGCCAGCGGCGAGGCTCGGTCCGGCATTGGAGAGCCTGCAGAGGCTGGCCGAACGCACTGCGCATCAGTGCGATGCGCACGGGTTCTTCATTGCGTCGGTGCGCCGATGGCGGTCAGCGTATGCGACTGCAGAGATGTCGAACAAATGGGCTCGGCCTTTCAAGCATCAGCAATTGATGCAGCCCGAGGCTTGCCCTTATGCCCAAGTTTGGAGCGAATTGAAATGAATTGGCGCGCGCGATGTTGTTGCTGAGGTTGTAGGACGCAACATGATGATCGCAAAAGTTATTCATATTCATCTCGCAATTGCGGCTCTGGAATGAGCCGTACTGAAGCTATCGCGCATTATGACAGCGTCGGGGTTCCGTCCAGATGACAACTAAAGGCGACTCTCGGCACTATTGAGAGCCCTCTGGCTCCCCGAAAATGCCTTGCTGTTCTGAGGCATCGCGTTGCTTTTTCTCCAAATTTTTGTGCTGGCCGGCTCAGCGGGCCCTGCGAGCTTTAAAGATATTCATCAACGAACTCGATAAGGGACTTGAATCGCACGTAACGTCAGATTGTAGGGTTTCCGACACGAGTCGCGACAATGCGTCGCGACAACACTTTATGACAGGTAGCAAGAATTGCGAATGTCTCCAAACCCTAGGTTCGCGCCGCTCGACTCCCTCACGCTCATCGATCAGTCCACCCGCACCCGCGTTGGCAACGTAGCCTATGCGCATGACACGCTACCAGCGCCGGCTCAGTTGAGGCTACAACAGCAGGAGCTAGAGAGCAGGACCCGCTGTCTTCGCGTCCCTGTTGCCGGGCGGGCAACGAAGCTCTGTGCAACCTCGACATCCGCCGGCGTTCATCGCCAGAGGTGGAATGCAGGCGGCGGAACCAGCCAGATCACATGTCTGACAACGCCTCTACGGGAACGGACTCGTCACTATTTGGTGTGCCCTGCCGCCTGGGCGCCGCGTCGGATCTGGCTGCAGGTCGAGAATTCTGGCCCTCCCCAAATACGTCACCGCCCGACCGAGGCGTGTTTTCCTAGCTGGGGGCGCATTGGTTAGTTCGTCCCGCGTTAGTGGCTTCTGAAAGAGCGGCCGGCTGCGGGACGCGAGGCTCCTGCACGCGTTCGAAGTTCCATTTTGTCATGACTAAGCGAAAAGGGTCGACGGCATAGCTAGCCTCACCGCAGACTCTGGCCAACACGGGGAGCTCAAAATGTTGATGTCTCGTATCAGTTCGGATGCAAATCCAGCCATTCGCTCTGGTGCTTTGCGTTCAGCTGCGCCTGCTGGCGAGGCCATCGCCCGACCAATGACCGGAAGCATTGCCGCGATTGGCGCGCAGTTGCGGCAGGGTGCTGCCACCGCCCTCGATGCTTTGACTCATTCCAGCCAGCCTCCCGCCATCAACACCACGCTAAGAGTTGCCAAGCGCGCATGCGATCCACAGCAGACGGCCGAAATTTCTGATCGGCAGGCAAGGTGCCGAGTGAGGCCGGCCGTTGGCAACATTGCTCTTCTTCATCGATCGCGTTTCCGGACGTTTACGTTGACTCGGGACAACTCAGTTTCGCTCGGCTTCATCATCGACGGTGATCTGCTCGGTAGTTTTGGCATGACTTGAGAAGGGGCAATGAAATGCGAACGCTAGTGGTTGATCATGATGAGGACCTAGCGCGCGCTGTCCAAAGCGCGCTCTCGGATTGCGGTTTCGCCGTTGATCTGGCACCCACTCTGGATGATGCGGCGACCGCCCTGGGCTACGCTAAGTACGACATTCTCCTGCTCGAGTTGGCTCTACCAGATGGAAACGGCTTGGACTGGCTGAAGCGGTTGAGACGCGACGGACATTTGATGCCTGCAATAATGATGAGCAGCCTCAATGACCTCGGTAGACGGATCGCCATTTTCAATGGTGGTGCAGACGATTTCCTACCCAAGCCTGTATCTACTGATGAACTCATCGCCCGGATGCGAGCCATTCTGAGGCGGTCAACACAAATGACAGCCCCCGTGGTCACATTTGGCAATCTGAAGTTCGATCCGATCGCCCGGCAAGCTTCAGTTGGTGGTCGGCCGCTCAGGATTGCGCGCCGCGAATTGTGCATTCTTGAGCATCTCCTCAGCCGCGCTGGCCGTGCCGTGCCGCGGCTGTCGCTAGAGGATAGCCTCTATGCGTTTGACAACGAGGTCTCGACCAATGCGCTTGAAGTCGCGATCTATCGCTTACGCGGTCATTTGAGTCAGTCGGGTGCGACCCTACGGATCACGACCGCACGCGGCATCGGTTATATCCTTGAATTGAATAGCGCGGCATCGGCCGCCTAGTCGATCGAAGTTGAAAGCAAAGACTCCCTTGAAGATCGCTCTTAATAATGAGGGTGGCAGCGATCGACGCTCGATCGTCGCCAGTGCCCTGTGGTCTGTCGTTTATCCTTCTCTTTCCCACCTCCTGTGCGCGGTCGCTTTCCTATCACCACTAACTGCCGCAGCTCAGACGACGCGGGATGCTAGAGAGGGGCCGCCGCATGCGGCTCCTAGCAGCATTAATGGGACGCTGGACCTTTCCTCCTCGCTCGGCAAGACAATTCATCTGCCCGGGCCGGCCGCGAGCATCTTCGTTGCCGACCCGACGATCGCGGATTATCAGGCGCCGTCGAACACGACCATCTTCGTCTTTGGCAAGAAGTCCGGACGGACCAGCCTGTTCGCTTTGAACGAAAACGGGGAGGCTCTCGCCGAGTTTCGTGTCGTCGTAACACAGCCGATCGAGGATCTGCGTGCCATGCTCAAGGCCCAGGTCGGCGATTATCCGATCCAAGTCAGCTATACCCCGCGTGGCGCGATCCTTAACGGTATGGCTCCCAATGCCGATGTCGTCGCCACTGCCGTGAGGATTACAGAGCAGTTTCTCGGTGCGGGTGCGCTGGTCGTCAATAAGATTCAAGTCGCCGGGTCGTTACAGGTCAATCTGAGCGTGCGCGTGGCGGAAGTCTCCCGCAGCGCTATGAAGGAGCTCGGCATCAACCTCTCCGCTTTGGGCCAGAATGGCACTTTCGTTTTCGGCTTTAGCAGCGGCAAAGGTGCTGCTTCCGGCACGGCGAGCGGCGGCGGCAAGGTAGGGATCGGCCTCAGCGCTGGTAATATCAACGTCGGCGCTGTTCTCGACGCGCTAGCCAGCGAGCACCTCGCTTCCGTACTCGCTGAACCGAATCTTACCGCAATGTCCGGTGAGTCCGCGAGCTTCCTGGCCGGCGGCGAATTCCCAATTCCGGTCATGCAGGACAACCGACAGGTTTCGATCCAATTTCGTCACTTTGGAGTGAGCCTCGAGTTCGTGCCGACCGTTCTTAACAACAATCAAATCAATCTCCGCGTGAAGCCTGAGGTCAGCGAGATTTCGAAAGAAGGTGAGGTCAAAGTGAACGGTATGGCCGTGCCTGCCCTCTCTACAAGGCGGGCGGAGACCGTTATCGAGCTTGGGAGCGGACAAAGCTTTGCAATAGGCGGGCTAATCAGGCGTAACTTCAGCACGGATATCAGTACTTTTCCCTGGTTGGGCGACGTGCCCATTCTCGGTGCGCTGTTTCGCTCTTCGTCCTTTCAAAAGCAGGAGACGGAGCTCGTTATTATTGTCACTCCTTACATCGTGCGGCCCGCATCCAACGCGAACCGGATGAGCGCCCCGACCGACCGCATCGGACCACCCTCAGATATGGGGCGCATCTTAACGAACACGTTGGCAAGTCCGCCGCGGGGCCGCGACGCTCCGCGTACCAGTGTACCAGGCGCGACAGGCGGCGCCGGTTTTATTATCGAATGAGGATCGTCGAATGACTGTACGAGCCCTGCCGCATCTGTTCGTTCTGATGACGAGCCTAGGCGGCTGCACAAGCACTGCTACGATCAACACCTTTCCGGCTGAACAAGCAACTATGGTGCAGCAGCAGAACAGCGTCTTGGTGCTGCAGAGCCTCCGTGGGCTCGAGCGGTATCGACTGAGAGAGTTCATTGCCACCAACAGTCGCGGTCGGTTTGATGCGCTCCATCTCGATATCATCGGCTCGCCCCGGCTCGCCGCGCAGGTAGCCAGCGAGGCTCGCGCAATGGGCCTTGCCCCTTACAACATCCGCCTGTTCGGCCCTCGCCTCGACCGGCCTCTTGGCTTCGCGGTGCGAATCCAGGCTACTGTCTATGAAGCGCGTCCTCCCGTCTGTCCGTCGCTTGCCATCATTGCTCCTTCAGTCAACGACAATTCGTTCGACCAAACCCTTGGCTGCTCAATCCGCAACAATCTGGGAGTCATGGTCAACGATCCGGGCGACCTGCTGGACAATAGAGCTGTCATGGCAACAACAGGCGATCGTGCCGCCGTTCCTGTTGCCACATATGGGTCCATGGGACAGCGCAACAAGAGCGACATGGAAGCTGGAATTGGCAACAGGGCGTCGCCAGAAGCCGCGTCACCGGCGACGAGGGATGTACAGTCGCCTCGATAGTGCACGTCGGATGGCGCAATGATTTCTGCCATACGCGATATCTAGACAAGCCCGGCGGAATAGAGTGCTTTCGCAACCCCTTCGAAGCACTTCGAAGGAACAGGGTTGCCCAGCTTCGCACTCCGGATGAGCTGACGCGCCAGGGCCGGGTCCTGGACAATGCTGAGGTGCAGCGACTGCGCCTCAGCAAGCAATCGTGAGGCAAGTTCGCCCTCACCACGGCAAACCACGATCGGCACGCCGGTCTCGCCACGAACGTAGCGGAGGCCAATCAAGATCGCCTGCCCTGTCAGTATCAATGTGGCACGATGGACGCCAAGTGGAGGCTCGTTCGCTGTCTCCTGACGAAGGCGACGGTGTTCGCGTTTGACCTGCGGATTGCCCTGCTGTTCCTTCGATTCGCGCTTGGCCTCGGTCTCCGTCATGCGCATGTCCTGCAAGAACAACCAGCGCTGGATAAGGAGATCTGCCAATCCGCCGATCAGAAAAGCACCGGCAGCAATTTCCGTCAGCAATTTGATCTCAGTGAACACGAAACTGAGACACCCCATACCGCAGACCGGCAAGTACACCAGCGCCTTCCAACTAGCGACAACCGTGAGCAGAAAGCTTGCGCCAAGAATGCCCACCTTAAGAAGCGACTTGAAAAGTTCAATGAGCGACCGCTTAGACGCAATCCGCTTGAGCCCCTTGATGGGATCCAATTTCTCGAATTTCGGCTTTAAGGACTCGAAAGAGACGTTTAATCCACCATTGGCCAAGACTCCCGCTAGAATACCAGCGGCAACACCGGCCCCGAGGAATGGAGCAACGGCCGAAAAAAATAGTTCGATCAAGCCGCCCAGCGCCTGCTGGACCGCGCTAATGAACGGCTGAGCCTGCAGTTTGTCGATGAGCTGCATCGTTTCATGCCACTTGGTCTCGATGGGGGCCGCTCTTAACCAGAGGCAGCCGAAACCGGCGCAAACGCTGACTGCGCTGACCAAATCGGCGCTGCGCGGGCTCTGCCCTTTCTTGCGGGCATCTTTTAGCTTCTTGGGAGTAGGAGGGAGCTTCTTCTCTTCGCTCGAGCCACTCATTTCAGGAGCTTCTCGAACAACTTGAGCACGGTGTTGGACTGACTGATCTCCGATCCCATATATTCGACGAGGAAGGTGGCGTAACTTACCATGATGATCCCATAGGCCAGGTTCTTCATGGTGGGAGAGACGTCGTTCAGTTTGATTTGCGGTGCAAACCGCCCAAGTATCATCACCGATACATCAAGCAGCAGCAGGAATGCCAACACCGGGCCAGAGACCAGTAGCGTCGTATGCATGATGTGATCGAGAAGCCGCAGACATTCCATCGCGCCTTGCGCGGTTAGACTAGGCATCAGCCGATACACGGGCCAGATCAGATAACTGCCATAAAGGCCCGTAATCACATTCTCCAATCCCCCGGCTAGAACGAAAATCGCAATCGCGGTGGTACCGAGTAACACCGCTGTCGCCGAAGCTTGGCCGCGTGTCGCGGGATCATCGGAAGCAACAGGGTTCGTAATTCCCCGTTGGGTATCGATGAGCTCACCCACTGCTTGGATGCTCCATAGCGGAATACTGAGCAAAAGGCCGATGAGCAGGCCGACGAACACCTCTTTCAAACCGAGGAGCGTGACACTGATCAGCCGGGAGCCCTGATCCAGCGACTGCAAGCCGTGTCTGATCTGCAACAGGCATGGCAGTCCCATCGCAAAGGTCACGCAGCCACGGACCAGCCCGCTAATGCGCGGCTGCGTAAATACAGGAAGGACCAGCATAATGCCAAGGGCCCGGGCTGCTGCGAGGCCGCCTGCAAGGACGAGCTCGATCGCCTCCTGGATCAGAGCTTGCGTCTCGGCGGGTGAAGGAAGGTTCATCTACCGTCGGCTAATGCTTGCCGTGAGTGCGGGAAAGTCGGTAAATGCCTGCTCTGCTTCCTTGATCAACGCGGCGCTGAGCACCGGAGAGAACAACGCGATCACCGCGACAACGACAAGAAGCTTCACAGTCAGTGGCAAGGTTTGATCCTGAAGCTGCGTTGCCGCTTGGATGATGCCGACAACCAGGCCGACAACGACCGCAGCGATGAGCGGTGGGAGAACCCAGATCATGAATAGCACAAGTGACCGGCTCATATGAGTGAGAATGCTCGCCTCATCCATGCTTAGCCTCCCGGAGTTGTGTAACTGAGCACCAGCCCGTGCATGAGCCGTGACCAGCCGTCGATTGAGACGAATAGAAACAGCTTGAAAGGCACGGATATCACCGTCGGCGAAACCATCGACATACCCATGGCCATCAAGATGGTCGTCACGATCAGATCTATGGTGATAAAGGGCAGATAGAGAAGAAAACCAATTTCGAAGCCACGCTTGAGTTCTGAAATTAGAAAAGATGGCACCAGAATGACCAAATCATCGGCGCTCACGTTGCCGCGCATGTCCTCGGGCCAGACCTGTTCGGTTGAAGCCAGGAAGAACCGGCGCTGCTCGTCAGCGGTGAACTTCTTGAGATAATCGCGCAGCGGCTCCTGCCCCTCCTTTGCGGCGCTCACCCAATCATCGACCGTTTGGTAGCGGAGTTGTGGCGCAGAAATGCGATTATAGGTCTGTTCAATCACCGGAGCGCCAATGAAAACCGTCAGGATCAGTGCCGCGCCATATAGAACGAGGTTCGGTGGGATAGATTGAGTCCCGAGCGCGTTGCGAACGAGGAAGAGCACGACGGATACCTTTATAAACGCTGTGCTTGTTACGACAACGAACGCGAGCAGGCCAAGGCCGGCTGTGAGCGCAAGGAGTCCAAGAATTCCCGGTTGAATGTCAGTCATTGACCGCCAACTTGCCGCGCAGCCGGATGCCGAGCTCCTCGCCGATGCGTACGATGTCGCCGCGGCCGATGCGGTGGCCGTTGGCAAGGATATCGACCGGTCCGTCGAACGGCCGGCCAAGTTCGAACACATGTCCTTCGCTGATATTTCTCAAGGCCCCGAGTGCGACAGTCCAGCGGCCGCATTCGAAAACCAGCGTGATCTCGATGTTGTCGAGATCGTTTTCAGAGGGCGGCCGAGTTTTTTCCGATTGGGTCATCATATGTGCATACTCCAGGGGATGTGGTTGGAGACGGAATGCCCCCCGCACGATCAAGCGGTCCTCTGCAATATGTGCCGGGGCCCATAAGGTTCCCGCGTTGAGGATGGCTTGGCCGCGGGCGAAGGGTATTACGTCCGGCAATAGAGCGTCTCCTGCATTTGCCTTCCCTAGCAGCGCGACCGTAGCGCGGAGCGAACCGATCTCTCCCTTAACGATGACAGGCAATTCTGGGGGAAGCTGGCGTGCCTCTCGCGGCAATTGACTGAGCAGTCCGCCTAACGCCCGAAACGCGCGTGGAACTGAACCATCGAGAGGTGAGAACAGGAACAGGTGCGCTTTGCCTTTGAATGGGCCGTAGGTGATTTCGAGCTCCAGATAAGGACCCCGAGCTGTTGCTTCGCTCAAACAGATCAGCTGCAAGCTTTGTTGTGTCAGACAGTCTAGCTGATCGAGCAACGGATCGAGTGCAAGTTCGACGAGGAGCGAACGAGTTGGCTCGGAAGGTAGGCCAAGCCCACTCTGCACTGTCGCGATCAGCCCTTCTACAACCGGACGGGGCAACGATAAGATGATCGTTTCATGTCCGATGGCCCAAACGCAGTCGAGCATCGATACGGCACACGGCTCCGCCTCCCAGACAAGCCGTTCCATCCGCACGGATAGCGGCTTATCGCCGAGGCGGCTTTGCAGAGGCTTGCGGGCGGCAGCGATCTCGTTGAGCCAGGAGACGACGGCACGGGACAGGGTTAGCCCCGGTTTAAATCCCGATTGTTCGCCCGGAGCCATGTTCGCAGGCCCGTCTACAAGACGAGGCGCTTTCGCTAGCATAAGAGAAGACGCCATCAGATTCAGTCGCTAGCCGTGTGGGTACGCGAACCACTGCGATACCGAAGCAAAATCTCATCATCGGCCTCTATTTCGGCTTCCGCCTCCGAATGGGCATCACTGGCGCGCTGAACGTCGCCTTCAATTTGCTGCCATTTGTGACTCGCCGCCGAGCACTTGGTCAAAATGGTCCGCGCCTCGAAGACCGCCTTCTCGGCCTGCTCTTGAGCGGCGCGCGCTTCCTCAAGCGTTCGGCGTGCTCCTGCGACCTCAGCTTTGAGCCGTCCAATGACGATGTGACAGCGACGATCGAGCTCTTCGACAGATAGCGAATCAAACGATGCCAGCTCTCGGTAAAGCTCCACTTCGAGCACCGCTCGGTTTTTCTCGGCCGTTGCAAGATCCTGGACAGCTTGTTCCACCGCTTGGACCGCGGTGCGGCGCTTGGCCTCCAAGTTGGACACCTCACGAAGGGCGCTCCGCTGTCTCATATCCTTCACTAGCCGCAATTTCGAGGCATGGACACGGTTCACGCGGTCAGACGTGACATCCATGTGACCGTCTCCTCAAAGCTTGACGCCTCGTCTCCGCCCTGACGCAGGAATTTCCGCAACTCCTCTATCGAATTGATTGCCCGGTCTGTCAGAGGATCACTGCCTTGCTTATATTCGCCAACCTTCACCAAGAACTCGGCCTCGGCGTAGCGCGAGAGCAGATCACGGAAGAAGGAAGCCGCCTTGCGATGCGACGCAGAGACGACCGCATTCATCACGCGGCTGCGGCTTGACAACACGTCAATAGCGGGAAAATGCTCGCGCGCAGCCAAAAGGCGTGAGAGAACAACATGGCCATCAAGAATGCCTCGCGACTCTTCGGCGATTGGATCACCCGAGCCGTCGCCTTCGACAAGCACGGTATAGAAGGCCGTGATTGAGCCTCGCTCGCCCATGCCGGCACGCTCTAAGAGGCCAGGAAGCATCGCAAAAACCGACGGCGGAAAGCCGCGCCGCGTCGGCGGCTCTCCTGCCGCAAGGCCGATTTCGCGCATGGCGCGGCTAAAGCGCGTCAATGAATCCATCATCAGGACGACGCGAAGTCCTTCATCACGAAAATATTCGGCGAGTGCTGTCGCCATGTGAGCGCATTGCGCTCGTTCCATTGCCGAGCGGTCGGAGGTCTCAACGACAACGACGGTGCGGCGAAGCGCTGCCTCACCAAGGTGCTGCTCGATGAATTCCCGCACTTCACGACCGCGCTCGCCGATCAACGCGACTACAGTGGCGTCGGCAGCCGCGCCTTTTACGATCTGCGACAGGAGCGTCGACTTACCGCACCCTGGGTCTCCGTAGATGCCGATCCGCTGCCCTTCGCCACATGTCAGAAGCCCATCCAAGACACGGACGCCGAGTGGGAACGGTCGCTCGATACCGCGCCTTGTCATTGGGTTGGGAGCCTTACCGCGCAGCGGACGAGTTTGAGCGGCGTTGATCGGACCCTTTCCGTCGATCGGACGGCCGAAGCTGTCGATCACCCGGCCAAGCAAATCGGGGCCGGCCGGAACTTCATGCATTCGCCCGGTCGCGACCACTTCTGCTCGGCTGGATAAGCCCGCCATGTCACCAATAGGAGTGAGCAATACCCCATCTTGCAATAGGCCGATCACCTCGGCCTCGAGCGACCATCCGGTGCGGGGATCCTGCAACAGGCAAAGGTCCCCTATACGCGCCTCTGGCAAGACGGCATGGAGCAAGGTGCCGACCGCCCGTGTAATCCGCCCTCGTACAGCACGCGTGTCGATATGCTTTGCTGTAGATTTCAGAGACGATAGCGCGGCGTGCAGATTCCTCTCTCCGGTCGCATGGGTCGCTGATGTGGTCATGGTTCGTCCTCCTTTGAAGGCAAACCCAGGCCAAGGCGCAGAGCCCGGAGCTGCGCGGCTACTCCAAGATCGACATTGCCAAATTCGCTCCACAACACGCACTGCTCCGTCGTTAAAGCCGGATCCAGATCAATCCGCACTTTCGGCCGGCCCTCCCGTCCATCGCAGGCAGCGAACTCGCGCGCCAGCGCATCGGCTTTCAGAGGAGAGACATGAAGGCACACTTCCGCGCTACCATATTTCTGCTCGATCGCATGGCGAACGGTCCTCACCAACATCTCGCCTGGATCAAACGCGCCCAGCAGATCGCTCACGATCTCCATGACGAGCTGCGGCAACTCCTGCTCCAGAATAGCTTTTCGCTGCGCAAGTGCGGAAGCAGCCTGCGCAATCAGCCGAGACATTTCCTCGGCGCCGCTCTTGAAGCCATCGGCACGGCCGCGCGCCCGCTCCCGCTCATAAGCTGTCCGTCCCCAGCGGCGAACGCGTTGCAGTTGCCGCTCGGCAACCGCGCGCGCTTCTACGGCATCGCACCAGATCCCGAGCTCGGCAGCCCGTATAAGTGGCCCGAGCGGACGTATCTGGGGGGCCACCGGCAGCGCTGGGTCATCAGCTGTCATGCCGTGGCGTCTCCCTCGACAAATGGGTTATCACCAAGGAAAGCAACGAGCCCGCGGCATTGCGGTGTTCGGCCGCTGGATTCTCGGCAGTAGTGCCCATGGGCAAGCGTAGCAGCACGCGCGTGCGGTCAAGTGCCGAGGCTTCGTCGAGCCAAGCACCTAGGCAGGCATGGCCATCGTGTTCAATCTGTTGCGAAAGTTGCTCCGGATCAGCAGTAGCGGTTATTGCGACCGCGCTGGCAAAATGCCGGATACCGAAAGCGTGCGCTTCTGCCCCGATACGTCCGAGCAGAATTGCGAGATCCTGCTTTGAGACGAGCTTTAGGAGCGAGCGAGCATGCCAGATACTGCCGGCAAGCAAAGCAGCCCTATTCGGATCATGGCCGAGCAGAAGATCTTTTCCCCAGTTGCTGCTGCTCTCGTCCATTTCATTACCAAGCAGCATTTCAGCAAGTCTTACCTGCAGCCTCGAACTCTTCTGTAGCCGGACCAAAGTCGAAGCCGACAGCCGCGCGTCAAGACGGGCAGCAAATCGGGTCAGATGGGTCGAGGCAGCAAGCTCGCGCAGACCCTCAGAGGGCGATTCGGACCACGTATGAGAACCGGCGGATGGCAACGGCATGGGCATCTGCACACTCCTATGCCTTGTCGGAAGCGATCTTTTTACCGGGAGGCGGGATAGCGGGCGTGCTCGAACGGTTGCCAAGTCTGGATCGCGCGCGCGACGGCTGGGCGCGCTGATGCATAAGAGAGCCCAGGAATATGTAGCACAGAAGGCCAAGCGCAGCGCCGCCTCCCCCGATAGCGGCAGCAAGTAGCGGGTCTGAAATGGATTTGGTCGACTGAGCGGACGCAGCTGGCGGGGCCGGCCGTTCAAGCGGAGCCCGCTCGACCGGCACAAAGACCACCGCCACCTTGTCATAGGATAGGCCCTCGATGCTGTTGGCGACCAGCATCTTGATCTGCGGTAGCAGGAGCGAGAGCTTTGCATTGGAGTTATGTCGAATGAACACCGAAGCTGAGGACGGCACCGTGTCCTGGCGCAACAGATCATTTTTCGGCAAAACAACGTGGACACGCGCGGATATGACGCCGTCGATATCGCTAATCGTGCGCGACAATTCTTCGCTCAGGGCATAAACGTAGCGGGCGCGCTCCTCGATCGGCGAGGCAACCAGGCCCGATCCTTTGAACACCTCGCCGAGGCTCTTGAAAGGGTGGCGCGGCACCCCTTCGAGATTTAGCAGCTCAATCGAATAGGCTAGCTGCCTCTCCTCGACCTGGATCGTGCTGGTCCCGTCCTTGGCAGTAACACGGACCGCATCGACGCCCTTGCTAAGCAGGAGCGCAAGCATCTCATTGGCCTCGCGCTCCTGCACTTTGGTGTAGAGATCGGCCTTACAGCCAATCAAGGGGAGGAGAAGCGACAGCACGGCAAAAACACGCAACCGCCGACCGGATAGGCGGGCATGGCCGTTTTGTCCATAGATGAAACCAGACGTCAACGAACTCAGCCCGCCGATAGCAATTTGTTCAAAGATGAGCTGACCGCGCTGGTGCTCTTGGACACAAGCGAAACCTCGACGACACCCTTGTAAACGTCCCGCAGACCCGCAACCATCGTGTCGAAGTCGAGCACCCCTTCCGGCCCGCCCGCGGGGTTCACCCCGACTAGCTGCGACCGCGAAAGCGGCTGAGCGGCCGGCCCAGGTTGAACGGTCTTCGAAATGGCGGCCACACCGCCGCTCGTTGCAGAAGGAACGGGATTGCTCCGATACATCGAAGAGAGAGCTTGGAGCACGCGCTCGCCAGGCGGGCTCGCCTGCACTGCTGCACGCTGAACCTCTGACACCGCAGGACCGGGCGCTGCCCTATCTGTGACTGAGGAGGCAGCGTCTGATGTCGAAGCGACATGCAGAAGAGTCTGCTGAAACTGGCTCTGCTGGCCGATGGCTGCCGGCTGGCAGAGCCCGGACAGACCGTCGGCAGGGTTCAGAGAGATCGGCGTAGCGCCTAGCATGATCGAAGGTGTCATTGGTTTGGCGCCGATGAGACACGCCGTTGTTAAGACTTGATGGTCAATACCGTAAAGCAGCCAGCTGACCGCAAGCTGACGAACACGCGAGCCATAAGGCCATTTTAAAGATCACGTTTGGCTTCCAATTTAGGCGAAGTCTTAATACTTGTTCTCAGGCCGAAGGGACTTGGGAATGCTAAGCCAACGCACGATCCTGAACATTTTGAACCGAGTTGCGGGTGCAGGAGTTTTCCTTTCCACCGGGGTACTCACGGCGTTTGGGGCTCCGCTCTCGCTGCCTTCGGCACCTTATAGCTACACGGTTCTGGATCAGGACCTGCCTGCCGCACTGCTGGAATTCGGCAACAACCTCAATATCAGAGTGAACGTCAGCACCGAGGTGAAGGGTCGGATTCGCGGGCGCATGCCAGATCTGCCACCGCGCGAGTTCCTCGACCGTTTGACCAATCTCTACAATCTTCAATGGTACTACGATGGGATCGTGCTGTATGTATCTGCTGCAAATGAGGCGCAAAGTCGTCTGCTTGTGTTGAAGCCGATCAGCTTCGATGCATTCAAAGCGGCCCTCGATGCACTCAACATCTCCGACGATCGCTATCTTGTGAGACCGGCACCAGGAGATGGCCTCGTCCTGGTTTCTGGTCCACCACGCTTCATCGCGCTCTTGGACCAAACGCTCAACGGCCTTGTAGCGGAGGCGCAGGCGCGGCCCCACACTGCCGTCGAAAAGCAGCCGCGGGAATCGGTGCTGAAGTTATTTCGTGGCTCCTCAACCACGGTCGTTCGCGATGGACGACCGGAAGCCCCCTATTCTTCCGACGCGCCGCGTCAGGACAGCAACGTGCGCGAGCCTACGCCAGGCCAGAGATGAAATTGAGAATGCGCGGCAGCTTTCGGCGGAAGTCAATGCCGTGTCCATTGGCTCGTTGTGAATTCTTCTGACGCTCGTCAGCTTCTCGTAAGCTCATTCTCCTAGATGAGAGCGCGGATGTCTCGACGGCGATGCCGTCTATCCACCGTCATGCAACGTCGGGGCACCCGAGCTCGGAATAACCGCAAACCTGGCTGGCGCCATTGTTGCCGGCAGATTGGAGGCTGCAGCTCAAGTCGAGTCTTCTAAGCGGTTCTCCGTCGGTCGCGATGCAAGTGGCCTTTCGAAGAAGGGCTTGAGCCGCTCCATGTGTCAAAGGAGGAACAGGATGGATTTCAACTCAATCGACCCACTGAACACGGACCCACAGCCCGACTTACCACCACCGCCCGCGGATCCAACGGGCTTTGAGCACCAGCTGAGCGAGTTGCAAGATGGTGCTCCGCCATATGCTACTTGGTCGCCAGTGCCGCAGGGGGAAGCCTATTCGCCATATTTGGATGCCGGGCATCCCTATTCGTCACATTGGGAGGATGATCTGCATACGCCGGCGGCGGTCCCCCCTGGGCAATTACCGGCCGCCGGCGAAAGTTTGCTGCAGCTCAGCTCGCAGCAGCCGATTGCTCAATCGCTGGCGGAAGCCGCAGATTTCGATCAGGATCTGATTTGGCAGGATCTCGAGCCGGGGCCAACGCAAGCCGAGCCATCCTCGGCCGCCGGCGAACGGTTTCTGCAGCCCAGTTCGCAGCAGCCGCCTGCTCAGTCGCTGGCGGAAGCCCCCGATTTCGAAAAGGACCCCGTTTGGCAGGAGCTCGAACCCAGGTTGTTACAGGCCGGGCCATCGCATGCCGCGCCATCACAAGCCGGGCCATCGTCGTCCACCGGGGGTGCGCCACTGGAACTCGGAAACTTCGTCATGGAAAACGGACGTCGCGCCAACGAGTACTGGGTCTTCTGTCCCCAAACGGCTACGAACCATCAGCTGCACATGTTAAGAAGTGTCGGACTCATGCCGAGCAAGGACTCACCGACGACTTTCACCATCTTAGGTGTGCCTCACACAGCCGAATGGCGAGAAGAGGATTTTGTTCGTATCAACCCGTCGCTGGACCCTAGCCTCTGGCCTGGATACTCGGGTGAGGATTCGCCCACCAGGTAGGCGTTTCCACAGCCCAGCTTGCGGCAGAGCCATGCCCTCCCCGCTAAAGCAGACCTTTGGGATGCCGCCGATGGCAGGAGCACTTGGCGGCATCCCTTCTGCCGGCGTCGACGATCTTGGCTATCTTGGGCTCGCGCCAAGATAATTGTACCCGGTCAATTACTCATAGGTCAGAACTATAGGCGACATTGTTGCGGCGTTGGTGTATGCTATCGGCATGAAACGCGACGGCCGACAACTTGACCATCGAACCCTGGAAGAAATCCGCATGATGGCGTTGGAGCGAGTGCGCGAAGGTGAAAAGCC
>NZ_JCAMOQ010000082.1:0-20397 GCF_059512365.1 Bradyrhizobium sp. Ses1
TCAAAGTCCTCTCACCTGAGTCCTCTGGGTAGCTGATTCACCCTCAAATACGCCCGCGACTTTCTGACTCAGTAAGATTAAGTGATTTAGGGGCGCCGAGAGCTTTGTGTGGTCTCAAGGCAGGGGAGCCATGCGGGACGCCTCTTCCAGCAATATCTCCCGCATCCAGATGCTTGCCGGATCATTGTTGTGAAAAGCGGGCCATTGAACGGCCTCGGTGAATGCGGGAAGTGACCGTGGAAGTTCGACGATCTGCAGGGGCATCGTCTGTTCGAAATGCTCAACCAGCCTTGAGGGCATCGTACCTATGCGCCCCGTGTCCAATAGTACAGGCGGGATCATGCTAAAGCTCTGCACGACTACCTCAATGCGTCTCTTGAGACCATGCTCAAGTAAGAACCATTCCTCGATGGAGGGCCTTCGCGCACGCCCGAACTTCACTGCGACATGCCCCATTGACATGTATTTGTCGAATGTAAGCTGCGGTGGCAGCCGTTTATTCGTGTGGCAGCCTACGCACACGAGCCGCTCCTCGAACAATGCCGCTTTAGCAAGATTAGAAAATCGACATCACCGCGCCGGAGAAGCTCATCGGTCTCATCGGCGAGTGGCAGCAATTCGAAACTGACGGCGGGAGCTTCCCGCGCCACACGGTCCAGTGCAGCGGCGCCTCGCGAATAGGGGCGGCGAGCCCTTCGGCACGCGGTGTTGGGACAAGTTCCGGGCCTCTCATCGTAAATAGTTCATCGCGGAAATAGGCGCGTAGCCGGGCGACGGCGGCGCTCATGGCCGGCTGGCTCAGCTTGATGCTGCGTGCGGCCGCGGTGAGATTACGCTCGGTCAACCGAGCATCGAGCGCGACGAGAAGATTTAGATCAAGGCCCTTGAAACAGATGTCTTCTTAATCCCGTTGAAAGCCTTTGCGTTGTAAACATTTGAGCAACAACGGTTACGTCTATTGATGGTCTCAGTCCCCCAAGTCGACTCCTTCTGGGTTGCGGCGCGATCGCGAAGAAGGCCATCATACTCGGTCGCAAGCATCTTGGTCCCGCAAAGGAGCATGCGAGCGAGCGTGGAAGTCGCCGGCGGCCATGAAGGCGGCCTTTGGTGCGCTCCAGCAATCGCTCGCAGCACCATATCGATCACTGTGAACCGTTGAGAGTCGGGAGCTGGTGCGCACCGTTACGCCAATAACGCCACAGATGCGCTATCGACGCTCCGCGTGGTTAGCTTTGGTCGTCGTTGCAAGCTACAACCGGACGCAGCGTGCGATTCAAGCAACTTATTGGTGTAGCTGAACTTCATTTCATTCGGCGAAGATGCATCTTCGCGGAATGTCTGATGTCGCCTCGCGGACACAGCAGCCAAATGCAGCCCTCCGCAATCCCGGAAGGCAATTCCGCTGCGCTGTCTGGCTAGCTCCGACAACATCTTGCGGCGGCCGTGGCAGGTGACGGGCGTGAGAAGCATGATTAAATCGCTACCTGATCAAGCGGCACTCAAGTACACCAATTCGAGTTCGCTGCGGCTGACATCGAATTTGCAGCGTTTCTTCGGCATGCAGAAGATAGCGTACGTGCCTCTTGCAGTGCGGGCTATCCGAGATATTGCAGGACAACGAGATCGGCCCGAGCGACCAGGTGCTCTTGAAGGATCTAGGTATATCTGGATTGACGCAGAGAGCAGGTGGTAAGACGCCTTGAGTAAATCTAGCAGCGCCTGCGATTTTGGGTGGTCTCACTCGGAGAAGCCATCCGGGACGCCTCCTGCAATAATGTCCGCCGCATCCAAATGCTTGCCGGATCAGTATTGTGAATGGCGGGCCATTGGATGGCCTCGGTGAATGCGGGAAGTGGGAGCGGAGGTTCGACGATCCGGAGGGACATCGTCTTTGCGAAATGCTGGGCCAGCCTTGAGGGCATCGTCGCTATACGATCAGTCCCCGATAGCATAGGCGGGATCATGGTAAAGCCCTGCACAACGACCTCGATGCGTCTCTTAAGACCGTGCTCAAGCAAGAACCATTCCTCAATGTTGGGCCTCAGCGCCCGCCCGAACTTGGCAGCAACGTGTCCCATTGATAAGTATTTCTCGAATGTAAGCTGCCGTGATAGCTGCTTGTTCGTGCGGCAGCCTACGCACACGAGTGTCTCCTCGAACAGTGTCGCTTTAGGATGCGCGCTCGACATGAACAATTCCGGCAAGACAAGAAAGTCGACTTCGCCGCGCCGGAGAAGCTCATCGGGCTCATCGACAAATGGCAGAAATTCGAAGCGGACGGCGGGAGCCTCCCGCGCGACACGGTCGACGATCTTTCGGAAAAATACGATTGTCATGAAATCGGAAAGGAGGATCCTGAAGCGGCGATCCGATTTGGCTGGGTTGAACGTATCGCGGGAAATGATGGAGAGCTGGATGTGCACCAGAGCCTCGCGAATAGGAACGGCAAGCCGTTCCGCTCGTGGTGTTGGGACAAGCTCCCGGCCCCTCATCGTAAATAGTTCGTCGCGGAAATAGGCGCGTAGCCGGGCGACGGCCGCGCTCATGGCCGGCTGACTCAGGTTTATGCTGCGTGCCGCCGCGGTGAGATTACGCTCGGTCATCAGAGCATCAAGCGCGACGAGAAGATTTAGATCAAGGCCTTTGAAGCGCATGGCGTGGAGAGTTATCCATTGTGTGGATGTGTTCAATCAAAACAATTGATTTTACCAATTTTGCGGGATGGCGGATAGCAAACCCGTCGGTTGGGACGAATAAAATTCGGGCAGATCAGGAATGCTTACCAGTCTTTGCCCCAGCTCCGCGAAAAATTCCCAGCTGTATGCCGAGCATCATGTCCATTGCGGTTACATTTTTCAGCGGGTTGTACAAGCTGCGTCGCGGTGCTTGACGCGACAAGCGTCCCGCAGGTCGCGTCGGCGCTCACTACCGGTAAACGTTCGTATAGCTTTTCCAACCCTTTCTATATTGGCCGCTTACCTCCGTAGAATTGAGCCAGCCCTCCACTTCGCCTTAACGTCGGGACGAACTGGGAGCTGCCGATTGCAGGGGCCAACTGCCTTTGCGACCCGGCCAACTGGATCGCGTGTCCATCGGAGTCAAATCGTGCGGAAAATGCAGGAGGGGTCCCCAGTAGATCCGGTACATGCGCTCGATATAGTCTGCGTCGTGGATAACGATCCATCGATCCGTGAAGCGCTGACGAGCATGCTTTCGGTCGGCTTCATCCCAGACCCGTTCCAGAGTGCAGATGAGTTCTTGGAGTCCCAGCCGCCTTCTCACCACGATCCTGCTTCATCGCGGACATGCAGCGGCGGGAAAGACCGGGCTCGAGCTCTACGCGCGTCTGGTCGCAGCCGGAAAGGCCATTCCCATGATGCTGCTCACGAGCCGTCCCGGCGAGGACCACCGGGCGCGCGCGCTGCGAGCCGGCGTGTCTTATTACCTGAACAAGCCATTCAGCGATAGCGAACTGCTCGCGTGCATCAAGTCCACCCTCGAATGCCGGTCGGCGAAGGAGGCACCCATGAATGTTGCCGTATCCAGCTCTACTAGGGGTCTCTCCATGCGCTCTCAGGTGCGGTGGAAGCTGTGCTGGGAAAACGAGTTGCAACTCGCCGACCATGTCGAACTCGCCGAGTTCTTTCGAAAGACCTATAGACCGACTGGGGCGTTTAATGGAAAACCATTCGAAGGCAGTCGAAGTTGGGCCGGCGCGAGGCCTGAGCTCCGTGCAATCGGCTACGACTCGCGCGGTGTAGCGGCTCATATGGGCTTATTGCGCCGTTTCATCAAGGTTGGCGCGATCGATGTACTAGTGGCCGAACTAGGATTGTACGGGGTACGTCCGGATCTTGAGGGACTCGGAATCGCTCATTCAATCCGCGTCATGCATCCAGTACTGCAGGAGCTTGGAGTCCCATTCGGCTTCGGCACGGTTCGGCACGCGCTGCAGAAACATTTTGCAAGGTTCCGCCGACACGGTCCGGCGACCATTGTGTCGGGGGTTCGCGTGCGGTCCACCCTTCCAGATGTGCTTCTCGACAAGCCGCCCACACGCATCGAGGACGTACTCATCGTAGTTTTACCAATTGGACGGTCGATGAGCGAGTGGCCGACCGGCACGATGATTGATCGGAACGGGCCAGAGCTGTGACACACCTCGACTGCTTTTGCGAAGCGCGCAGCGAGTACGCTGACCGCACCGAAAGTCGCGGCGTCTATCTGACATTTGACGACGGTCCTAATCCACTTTGCACGCCGGATGTCCTCGATGTGCTGGCGGAACACCGAGTGCCAGCGACTTTCTTCGTCATCGGCGCGTACGCGGCGGACCAGCCGAAACTAATCCGACGAATGGTCGCAGAAGGGCACGAGGTCGCAAACCACACGATGACTCATCCGGACCTGTCCAGATGCGAACTCGCCGAAGTGCAACAGGAAATACTAACGGCGAGCAGAGTCATCAGGATGGCATGCCCCCATGCCTCCCCGCGGCACATGCGTGCACCCTATGGCATGTGGACCGAAGAGGTGCTCGCTACGTCAGCGAGGGCTGGGCTGGCTGCCCTGCACTGGTCGGTAGACCCGCGAGACTGGTCTCGTCCCGGCGTTGACGCGATTGTCAACGCGGTGATGGCCTCTATCCGGCCGGGAGCAATTGTGCTCTTGCACGACGGATGTCCACCCGGCGAGTTGGGACGGGGCACTCATGCTGGTCTGCGCGATCAGACCGTCTTGGCGCTTTCCAACCTGATTCCAGCATTGCATGTCCGCGGATTTTCAATCCGCTCGCTTCCTCAACCTCACTGAACAAATCGGCACCCTATGATCCTGCTTGCCACAACCAGCACTGTCGCTATCTTGGTCTATGCGCTTCTCTCGACTGTCTATAGAAGCGTGCAGGTGGTTTACGCTCTGCCGACAAACGTTTCATCGCCGCCGGACGACGTGGTCAACGCCGACGCTCTGCCGAGCGTGGATGTCATCGTTCCCTGCTTCAACGAGGACCCGCGTGCGCTCTCGGCGTGTCTGAAGTCTATTGCAAGCCAAGACTACACCGGAAAACTGCAGGTCTATGTGGTTGATGACGGTTCTGGAAATCTCGACGCTGTGGCACCCGTTCATGACGCCTACTCGGACGACCAAAGGTTCAGCTTCATTCTGCTGCGAAAGAATGTCGGAAAGCGGAAGGCACAGATCGCTGCGATACGCCGCTCATCTGGAGATTTCGTGCTCAACGTCGACTCGGACACGATAATAGCTGCCGACGTGGTCACGAAGCTTGCACGGAAGATGCAAAATCCAGCGATCGGGGCGGCCATGGGGCAGTTGACGGCGAGCAACCGAAGCGACACTTGGCTGACCCGGTTGATTGATATGGAGTACTGGTTGGCTTGCAACGAAGAGCGCGCGGCACAAGCTCGCTTCGGCGCCGTTATGTGCTGCTGCGGCCCATGTGCGATGTACCGTCGTTCCGCGCTCCTGTTGCTGCTAGATCAGTACGAGACGCAATTGTTTCGAGGAAAGCCAAGCGACTTCGGAGAGGATCGCCATCTCACGATCCTCATGCTGAAAGCAGGGTTTCAAACGGAGTACGTTCCCGACGCCGTCGCGGCAACAGTTGTTCCGGACAGGCTAGGGCCGTATCTGCGCCAACAACTCCGTTGGGCACGGAGCACTTTCCGGGATACGTTCCTTGCGCTGCGCCTGTTGCCCGAACTTGATCGCTATCTCACGCTAGATGTAGTCGGACAGAATTTCGGCCCGCTACTTCTCGCCCTGTCATCGCTAACGGCGCTCGCACAGCTCGCACTCACAGCCACAGTGCCGTGGTGGACAGGACTGATTATCGCATCAATGACCGTGGTTCGCTGTAGCGTCGCAGCGTTTCGTGCTCGCGAACTTCGATTTCTCGGCTTTTCTCTGCACACACTCATCAACATCTTTCTCTTACTCCCCCTGAAAGCTTATGCATTGTGTACATTGAGCAATAGCGATTGGCTGTCGCGCAAGGCTGCCAAGCTACCAAACGGGGGGGAAAAGCAGGTCGTCATCCGAAATCCGGTCGCTGGACCAAATGCTACAGAAGGTCCGGAAATTGGTGGGTCAATCCGAAGGAGGCATCTCTCGCGTGCTTCTTCGAGGTTCGTAACGTCTGACGGCGCTTGCAGGGGCGAGTGACCGTGCAATTACATAGGTGGATAGCTCGTGAGCCTGGATAAGAAATACCGACTGCTAGAGCGGGAACTGGCTGCCGACGATCCGTGGCCAGCCCTGACACGCACCGATGTGCCGTCTGAGTGGGAGGCTGCGCCGTGCAGTATGCATGAACTTGCTGCCATCCTGGCGAGCAATAAGCCCGTGAATTTCCTCGCCGGCCGCGCTGAGCTCGGACCACGAGCGTTGGGCGGCAGAAGCATCCTCGCAACCGCGACATCGGCGGGAATGAAGGATCATCTTAACGACATCAAACGTCGCGAACACTTCCGGCCAGTGGCGCCGATATGCCTGGAAGATCGCGCCGGAAATTGTCAGCCCTGGAATGCCTGATCCTTACATGCTGTTCGATGACCAGACGCGAGCGGAATGGCGGGACAAAATCCCTGCCGTTGTACATCTCGACGGGTCTACCCGGTTGCAGACCATTCCTAGAAACTCTGAGCACAAAGTCGCCGAGCCTCTCGTCGAATATGAAAAGCTCACGGGCATTCCGCTGCTGTGCAATCCGAGTGCCAACCACCATGGACGTGGGTTTTTTCCGGATGCCGCCGCAGCCTGCCAGTGGGGACGCGTTGAACACGTATGGTGCGACGGCTTGCTGTTGACCACGCTTGCAGCTGAGCTATCGCCGGGCGACGGCATCTCTCACGCTAGGATGAGCGCATGTCCGCGATAGCGATCGGCCTTACCAGCGTAACAAAGTCATATGGCGACAAGGTCGTTGTCGATCGGCTGTCGTTCACCGTTGCTTCGGGAGAGTGCTTCGGCTTGCTGGGACCGAATGGCGTAGGCAAGAGCACGATTGCGCGCATGGTTCTCGGCATGGCGTCAGCGGACGCGGGCAACATCACCGTGCTCGGGGAACCAGTGCCGGGACGCGCTCGCTTGGCTCGCATGCGCATCGGCGTGGTCCCGCAATTCGACAATCTTGATCTCGAGTTCACGGTCCGGGAGAACCTGCTGGTGTTCGGGCGCTATTTCGGCATGAGCGCGCACCAAATCGAAGCGGTCACGCCGTCACTGCTCGAGTTCGCTCGCCTTGAGAACAAGGCGAATGCGCGCGTAGCCGAACTCTCTGGCGGTATGAAGCGGCGCCTGACGATAGCACGTGCGCTCATCAATGACCCTCAGCTCCTCGTCATGGATGAGCCGACAACCGGCCTCGATCCGCACGCGCGCCACCTGATCTGGGAACGGTTGCGCTCGCTGCTGGCGCGCGGCAAGACGATTCTTCTGACCACCCACTTCATGGAAGAAGCCGAGCGGTTGTGCGACCGGCTGTGCGTACTCGAACAAGGGCGCAAGATCGCTGAAGGCCGGCCTCACACCCTAATCGACGAGCAGATCGGCTGCCAAGTGATCGAGATCTACGGTGGCAATCCGCATGAGTTGGGTACGCTGATCAGGCCGTACGCGCAGCGTATCGACGTGAGCGGTGAGACGCTCTTTTGCTATGCGCCAGATCCAGAGCGGGTGCGCGCGCAGCTGCGCGGGCACACGGGTCTACGCTTTCTGCAGCGTCCACCGAATCTTGAGGATGTGTTTTTGCGGCTGACCGGGCGGGAGATGAAGGACTGAACCATGTGGGGACGTTATGCGGCGGCTCTGCCCGCCAATGCGTGGAACTGGATCGCGGTATGGCGACGCAACTATCTGGCGTGGCGGAAAGTCGCGCTGGCATCGGTTCTCGGGAACGCCGCTGAGCCTATGAGCTCTCTGTTCGGCCTCGGCTTGGGCCTCGGAGCAATGGTAGGTCGCGTTGACGGCACCTCATACATCGCCTTTCTGGCGGCTGGGATGGTCGCGACAAGCGCGATGATTTCCGCCACCTTCGAAACCATTCATGCGGCTTTCGCTCGCATGCATCATCAGCGCACCTGGGAAGCAGTCCTGTGCACGCAGCTCACGCTCGGCGACATCGTTCTCGGTGAAGTGGCGTGGGCAGCCAGCAAGGCCGTTCTGGCCGGGACGGCAATTACGATTGTTGCCGCCATCCTGGGCTACGCAGCGTGGCCATCCATCCTCTATGCGCTGCCAGCTATCGCCATCACCGGTCTCACCTTCGCGAGCCTGGCGATGGTCGTCGCAGCTCTTTCACCAAGTTACGACTATTTCGTGTTTTACCAGACGCTCGTCCTCACACCCATGGTGTTCCTGTCCGGCGCGGTCTTCCCGGTCACCCAACTGCCCGACGCCTTTCAGCAGGTAGGACGCTTCTTGCCGCTGGCACATTCGATCGATCTCATTCGTCCGGCGATGCTTGGCCGCCCAGCCGGCAGCGTCGGCCTGCATATCGGTGTAATTTGCATGTACGCAGTATTGCCGTTCTTCGTGTCGGCGGCACTGTTTCGTCGACGCCTGATACGTTGACGCTATTCACGACCAGCACGAGAAGGAGATACGCGATGCAGTATCGTGAACTGGGCCGCAGCGGCCTGAAGCTGAGCGTGCTCTGCTTGGGCACTATGAGTTGGGGGGAGCAGAACGAGGAAGCCGAGGCGCACGCGCAACTGGACGCAGCCCTTGATGCCGGCATAAATTCGGTCGACACTGCCGAAATGTACCCTGTGCCACCCCGTGCGGAGACACATGGATTTGCGGAGCGCTATATCGGCAGTTGGCTACGCAAGACCCGGCGCAGACAAGACGTCGTGCTTGCGACCAAAGCCGTCGGCCCTGTTCGAGCAGGCAAGGCAAACTTGCCCTATGTGCGTCAGCTACACACGCGCCAGTCTGTTCGAGGTCGTGGACACCAGCCTGCAAAGGACACGGAGTATATCGACCTCTACCAAATGCACTGGCCCGACGGCAGCACCAACGTCTTTCAGTTAGTTGACCACCAGTACCAACTCGACGAGGACACGGTCCCGATCCTGGAGACGCTGGAGGCGTTGAACGCGCTCGTCAGAGGCGGTCGCGTTTCGTCACATCAGGCTCTGCAACGAAACACACTTGGGACCTTGCGCGCTAGATGGTTTAGCCCGCGTGATAAGCATTCAGAATCCATACAATCTGCTTAACCTCGACTTTGAGAACGGCCTCGCCGAGATGGCTCAGCGCGAACGGGTGGGGCTTCTCGCGTATTCGCCGCTCGCGATGGGCACGCTGACTGGCAAGTACTTGGGCGGGCAGCGGCCAACCGGTTCGCGAACTTGTTCGGACGGTTCGTCCGCTACAGCAATGAGAGGGCGCAGCATGCGGTCCTAGCATATACGCGTTTTCGGGAACATGACATTGATCCAGTGCACGGAGCGTTGTCATTCGTCAGCAGCCGGCCATTCGTTGCAAGCACCCTCGTAGGCGCGACCTCCGAGCTGCAGCTAAAGCACAACATCGCCAGGGTAGGAAGTCAGCCTGTCACGCGAGGTCCTCGATGGAATCCAGTCAATCTGTCAGCGTTATGGAACGCCGTCCCCATGATTCGGGTATTGGCCTCCTGGTACAAATCACGTCGCCGATCCGGTCCCGTGAGCCGTATTGTGAGAACCAGGACAAAGAGCCGAGCAGGTTGAAACCGGGCACTCACGCCGCCCTGCGCGACCAGACGGTCACGGTGCTGTCCCGCTTGATTGCAGCGTTGCATGAGCGCGGATTTAATCCCCCGCCGCTTCTCAACATCATTGAACGGGTCGGCGGAGACATGACAGCGTGGAGTCTTGTGCTGGGCGCCACCCCAAGCGGCCTCGCGATAAATATTAGTTGGAGCCACATGCAATGACCCACCCCGCACGGTCACCTGAGCCCTTTGTAATTCTTGCGATGCCAAGGACTGGCACGCACTATCTGGAAGCATTGCTAAACGAGCATCCGAACGTGGTCAGTAACGGTGAGTTGCTCAATCCATATGATACGAAATGGCCGCATAAGGATCGCCTGCTACACAGCGATCGCGAGCTCCTAGAACTTGCCTACCTGCGCTATCCCACGCGCAGCGACAAGAAGGTGACGCACGTTGGCTGCAAGATCAACGAACCTCAGTTTCACGATCGTCCGGGCTTTTTTGCCGAGCTGGCCGGTTGGCCAGGCCTGAAGGTCATCCTCGTGGTTCGCAGAAACACATTGGAATCGCTACGATCGCTGGTGCAGGCAAGGCAAACCCGCCAATGGCTGAAATTCAGTTCTGACAACGCGGCTCCGCCGCCGTGCGTCAGATTGTCAATCGCCGACTGCGAGGCCTACTTCAAGGCTGCCGACAATTTCCACGCTCTGGTCGCGCACTCCTTCGCGCTGACGAACATGCTTGTGATCGAGTACGAGAGTCTTCTTCGCGAACCCGCCGCTTGCTTGGCAACGATTTGGGAGTTCCTGGGGGTTCCAGCGCTTCAGCTTTCTGGTCGTGCCATCCTTCAGCGCCAGGAAACGCGACCGCTGGACCAGACGGTACAGAATTTTCATGAGTTGCGGCTTCACTTCGCAGACGGACCTTACGCTAGATTGTTTGAGGTCGGTAACGTCTGACGGACCTTCGCGGCGGCGAGCGACAGTGCACCTCACTCAGGTGGAACGGTCTTGAGTCAGGCCAATAGAGTGTCCCTATCACGATGAATGGAGCGCGACATGCTGTGTCTAGGAGTGAGTGGCGGGCTAGGCAAAATTTATGAAAATTCACTCGAGCTGCCGAACACATTGACCTTGCCCCCATATGTGGAACGGCCCGCGTGGCAAGAGCTTTTTCAGTCGATTCACACATTGGAACGGTGCGGTCATATGTCCGGCCTTTTGTGCGCGGCACATGGCCGCTGGCCTCGATGAGATCCTCGAAACGAGGAGCTAAATCAAGTTTACGCGCTTGAGCGCATTGGGAGCAGTGGCTTCGCTCGTCTCGGGATTTTCGTCCCATGGGTTCATCGTCTGTTGTAGCACCTTGCCCTCTGCCGGCCTGCGCCGGTCAGATCGTTTTGGCGGTCATGCGTTCATCGGACGGCGGCTGCGCTAGTCGACAGCGGGTCGGGACGCCGGTACGTCCCGCCCTTGTTCAGAAGCGCCCAGATGATCCGCGCCGTCTTGTTGGCCTGCGCGACCGCAACAACCTCGAAGGGCCGTCTGGCGAGAAGCGCCTTCAGCCACGGAGCGTCGTTTCGGGCGACCCGCAAGACGGCTGTTGCCCCGACAACGAGGAGAGCGCGGAGTTCCGGATTCCCCATTTTCGATATTCGTCCCAGCCGTTCCTTGCCTCCGCTCGAATGAGACCGTGGCGTCAACCCTAACCAGGCGGCAAAGTGGCGAGCCGACTTGAACCCGCCGGGATCCGGCACAAGCGCCTTGATGGTCGCCGCAGTAATGGCGCCGACGCCAGGGATCGTGGTCAACCGACGCTCGAGCCTGTCGATCTGGTCGGCTGAAGCTTCAATCTCATCGGCTATAGCCATCAGCGCGAAGCGCGCTGCTGCGGGCAGGCGAGCATCTTTCTCGTCCCGTACAATCGCGACCAGCGCCTCAACCTTTGCCAGGCCGGCGGTGGCGATGATGCCTAATTCGGCCAGATGCGCGCGCAGGGCGCTGACCGCCTGCGTTCGATGCCGCACCAGAAGAGCGCGGGTCTTCAGCACCATCGCGGCAGCTTGCTGCTCGGCCGTCTGATCGGGACGAAGCGCATGGTCTTTCGGGTCACCGCTTCGCTGATCGCCTCCGCGTCCGCCGCATCCGTCTTACCTCGCTTGACGAAGGGTTTGACATAAGCCGGCGGAATAAGCCGCACCTGATGACCGAGTGCTGCGATCTCGCGCGCCCAATGGTGGGCGCTACCGCAGGCTTCCATCCCACCAGGCGTGGCGGCAGCTTCTCGAAGAAGCACAGAACTTCGCTGCGCCGTAGCTTCCGGTTGAACACAGGCGAGCCCTCGGCATCCGCGCCGTGAACCTGGAAAACGTGCTTGGCCAAATCCAACCCGATGGTGCTAACCTGTTTCACGGAACGGTCCCTCCTTTGTGGCGTTCGAATAACGACCACGTTCTAGCACTTTGATGCTGTCGGAGCGGGCCGTTCCACCACATCAAGTTTTATCCAGTCCTGAGTTCGCTCTGGCAGTTGGGTTTGCCCGAATGGGCGGTGGGAGCGACGGGAGCTGGCGCGGAGCCCTCGGCATAGCGCAGCGCCAGATCCCGGCGCGGGTGGCAGGTGATGGCGAACTCGGACGGGGTTCTCCATCCGAGCTGCGAGTGCCACTTTTTCCTGGGCGTCCGCAAGGGACAGGAACCAATGGGCATTGAGGCATTCGGCCCGGAAGCGGCCGTTGAAGGCCTCGATGAAGGCATTGTCGGTCGGCTTGCCAGGCCGCGAGAAGTCCAGCATGACGCCGCGCTGGTAGGCCCACAGGTCAAGATCGCGCGACACGAACTCGCTGCCTTGATCGACGCGGATCGTCGCCGGGAAGCCCACTTCCTTGCAGGCCCTTTCCAGCACCGCCACAACGTCGATGCCGCGGAAGGTGAACCGCGGCGCCAGCGCCGGCGAGAACCGGGAGAAGATATCGACAATGGTAAGCACGCGAAGCTTGTGCCCTGTCGCCAACTGGTCATGAACGAAGTCCATCGCCCACGTCTCGTTGGATCGCGTCGCTGGCTTGCGGTCATCGCGCAGCTTGGCCTTGACCCGGCGCTTGGGCGTTTTGTTGCGCAATTGCAGGCCCAACTCGCGGTAGACACGCCGGGTCTTGTTCTGGCCGTGGCGCCAACCTGCACGACGCAGCAAGACGTGAACGCGGCGATAGCCGTAGCGCACGCGGGCATGACAGATCTCCCTGATCTTCTGTTCGAGGGCAGCCTGGCCGGAGCGACGAGACTTGTAATGGTAGGTCGACCTGTCAAACTCGAGGGCCGCACAGGCCCTGCGGATCGAGACCTGCCACTCGCTACGGACCTCGTCGACCAGCTTGCGCTTCCGGCCAGGCCTCATAGCTTTCGGCGGATCACGTCCTGCAGCATCTCCTTGTCGAGCGACAGATCCGCCACCAGCTTCTTCAATTTGCCGTTCTCCTCCTCGAGTTGCTTCAACCGTCGCATCTCGGTCGGCAGCAATCCGTCGTACTTCTTCTTCCAGTTGAAATAGGTCGCCTGGCTGATTCCGGTCTTGCGGCAGATCTCCGCAACCGGAACCCCATCGTTGCCCTGCTTGAGAATGAACGCCTTCTGGGCGTCCGAAAACTTCGAGGCCTTCATCGTCCTTCGCTCCTCCCAGCCGAGGGGATTCGGCAGCGAAAACTCTAGCCAAAAATGGTCCAGTTTGCCGGCCTCAGATCAGGCTGCGCAGCGTTTGCGCTGTCCGCTGGTTACTGCACGGACTCCACTTTCGCGCGCCCACTCTCCAACGCGTCGAGAATCGTCTGTACGATTTTAGTCTCGACTTCCAGCGCGCCTGGCAAATTGCTTGGCCACTAAAGCTCCTGGCGAAAGTCCTGTTCCAGTTGCATAAGCCTTGGATCATCAGGCAGGATCGACGAGTCGTCGGGTTGATCGTCCAACAGCCGCCAGAGATCTTCGGGAACCACGTCCAACCTCGGCAACGGGGCAGCCTCGCCCTCGGCCTGGCGAAAGCTGCCCGGACCAGATGCGCGCTCTGCATCACGAACGAAATTTAACGCGGTGATGATATTCTTGTCGCCCGGGAACAACCTCTGAGCGGACCTGACCCGCGAATCGTGGTCTAGCCCAGATATCGTCTGGCCCTCAAGAACAAGCGCCTCGGAAAGTCTGCGAAGACCACTACGATACTGGTCAAGGGCGCCCTCGCTGCGCCTACTGGCACGAGTTATCTTTCTATGAACCTCGCGTCGTCCTCTGATGGGATTCTTGGTCGATTCGCGCTGCGAGCACCCGGCTCATAGTACTCACGAAGGTTGCTCACCGCTGCCTTCATCTGGCGGTTTTCGGGAAGAATTCGTTGACGTGAGCGACCAAGGATTGCATGCGAGCGAAGTTCTGGATCGCCTTGGAGACGAGCTGCGGATAGGTGAGGAGAAAGTTGTCCGGCTGGGTATGCATCAGCGCCGGCACATCCTTCGTCTTCAGATCCTCATACGACTCATTCAGCATCTTCTTGTACAATGATAAGCTATTCGACGTGCAGCGGCCGCCGCGCGACTTCACACGGAAGATCGCCTCCGCGGCAGTTTTCCCAGAGATCATCGCAACGTTCAAACGCCCGCGATAGCTGGTACTGTCGAGTTCGGCGGCATCGCCGATCACCACCCAGCCATTGCCGTAGAGCTGGGGTATGGTGTTGTAGCCGCGTTTCGGGATGAGGTGCGCGGAATATTCCTTGAGCTCTGAGCCGTCGATTAGTGGCACCACCGACGGATGACGCTTGAAGCGGTCGAGCAGCCCGTAAGGCGTTTCGCCCGTTCGCTGGAGATCGGAGACGAGGCAGCCGATGCCGAGTGAGATGCACTCCCTGTTCGCATAGATGAAACCCATGCCGGTCATCGCGCGCGAGATGGTGCCGGCGGCCTCGATCACGACCCCTTCGTCGCGCTTGAGATTGAAGCGGTTTTCGATGGTCTCGCGCGGCAAAAGGTGCATTTCCTTGACCTCCAGCGCAACCTGGTCGGGCGTCGGCCGCTCGCGCAAGCCCGCACACGTCCCGAGCAAGCCATTGACGCCCTCGGCGAGCACCACTACGTCGGCGTGGATTATGCCGTCCTGTCGGTCAGTACGCACACCAATGACGCGGCCACGGCGGTTCTGCGCCAGCTCGGTAACGGTAGTCTGGCACAAGAGGGTGGCGCCGGCCTCCTTCACCTTGCAGGAGAACCATTTGTCGAATTGGGGGCGGATAACGATGTACCGGTTCGGTCGCTGGTGATTGCAATCGTTGAAGCGGTAGCGCAGCCCGATATGGGAACGGCTCTCCATTATCCAAAAGCGCTGCTCGACAAGGCGGCGCTCGAGGGGGGCATTCTCGCGAAAATCTGGCGTCAGCTGCTCCAAGATGTCCGCATCGAGGACTGCACCCTGTACGTTCTTTGATCCGGAATATTCGCCGCGCTCGAGCTGCAGCACCTTCATGCCGCGCTTGGCCATGCTCAGAGTCGCCGCGTTGCCGGCCATTCCGGCGCCAACAACGATCGCATCGAACCTCTCTTCGATCATGAGCCTCTCCTTTGTTCAGTGGCGCATGTTCTCAAACCTACCCTCGCTTGCAACGCGGTCGCCTGCATAGGGCGACGGCGGAGGCGGCGAGATCACGACCCAAGATCGTGCTTCCCAACAACAGGATCTCCGGCTCGGAGGTGTTGACAAGGCCGGTCAAGGCCTTGGTGTCGGACAGGTTGCGGTAAGCTGGGAGCATGTTGTCGGCAGCCAGATAGAAGGTCGGCGCCGTGGCAGAGTTCGACCGCGGGCGCTGCGCGTCGCCTTTGTCTCCGGACCGATCACGACCTCCGCGAGATCAACTTTCAGCTTCAGCTCCAAGGAGACTGATTGCACTGGCCGCGCTCCTGTTCGATAAAGACCCAGACATATTCCGCTGAAATTCACCGCGAGCGCCTTCTTGCCGGCGCGCCCTTCAGGAGACGCGCGAGCTCTCGTCAGATCGCTCATCATCAAGACTCTTCGGATCAGGCATCGCGGGCCAGCGCCGCAAGATCGGTCTCAAGCTTGGGCTGGTGCTTGAAGATCGCGTCGATCAATGCTTCCGCCGGCTGCTCGGCGGCTTCTACCAGCACCGCCTTCTCAGCGCGCGCGGACGGCGCGAATACACGCCTAACGACGGTCGGCGAGCCCTTGAGACCGCATTTGGAGACGTCCTCGACGCCGGCCTGCTGCGCGTTCCACTTCGCGATCGGCGCCCGCGCCGCACGCAACGCATCCGCCATGGCGCCGCGGCGAATCTGGTTGGTTGCCTCGAGCATGGTGATGAGACACGGCAGGCGCGTGCGGAGCACCTGCACGCCACCTTCGGAGCGCCGTTCCGCTTCAACTGTGCGTGCGGCAAGATCCAAGGCCCTGATCTTGGCGACGTAGGTGAGCTGCAGCACACCTAGCCGCTTCGCGACGCCGGGCCCAACTTGGGCGGTGTCACCGTCGATGGTCTGCTTACCGGTGAAGATAAGGTCCGGCGGCCCATATTCCTTGCCGATTTTGCGGATGGCGGTCGCAAGTGCGTAACTCGTCGCCAGCGTATCGGCGCCCGCGAAGCAGCGATCGGTGAGCAGTACGGCGCGATCGGCGCCAAAGGTGAGCGCTTTGCGTAACGAGTCCTCGGCCGACGGCGGCCCCATCGTAAGGACGGTGATCTCGCCGCCGAATGCATTGCGCAGCTCCAGCGCGGCCTCGAGCGCGAAGAGGTCGTATGGATTGATGATGGTCGGCACGCCCTGACGCATGATCGTGTTGGTCACGGGGTGCACACGGATTTGCGCGGTGTCGGGAACCTGCTTGATGCAGACGACGTTGTGCATATGCTTCTCCAGACGTTGCAATGGCTGGCGAAGAGAACAGCAAGTGTCGTACCACTGCGCGAATTCCAACATCAGGCAGCGATACAATGCTTTTGGGAAGCGTCATCTCACCATAGCCTGACGTTTGCCGGCGACGGAATTGCGACATTGGTCGTGACTACGACAGCTCGGCTCCCGCGGCTTAATTTGTCGTTGATCTGAATCAGAGAGGGTGGCCCAAAACGGATTCGCTTCCTCGAGACACCGCAGCACCCGCTACATGAGGAAGCTTAAGCCTTGAGCTGATTTGCGACCGACGAGGCTTCGCATCACCAGAAGCAAGCGCGGCGTCGCAACAAGCTTGCGGCGCCTGCGGCCACGAGGCACACGGCGTTCCCTTCGTAGTCCCGCAGCGCACGGCGGTTGCTCCACATGAGGGCGGACGCGGGCTTAGAATTGAACGCGGTCGACCAGCAGACGATGATCTCGCCGACTGTAATCCGGCGTGAGCTGATGGTCGATTGCGACATTACTCACGCAGTGGCGATGGCAGCGCCCGCGCCGCCGATGGTCACGCTCCCGACGCGCGCCAAGTCCTTTCAGAAACGCTTGATCTCGACACCGTATTTCCTCAAGGCGTAGCCAATCTGGCGCGGTGTCAGCCCAAGCAGGCGCGCCGCCTTCGCCTGAACCCAGCCGGACCTTTCCATCGCCGCGATGACGCGCTCGCGATCTGTGATCTTCGGACCACCTACGAGGGCTGCGCCGGCTGGTGCCAGCGGAGCCAGGTCGCCGCTGAAGGGCGGGACCGGCATGGCCGCCTCCGCCGGCGGCGTGGCGGGCTTAACCGGCACTGGCACGATCGGACGCGGCTGTAGCGCCACCTCGTCCGATCCGATTTTCCACAACATCGCGGAAAGGCACTGGCCGTGGCAGCAGGCAAAGTCGTCTCTTACGATCGATGGTCCAGGTGCAAGGGTTGCGGTGCGCTGCACGCAATTCTCAAGCTCGCGGACATTTCCGGGGAAACCGCAGTTCATCAGTACTTCAATCGCACTGCTATCGAAGGCGAGCGTGCGGCCGTTCTCGCGGTTGAAGTTTCTGAGGAACTCGGTGGCGAGGAGCGGAATATCACCGCGCCTTTCGCGCAACGGCGGCAGCAGCAAGGGAACCACGCTGATGCGATAGTAGAGGTCGGCGCGGAACTCGTTTCTTGCCACCGCCTCCTCCAGGTTCTTATTGGTGGCGGCAATCACGCGAACATCGACCTTAACGGTCTGGTTGCCGCCGACGCGCTCGAATTCCTGCTCCTGCAGGACGCGCAGTAGCTTTGCCTGGAACGAAGCCGAAATCTCGCCGATCTCGTCCAGAAATAGCGTCCCCTTGTCGGCGAGCTCGAACCGGCCCTTGCGCGAGCTGAACGCGCTCGTAAAGGCACCCTTCTCGTGACCGAACAATTCGGATTCCAGTACCGTCTCAGGGAGCGCCGCGCAGTTGAGTTTTATGAACGGCCGCTTGGCGCGCGCTGACCGCTCGTGAATCGCCTTGGCGACCAGCTCCTTTCCGGTACCGGACTCGCCGCGCAACAGCACCGTGCTGTTTGATTTGGCCACCACCGCGATCTTCTCGAGCAGCGCCCGCAGCGCCGGGCTGTCCCCGATGATCCCGTCGACATGGACCTTCTTGCGCTCCCGTGCAGGCTGCTTGAGCTCACACAATTGCTTTTGCAGGCGGTCCTTCTCCGCCATCAGTCGCTCGCGGTCACACGCGAACAGCCGATGCAGCTTCACCGTCTGCCCTACAAGGTTGGCGATCATGGTGAGCAGCCGTGCGTCGTAGTCGAGCCGGACGCTCGAGGCCACGTCCAGCATTCGGTCGATCGTCAGCGTGCCGACGACATTCGCATCGATGCGGATGGGAACGCCGACGAACGACACTCGCATCTCATCGGAGGCCCCGAGCACCTCAATGTCCGCAGCACTGAAGGCCGAATGCACTGCTACGTTTTCGGCGACGAGCGGCATGTCCGACGCCACGATCTCCTGCAGTGCCTTCTGCGGCAGGCGCATCCGGTAGCCCTCGTCGCTACCTTCGCTCCAGCCGGCGCCCACGGTAATGTCCGGCACGCCATCATCGTGGAACAGAGAGACGATGCCGTGCCGCATCTGCACAAACGATTGTAGAAGATCGACGACGTTGGCCAGCGTGACTTCGAGCCGACAGGGGGCGGTGAGCACTTTCGATATTTCGAAGATGCCCATAATCGCGCTCTCGTGGGATGGCACGATAGGGGGTGCGTCGTCGGTCTCGACGTTTGAGTTATGCCTTTCGCGTACGGAGGGGATATGCAGCATGACGACGTCTCCGTTGTTATGATCATCCTCCCTGGCGCCCTGTTCGGATTTGCGAATATTGGGTTGCATGTCATCCTCGATCTCGCGCCAATTTCAGGTGACCGAAAGAGATAACTCTCTTACATGGCACGAAGATAACTTGCAGCGCCGCACAACATTAAATTTACAGTGCTTTTGATTTGCGACTTCTCTGCTCTTCGTACTCGCCCCGCGGATTCACGAGGAGCACGAGTTGCATTGATGTAGGTCAAATCAGCTGCGATTGGTCCTGCTCCAGCTTCAAAAAATCACAGGTGTTGGCCACCATTGATGGGCACCTCGGTGCCCGTGACATAACTTGCTGCATCCGAGCATAGGAAGAAGATGACCTTAGCGACTTCTTCGGGCGTGCCTACCCGGCGCAGGGGGATATTTGGTACAAGGCGCGCTTCCGTGTTCGGCGACAAAATGTCCGTCTTGATCTCGCCGGGCGCGATCGCATTCACGCGGATGCCATGCGCTGCATAGTCGTGCGCCATTTCGCGCGTGAGACAGGCGAGCGCAGCTTTCGACGTCGCGTAGGCGCTGCCGGCAAACGGATGCACCCGCGAGCCTGCGATCGAGGTCACGTTGACAATTGATCCCGACGCTGCTTTCAGCTCGTCAAACAGGCCTTGCGCGAGCAGGATCGGCGCCACCAGATTGAGGTGGAACACCGTCATCCAGGTTTCGACTGACGTCGTCAAAGACGTCAGTCGTGTGCCATTCGGCGTCTTCGGCGAAATGCCGGCATTGTTGATCAAGGCGTGCAATGGTGCGCCGGCGAGGCGCTCCTTAACCTCGGCGATGGCGCGCGGCAGCATCCGATGGTCGCTGAGGTCGACCTGGACATGGTTGTCGGCCCCCGATTCCCAGGGGCACCGCCCACCATCGAACGGTTGGCGCGCGCAAGAGATGATGCGCCAGCCGGCTTCCGAAAACAGCTTTCCGGTGGCGTGACCGATGCCGCGCGACGCCCCGGTCAGCACCACCGTCTTGCGTGCTCCCCGCTGGATTTGGGCTCTATCGGTGTGAAACGGACAGCTCACGTCGGTCGCCGACGGTGGGCCGGCGGCTGCATCGTCGTTTCTCAGATCGAGACTCAAAACGCGTCTCCCATTCTTTTGCCCTCAGCCGCAAACGCGATGCAGGATTTAGGCCAGTGCAATGCAAAAGAACGCTCGCGCGTTTTGCGGCCCAATGTCGTGTTCGCAACAGCTTGGCGGCTACCAGACGTCAGGTGCGTTTGCTTTCGGACAGTAATAAACGCTGGTGCACGAGCCGATTTTTGAGTTCCGCAAGGCGTGCGCGGCACCACCCATTGGCTCCGCTTTTGCTCCATGGCCCTAGTCTAGTACCTCGGCACAGAGGTTTTGACTCGTTGAACCTGGCCTAATTCGATGATGGGTTTTGGATAGGCCCGCGCCA
>NZ_JCAMOQ010000083.1:0-20176 GCF_059512365.1 Bradyrhizobium sp. Ses1
AAAGGTGGACTTCTCTTGCTTCGGGTATCATCCATATCTTGAATCACGACTCACGATCCAAGAAAAGTGGGTACTAGGCATGGCTTTCGCCAATTTCTTCGACCGAACGGTCACCGCTGCGTCGAACGTACTTGCGAACTTCAACGTCGATTCCTACAAGGCTACCCTGTCAGCGCACACGGTCGGCCTGTATTTCGACGAGCAGGCGGCGACGTCGCCCGAAGGTCGTGCGACGTTGGACTTGTGCGTCAGGATCATGGCGCGCCTCTATCCGGCGATCGCCATCGCCGGGGTCGGAAGCAAGGCGGAAGCTTCCGGAAAGGAACTGGCGACGCTGGCCACCGCAATCAACGATGGCATAGACCTGTCCACCGACATTGCGCATTCGACGGTGGCGATCATCGTCGGCAAGACGGACCTGACCGGCGACATGACCAAGATATTCGTCGGATCGGACGGCTGGCGTGCGCGCCTCACCCGCGACGCTCCGATCGGATCAGGGCCGACCGCGAACCCGTTTGGCGCAGGGGCGGCCGCCTGTTTCGCCTGCGCCAACGTGTTTCGGTTCGTGTTTGCGCCCCAGCTGGTGTGCGGCGATCTAGATGATAGCATCGATGTCTCCCTGTTCGACTACCGGCACGGCACCGGATCGGCTCCGCAGCTGCCCGATCGTATCGATCTGGGAGATGCATACCTGGCCGGCCTCGGCGCTATCGGACACGGCGCCATGTGGGCGCTTGGCCGTCTGCCTGGTCTTATCGGAACGCTGCACACCGTAGATCACGACATCATCGACCTGTCGAACCTGCAGCGCTACGTCATGGCCTTGCAGAAGGATGTCGGCACGCCGAAATCCAAACTGTCGCGCCGATTGCTGAAACGAGAGGGTCTACGCATCACAGCGCATCCCCTGAAATGGAGCGATTTCGTCGCTGGGCGTCGGAATCGAACCTTCGAGCGCGTCGCAGTGGCACTCGACAATGCCGCAGACCGCGTCAGCCTTCAGGCGTCCTTGCCGCGTTGGATCGTGAACGCCTGGACCCAGGAGTTAGATCTCGGGATCTCGCGACACGGCTTCGATGACGGCAAGGCCTGTCTTGCCTGCCTTTATCTGCCATCCGGAACCGTCAAGAGCGAAGACGAGCGGGCGGCGGAAGAGTTGAAGATGCCGGAAGCGAAGCAGGAAGTCCGCGAGCTTCTGCAGAAAGGTGAAGGTGTATCTGAGAATTTCGTGCAGCGTGTCGCGACCGCATTCTCCGTCCCCTTCACCGAATTGCAGCCGTTCGTCGGTCAGCAGCTGATCAATTTCTATCAGAAAGCGATCTGCGGTGGGATGATGATTGGCCTAACGGGCACCGGCAATGCCGGGACGGCTGTCGTTCCGATGGCGTTTCAATCCGCGCTCGCCGGAGTGGTGCTTGCCGCAGATTTGGTGAAGCACGCCGCACGCTTGCCGATACCGCAATCGACCAGTACGCGAGTGAATCTACTGCGGCCTCTGGCTCCTGTATTAGCCGATCCGCGTGCTCGCGACACCTCGGGCAGGTGCATCTGTTCCGATCAGGATTTTCTCGACGCATACAGGCGAAAATACGCCATTGGCAGGACGGGTGGTCAGAACAGCCGGCGACGATAACTGGTCGCAGTGCTGCGATGGCTTAGCCAAGGTGGGAGTGAGCCGTGGCGGCCTCCGCTTCAAGGCGCGATGGACGCTCGATTGATCCACGCCGACTATCTTTCGAGCAAGGCGGACCGGACGCTGGACAGGTCGCCGCCCTGTACCTGCAGTAGGAGATCTTGAAGTACTTTGATGGAATTCGGGTTGCTCATAGTAACGCTCAAAGGTCGGTAGGTTAGGCCAATATAGCTTTACGCGCGCCGCGGGGGAAACGCTCGAAAGCGCGATCTGGCCGTTTCGGCTTACCGTGGGCCGGCCGCACGCCTAACGGCGCAGTCGCAAAGCGAAACGATGCAGCTCGACTCGGTCCTGATCCGTGAGATAGATGCGCGGGCCGGATATTCGTTCGTCCCACCTTTCAGGACGCGGCGCTCATCGATTTGCGAAATGAGATACGCAAAAGCCGGATTAAAGCGCCGGAGCGGCCAGCCCGTCTCCTCATGCAGTTCCTTAACACCGATAGTTTCCTTCTTCGCCAAGGCCATATCGACAAGAGTGACGACATCGACAGAGGGATCCGTCTTCACGGCATGGGGGTCGAACGTAATGTAGAGGTTGGCATTGCTCGTCATGCGCGGCAACCGCTTGGCAACGAACGAGGTCGTGTTGATGAAATCATCCGTTGACAGCTCGGCGACGGCGAAACCCAGTTCATCAATCGACGCATCCGGGAACGCGGCAATCAACTGGTCCTCGGGTATGAAGTCGCTATAGCCATGCGACTCCTTTGCGATCCACAGCCCAATTTTGACCGCCAGCGGTCCCAACTCACCAATCGTCAGGGCAGCAGGGTCCCTCGCAGGCGCTGCCATTATCGGCTTGGTCATCGAATTTTCGACGGGCGGCGGCGAACCGTTCGCCAGCCACGCGTCCATGCCATTTACGACCATCTGGCCGATCTCCGCGAATTGCAGGATGTCGTCGCCTACAAGCGGCACGGTCTCGCCAAGGCGCGCATCAGCGGCGTGCTGGGCGAAGGCAGCATCTGCGACCCCGAGATTATGCCCGATGACGTGACGCTTCTGGATGTTCAGCGTCAAAACCGCAAGCGCTACCGGCGGAAGCGCGGCATAGGGATCGAAGCCGAATTCCGCGAAACGCTGCTGGCCGCGCCCGATATTCTGAAACGCGTTACCGACCGCCTTTACTTCCGGCGAGCCCGCCGGGCGCGTTGCCACTTTGTAGAAACCGTCTTGAGGTGGCTTCGAAGGCGGTCAGCACGTCCTCGTGCGCATTCCCCATGAGCCGATAGGCGAGCTCGCTTTGGTCCGCCCCGAGACCATCCGCGAGCTCGACCTGATCCCGCACCAGCGCCACCTCGCGGGCGAAATGAAGATGGATGTTCGGGGCGCCACAGTCGGGACAGAACAACGAAATGGCGAAGACGCCGTAATCACGCCCGCACTCGTCGCAGACCAGCTCTCGCAACAAGTCACTGCGCGCGAACCGTGGAACCGGTGCAGGCCGGGCCCCGGTCTTAACTTTGATGAACTTGCTTCCTGAAAACTTCCGCCCGAGATCTTCAAACATCCCGTGGATCGCTTCCTGCATGTCTGCGTGCGCCGCGTGCTCAACGATCTTCTTCGCGGCAGCCAGGTCGTCAGGATGCGTGAAGTCATTATCGAGTGCGACGACGCCGCTATAGGGGCAAACCGTTTCCAGAATGCCCGGTTGATGCGACATGCGCGGCGTCATGGCCTCTGGTAACGCGAAACCCTCAACCCGATCGCCCATGACGAAATGTCGCGGATGCGCGTTTTCATTAGGCGAGTATCGATACACCCTGCCATCAGGCGTTTGCGGTAAGGGGATGCCTAGTTCCATGGTGCCGCCAATCTTGGCCCGCTGGTATTTCTCCAGATTGCGGAATCTCATGCGCAGAATCCCCGCCTTCAGTGCCAGATCGATGATTCGCTGGTCGAAATAGCACGCGCGCATTTGCGAAGAGTCAATCCAGCGAAGAGTCAATCCAGACCTCAATTCGCTCCTGCTAGCTCCCCGCGCAAAGAACTCTCGTGTCTACGCGTGCAACCCGGCTGTCCGCTTTCACCGAATCGGGCCACCATCTAAGATTGCGTATGGCCCGAAAATCACACCTACCATCGTTGGAGGATCTGTTCGACCTCCCCGAAGATTACCTTAAAGGACCACAAAGCAAGAGCCTCCGCCCCGCCCTGATCGAGGGAACTGAACGGGACGGCCGCCAGGATCGACTTCTGAAGTACTGGCCGAAAACCGGGACAGAAGCCGACAACGAGCTGCGCGAAATTTGGCGTCACGAGCGCCTGCAGGTGGATCGGATCATGAGCTACCCCGGCGCGGAGGACCTCTTCGCCGGCGTCGTCGCGATGATCGAGACATCGGACACCTTTTGTATCGTGCACGAGCCTGGGCCGATGCCGTTGGCCGGAAAGCTCCGCACAGCGCCGCGCCGATCCTGGATGAGAGCGCTTGATATACCTGCAAATCGAACCGTTCTCTGGCGAAACCTGGCGAGGCTCTCGCGAGCGCTCAGCATCCTGCATTCAAGAGGCCTTCTCCACGGCAGAATTGATGAGTACGCTGTTTTTACCGAGGCGATGTCTGAGCCGGATTTTCGACTAGGGGGCTTCGAGTGGAGCCTCGTTCTCGGCGACGGCGCTGCCGCGCCTCGAACCCTTCAAGCGGCAAGAGGCCGGATCGAAAGCCTAATATATTCCTATGCACACGACTGGAAGGCCTTAGGGTCTCTGTTCGCGAGTCTCGTCGGAGTCGATCCCGCTAAAGTGCGGGAAGAGGATCCTTATGCGGCAGGCACAACCATCGAATTAACAGAAGGAGAGATCGATTTCCTTCGGATGATGATTGACCCGGACCGCGACGAGGTCGTCGAAGCGTCCACTGTCATCAAAGCCGTCGGTGCGCTAGCGCGTGAGCTATCAGGACATGGCAACTCGCGATCGGGGAAATTCCTTCTTCTGTTTCGACCTAATCAGAAGATGTCGGAGGCAATTTATGACCTCAGCGAGCAGACCGTCGACTCAGCTGACGTACCTTCGCAAAGATTGTTCGTAGAAAGCGATCTTGCAACCGGTGCACGGATCGCGACTGCGTCCGGCGACGACGACCCGGATCATCTCTTCGTTCTGACGGACACCTCTTCTTACCGGGTCCAGCGGTTTACAGAACTCGGGGCCGAGACCTGGCAGGTCGGCGTAGTGACGGCAATAAAACCTCGCGACGAAGGCTTTGCGCTTCGAGAATGCGAGGTCTTTCCGGTGAGGCACACCATTGAAGTCCTCCCGAACAAGGAGGCGGTCGTAAAGGCTCTCTCCAAGGCAAGTAGCGATGCTTTGGAGTGGACCCTCCCGCTAGTCAGGGAAGCTCAGACTGAAGAAGATCCGGAGACACGAACACTCCGCCACGCGTTTCTGCTCGTTCAATCGGTTGAAGCGATACTGAGGGCGCTGGAAATACTGCCAATCGAGATTGTTGGCACACGCCGAGAATCCGGAAAGATCATCATTCAACTGGTCCCCCGCGCTACGGAGCGCGACGAAATTTCAGCAAGCATCGGAGGTCGAGCAGCGGCCGATCTCATGGAAAAGCTCTTCGACAAGGACGATCAAGGTGTAGACGTGGATTGGCGGATCAGCACTTCCGGGGGTCTTGGAGGAACGGGATCAGGTGACGTGCCGGCACGCTTTGAAACGACGATAAGAGGGGATGCGGGAGAACGCATATATGAATTTTCAGCGTTCGACCTGCCGCGGCGCGAGGACTCGTTGTTTCTCCGCAAGAAGGGAGATCACGGGACGGAGAGCTTGATCAAAAGGCGCTTACGGATCTCCCGCGTGATAGGCGAACAGCGCGACTTGGTGACCATGTTCGTCGATCCCCGGCGGAATCTAAAACCGTCGGGTGAACTTCTCGAAAAAGATAATCACTTTTTAGAACTCGACCCAGCCAAGCGTGATGCACTTGAGGCACTGTGGTCCACGTCTCCAACTCATTTGGTTGTCGGTCCGCCGGGCGTCGGAAAGACCAGGCTTGTAAGTGAGATTCTGCGACGGAAGCTCGCAAATGAGCCGGCCGCAAGCATTCTCGTCAGCTCTCAAAGCCATCAAGCCCTTGATCATGTGCTTCGCGCCACCAAGCGAGTACTCACGAAATTCGGTACGGATGCGATTGTCGTGAGATCACCGGGCCCAGAGGGAAGCATTTCTACTGACGCCGACATCAGACTCAGAGCGATCGAATATCTTGAGAAAGCATCGGAATCGACGCTGGCAACAAAATCACCGGCCGCTCTTCAGTCAGGCCTACGAGAGCTCCTGGACGCCTTCAAAAAAGCAGCAAGGCCCGACGCTGCTTTTACGGAGCAACGCGAGAATGAAGGGATGCGGGCCCACACAGCCCTTGTGCTCGACTCGGCAAACCTGGTCTTTTCGACTTCCACGTCGGCGGACGTAGAAAGAATGGTCGATGAAGGCTCGCAGTTTGACTGGGCGATCATAGAGGAAGCCGCAAAGGCGGCGGGTCCGGACTTACTCGCTCCGCTGTCGCTGTCCGGTCGCCGGCTCTTCATTGGCGATCACAAGCAGCTGCCACCGTTCGATAGCGAGCGAATAAATGCCATTCTGACCGACGGCTCAGTCGTTCGATCTCTTCTAAATGGCGCTGATCGGATTATCGGGTCGGCATTCTACGACACAGGCTTGGAAGAACTCACTGCGGTGGCCGCGGATGATACGCGGCTCGATCGCATCCGCGCCATGGCAGTCCGGGTATTCGAGCCCTTCCGAGCTCTCGTACTGGAGGACGAGTCTCGCAGAGCGATCGTGGGAGGTACGCGGAAAGCGGCATCGAGTGAGTTACTCGTCCAGCATCGAATGGATCCCGATATTGCGCGACTTGTGTCTGCCTGCTTCTACGACCATCGCTTGACGACAAGTGAAGAGCGGATCGCTGCTGCCGCTAAATCGCTTCCATTTTCGTTCGGCCCCGACTTTCCGTCTTCTCCAATCGTAGTTGTCGACATGCCGCATGTCAGCCGAACCGGCAGGGCTCAACCTGTCGAATCTGACCGACCCCGCTGGAATAATCGAGCGGAAGCGAGGACGATTGGAGCAATGCTACAGAACTTGCGGCCCATAGACCAAGAAGACGGGATGAAACCCTCTCTGGCCGTCTTGGCGCCGTACCGAGCCCAGGTCGGTCGCCTCACGAATGAGCTCGACGTATTGAAGGCAAAAGGGAACGGTCTCTTAGGGTTTGACAGCTTCAATAGCGACGACAGGTTTTGGGGAACGGTCGACTCGTCGCAGGGGAGCGAAGCGGATCTCGTCATTGTTTCGCTTGTCAGGAATAACCCCCGAACGGGGATCCCTGCCCTCGGGTTTTTGCGTGATCCGCGACGTATGAACGTCCTGCTCAGTCGGGCGCGGCAACAACTCGTCATCGTCGGGTCTCTTGAATTTCTCAGAGAGGCTACGCGGCACGCAACCGACGATCCGAAAGACGAGTTGTCTTTCGTAGTCCGTTTCCTGAACACGCTTGAATTGCTCACCAAGACGCGAGGTGCGCGTGGAGAACCAGCCGCCACGATCATTAAACCAAGCCAAATAAAGGGCACGGGGCGATGAGTGTGCTCGTAGCCGTTCCGATCAGACGGGCCTCGGCTCGCGCGGTGATCGAAAAGGGGCGCGGGTGGAGCGCACTCGACGAACTTGTCCTTTGGGCTCTATCGCGTGAAGATCAATCCGCGAGCAAGCTCGCAGACGATCTTGGCCTGCCACGCCGCGTCGTCCTGGTCATGATACTGCGCATGATGCGTTTTCGTCTGGTCGAGTCCACGATATTAGAGGGCCTTCCGGCGTTCCGCACCACGAGCTACGGAAGAGCAGTCGTTGCAAGCGGCTCTGAAATTCCGACGGCAAAACAGCGGGCAACACGGAACGTGGCATTCGTTTACGACACCATCTCGGGAACCGTCTACAGACGCCGTGACGTCCAGACGAAATCCGACATCATGATACAAAAGTTGCGCGAAAACGGCATCGACGTACGCGACATTCGCGTGAGAGGCGCACTTCCGAGAACGACTTCACGTGAAAATTTTTCGCGCATTCAGAAAGTTCTACGCGAAGATGAGAACCTGTTGTTCTTTGATGGAGACACGTTCTTCGAGCGGCAAAACGAATTTATGATGGTCATCGTTGATGGCGACGACATGCGTGGTCTTCCTGAGACGGCCCCGCCTGCGCTTGTGGCCGAGATTGCACGCGTTGCCAAAACTTCTCAAAAAGCTCGACCGATCATCGTCGACTCCATGATTCATCATGAGGACGAAGGACATGGCTTAGTTCCTGCCACACCGGTCAGGATCGAGGACGATGACATCGTTTTCGGTGGCGATGAACATCAAGCGGTTTGGAAAAGGATCATAGGTCAGGCTACGCGGCGTATTATTATTCACTCAACTTTTCTTCGTACCGAGCGGTTCAACGCGTGGTCTCGCGAGTTTAAGGAGGCCGTACGCAAGGGCGCGAAGGTAGATATTTATTGGGGCTCCGGGATTCCCGACGATCCGGGAGAGAAGACGATGCGACATGCGACGGCGTTGGCGCAGCAGATAGCCGCTGACGACCTGTTGCGTGACCGTGTCCGCATTCATCTCCGGTCTACGGGCTCGCACGCCAAGCTGCTCGTAGCCGACGATGGCCAGGAAAATTTTTTGGCAGTGGTTGGATCGTGCAACTGGCTGTACACAAATTTCAACAGATTCGAGATGTCTGTTGTTTTTCGTGAACCGGCCTTGGTTTCCCAGGCGCTGGAGAGCCTTGCAGCTCTGGTCTCGCGTCCTGGGTTTCGCGCTGAGACTACCGTCGAGTTGCACACGCGAGCCTCCACCATTGCGCGTCGCCCGGCGATTGGCGGCCCTCACCTCGCGAGATACATTCTTGGTTCGTCGCACGACGCAATTCTAAGAGAGGCTAGTGGAAGTGAGCCAAATCGTTTCCTGATAGCGAGCGACAAGTTTGGAAACTCTGCCTTTCCCGGCGCAATCATCCCTGCCGAGGTTGCCGCAGCCACCGCCCGGACCGAGCCAGTTGTTGTGTATGGCAGCACAACAGGTCAAGTGACCGGGATTGGCGCGGCCGGCCTCACGCCCGACCTGCGAGAACGGGGCGTTCGATTGTTACGGATCTCCGAAGGATTCCATGCCAAATTCTTGCTCTGGGGTGATGACGATGTCGTCATCACGAGCATCAATTGGTGTTCCTGGACGTCGCCGCCCGATTCACCGTTGGCCGAAATCGGTGTTCACATTCACCGAACAGGGTTAGCTCGTTCCCTTGCACATAGGCTCTCGCTTGAATGGCCGCAGCTGTGACGAGAGCTGCAGCATCCGATCATTGCAGAGATTGGCTGGGTCGACTCGCAGTGAAACCTTGGTTGGAAACGCGAGGGGCCTAGAACTCCGTGAATCTGACCGCTGTGCCCAGGTCAAGGCGCCAATTCCACCAGCAATTCATTGAGAACCGCGGCCAGGCCGGACGCGCGGATGAGTGGTCGAACGCCAACGGCCCGCAGCTTTGGCACTGCTCGGTGATAAACTGCAAGATTGGTTTGACCGTTCAACCGAGAGGGATAGATGATCCCGTCGGGCTGCTCGGGGTGCTCGTGCCAGGCGAGGGACCATTTTCGCGCTAGCGTCTGCGCCGAGGCACGGGCGACATCGGTCGGAACTCCCATGCGGATGGCGCGATCGTTCCGCAGGTCGACCATGGTCAAGGCCGACGCGACCTCGATCTCCGCATAGTTCCGCTCATGGAGTTCATGCTCACCCAAGAGGAGCGATCCGTCGGCACCATCGCGTCTGTCGCGCAATACGGCCTCAAGGAAGCAAACTTTCAACGTATCGCCAAGGTACAATACACCGAAACGATTGGCCTCGACGCGGCGTCGCGGATCGCTGAATCGGCTGGGTGATTTTCCGTATCCGAGTGGGTCTGGATAACGCCCAAGATAGATTCGTCCAAACCTCGCGCCCGCAGCCACGGTGTGGAGTTCGAGTCGCGACGTCGTCGAGGTCGCCGGTGGGTCCTTGGCAGCCACCTAGCGAAAATCTCCGCGTCCGACGCTCTCTGCCGCCGCGAGCAGGGCTTCTCCCTGCCCCTGCTCCAGCGCTTCGCGACCCGTCAGGCCGTCAAGTTCATCGTGGGGCTGTACGAGAAAACGGAAGATGGCCCAGGGACCGCCAAGCCGTTCCCGTAACGCCAGCAGCTCGGGATAGGGTCTTCCATTGCGATCGAGTTGCCAGACCGGAAAGCGGAAGCCACGCTTGGCTCCGTCCAACCCGAGAAGTTGTCCGTTTTGTCGTTTGGTGTTGATCGTTACACGCGTTGTGTGCAGCAACTCGGCAAGCTCGTCGGCGCTTCGCATGTCTTTGCCGGACAGGATCTCCGCAGCCCTGATCCGACCTCGGTCCCGCGCGGCAGCCAATGCCTGATTAAGCTCGCGGTTGCTTTCCTCATCTATGTCGACATTTTCTTTGGAGGTTACCTGCTCAACGGGCGCGGCGACAGCGTTGCCGGTTGGATCGACGTTGACGCGGAAGCTGAAGGAATGTCCCTCTTTGGTGCTCTTTTCGAGGGCCTCGCCGTAACGCTCGATCAGCAGGCGGACGTATTTCGGTTTCATGGCCATCGCCTTGGCGGCACCGCTGGATGCATTGACCTTGATGTCCCGGACAGGCCTGGATAGCAGTCCCTTCAGGTCTGTCATAAAGGACATGGTCAGCAGCGCCTTGGGCTTGCGCACCCGTGTCGCGGTCTTTCCTTGTGCTGATTTCTTCGCCTTTGCCATGATGGGCAGCTCCTGTCCTGAAACGCGGGCAGCTTTCCCTAGACAAGGTGGGAAATTCCGTTAAGTTCGTCAAGTCCGTAAAGCTAGTTTAATATGTTCATATTTTGTTCTTATTGCGGCGGACTGGTGTAAAGCCGTGCGATCTGCGCGCAGGAGCCAGCCACCTCGAACCGGAGACTTGATGTGTTCTTGAATGACCAGGAGACGGCAACCGATCTGCTCTATTACGAGGCGATCGCCAAGACTGTCGTCAGTCTCATCCGGAAGACGCCAGACGCCCCAGTGACGATCGGCGTGCACGGCGACTGGGGTGCTGGCAAATCAAGCGTTCTCAAGATGCTGAACGGCGCCTTCGCCGAGGACGGCCGGGTGCTCTGCCTGTGGTTCAACGGCTGGACGTTCGAGGGCTTCGAGGATGCGAAGACCGTCGTCATCGAAACCATCGTCGACGAGCTCCGCCGCGCCCGTCCTGCCTCGACGAAGGTCGCCGATGCCGCCAAGAAAGTGCTCAAGCGCGTCGACTGGCTGAAACTGGCGCGCCAGGCCGGCGGCTTCGCCTTCACCGCGGCGACCGGGATCCCGACGTTCGACCAGGTCAAGGGCCTCTATGACCTCGCCACCTCGTTCCTGGCCAAGCCGCAGGAGCATATCTCGATCGAGGACCTGAAGAGCGTCGCGAGCAAGGCCGGCGAGTTCATCAAGGACGTCCCCGAGGAGAGCGACAATCTGCCAGAGCACATCCATGCGTTCCGCGAAGAATTCAATGAGTTGCTCGATGCCGCCGATATCGACCAGCTTGTCGTCATCGTGGACGACCTCGATCGTTGCCTGCCGAAAACGGCAATCGCGACACTGGAGGCGATCCGGCTGTTCCTTTTTGTCGAGCGCACGGCCTTCGTGATCGGGGCCGACGAGCTCATGATCGAATACGCGGTGCGGGAGCACTTCCCGGACCTGCCGCCGAGCTCGGGCCCGATCAGCTATGCACGGAATTACCTCGAGAAGCTGATCCAGGTCCCATTTCGGATCCCCGCGCTTGGCGCGGCCGAGACACGGGTCTATGTCACGCTGCTGCTTGCCGAGAACGCGCTCGGCTCGACGGACCCGCGTTTCCTGAGGCTGCTCGCCGCGGCTCGCGAGGATATGAAACGACCGTGGAAGAGCCGGGGCCTGGATCGCCGCACGGTCGAAGCGGCCATGCAAGGGCCGGTGCCGCCGGAGGTCGACCAGGCACTGGTCATCAGCGCGCACGTCACCAAGATCCTGAGCGAAGGCACAAGGGGCAACCCACGCCAGATCAAGCGCTTCCTCAACTCGATGATGCTGCGTCACGGCATCGCCCAGGAGCGCGGCTTCGGTGCCGAGATCCAGCGGCCGGTTCTCGCCAAGATCATGCTGGCGGAACGGTTCTATCCGGACTTCTACGAGCAGATCGCGAGACTTGCTGCCAACCATCCCGATGGCTCCCCGGAGGCTGTCCGCGCCTTTGAGCAGTTCATGCGAAGGCCTGAGGAAGACGGCAAGCCATCGGGCAAGGGCGCGCGCAAGGTGGCGACCGAGCTACCGCCGCTTCCGCAGGAAGCAACCGAATGGGAAAAGAACGAATGGGCGAAGGGCTGGGCCGCGATCGACCCACCGCTCGCGGGCATCGACCTTCGCCCCTACGTGTTCGTCACGCGGGACAAGCGCAGCTCCCTGGGAGGGCTTGCAGCCGCCAGCCACCTCGAGGGGCTGGTGGAGAAGCTGATGGGTCCGCAGCTCATGGTACGAGGCGCAGCGGCCGAGATCGCGAAGCTTACCGGGCCCGAACCGGAGGAAGTCTTCGAGGCGATCCGGGCACGCATTCTCCAGGAGGACGAATTCAAGGGGAAGCCGAAAGGTGTCGACGGCCTCGTCCGCCTCGTGGAAGCCCATCCAGCGCTACAGCGCCGCCTGCTGGAGTTCGTCCGCGAGCTGCCCGCTGCGAAGGCTGGTGCGTGGGCTGCTTCGAGCTGGGGCAGTTGCTTCGCCGACACCGGCATCGCAGCCGAGTACCGGTCCGTCCTGCAAAGCTGGGCAGACCAAGCTGAGAACGCGCCCCTGCAAAAAAGCCGCGCAGGGCATCCTGAAATTCCCAAAGGCGAAATAGATGGGGACATCCAAGGGCTACGGCGGCCCGGCCAACGGCTTAGTCCCGTCATTTGTGGATGATCCCCTGCCCCCGGCCCGGCCGCGACCTCCCTCGATCCAGCCGGCCCTTCCCGGTACCCCGGGAGGTCCTGCGGCTCCGCCTTCACAACCCCATTCACCTGCGATCCCGACGACGCCCGCCTCCCCTCCCGGCGGTTCGCCGCTGCGGCCGGACAGGGGCGCCGGCGATTTCGGTGGGGCACGCAGCAATTTTACGCGCTTTGCCCGCACCGGCAGTCGCGGCTCGCTCGGCAGCGCGCTCTCCGACTACGTCCGCAAGGGGACCGGCAATGCCCGCCGTGCCGCCCGGCGAATGGGGGCGTCGCGTACAACCGCCGGAGGCCTTCTCGGCATCGTCCGGGACTTCCAGACCGTAGGCCCGACGGAAGCGCTTCGCCAACTAGATCTAGCCGCCCTAACTGGGGCTCCTGCCGCTGACGTTTTCGTCGCGCTGATGGAATTCATCTGTCCGCCCGGCGGCGCCGTTGACGAGGCGATCGCACGTCAGGCCATGCTGGAGTCGATCGGAGATATGGCTGAGGCCGGTGTCGGGAGCTTTGACACGCTGACACTCCAGCAGATGCAGGACTTCTTCCTCGATTTTATTGCACGCTCAATCGAGGGGCGGGTTATGGCCGACCTCGGGTCTCGCGGGATCACGCTTCCCGACGACGTTACCGCCGTGGAGAACGCGCAGACCCAGCTCCATGATTTCGTAACCGGCGCGACGCGCGGTGAACTCGCCGGCAAATTGGACAATTTGGACCGGCTCTCCGATCGGGACGTCCAGCTGGTCGTTGACCAGATTTACGAGACTGGCTTCGAGCTCGTCGCCGCAGCCGGGGAAGCCGCAGCATGAGGCATCACACGATCATCGGCCGACTGGGGCCCGCAGACACCGTTGCTGTCACTTCCACGCGGACCGACACGTTTTCGACAGAAATCAACTTTGTCGACGGCGACCATCGGCCGGGATTCGGCCTGGGCCAGGCACTCGACCAGCTCCACGCGCTCGGTCTCAGGCCCAGCGAAACCGCCGTTGATCTCGCCATGCTTGCGGCGGCCGTTACGGCCGCCGACACGCGCATCTCGCGGGCTGCCGACGCGAGCGACGCGTGGACACGCGAGATTGAGCTCAACGTGCCGGTCCGGAATCCTGATCTCTGGACGAGCCTTGCACCGCTGATCCGCACAACCCTGAACTTCCTGACTGGCGATCGTTGGCGCGTCTACTTCCGCCCCAGGATCGCGGCAATAGGCGAGCTCGCATCGGCTCCCACGAAGCTGCGCACGGCGACGCCGACCATTGTCAGCCTCTTTTCGGGAGGCCTCGACAGCTTCATCGGTGCCATCGATCTGCTCGCGTCCGGACAAATTCCAATGCTAGTGAGCCACTATTGGGATGGCATCACCAGCAAGCATCAGGCCTACTGTGCCGAGGTTCTCCAGAAACGGTTCGCCGGCACGACCGTGCATCATATTCGGGCTCGAGTCGGTTTCCCGATCGACATTGTCGAGACCGATTCGACCGAGGACACGCTCCGCGGCCGCTCGTTCCTGTTTTTTGCGCTCGCGGTACTGGCCGCAGACGCCGTCGGCGGCGACATGGTCGTATGCGTGCCGGAGAACGGCCTGATCTCTCTGAACGTGCCGCTCGATCCCTTAAGGCTCGGCGCGCTCAGTACCCGGACGACCCATCCCTTCTAGATGGCGCGGTTTGGTGAGCTACTGAAGGGGCTCGGCCTCCGGGTGCGCCTCCAGAATCCCTACGCCTTCCAGACCAAGGGCCAGATGGCGAAAGCCTGCGCAGACCTCGCGTTCCTCCGTAAGGAGGCAAGGAACACGATGTCCTGTTCCTCGCCCGCCAGCCGTCGCTACGATCCGGACCCGAGCCAGCGCGATCCCAAGCATTGTGGCCGCTGCGTCCCATGCCTGATCAGGCGCGCGGCGATCCTTGAAGCCTGGGGCATCGACGACACGCTCTATCGGATCGCTGACCTGCGCGCGCGAGTGCTCGACACAAAAAAGGCCGAGGGAGAGCATGTGCGCTCGTTCCAGCTCATGCTATCACGTCTTGCGCAAAAGCCGGATCGGGCCCGGTTCGACATCCATCGTCCGGGCCCACTGGTTGATCATCCGGATCGGCTGAAGGACTATGAGGCCGTCTATGTCGCAGGGCTGCAAGAGGTCGGCCGATTGCTGCAGGGCGTACGGGCGCGACCACAATGACAACTTCTCCGAACCGGCCTGCCCGCTGGGTGGACTTCCACTGCCATCTTGACCTCTACAAAGATCACGTGGCGCTGATCGCCGAATGTGATCGTGAGCGTGTGGCAACGCTTGCGGTTACCACGACGCCCAAGGCATGGCTTCGCAACCGCGAGCTGGCAGCACGATCCGACCACGTGCGCGTGGCTCTTGGCCTCCATCCTCAGCTCATCGACGAACGCGAAAGCGAGCTGCCGCTCCTCGAGCACTATCTCCGGGACGCTCGTTACGTCGGCGAGATCGGCTTGGATGCGGGACCCCGCTTCTACCGGAGCTTTCCGGCCCAAGAACGTGTTTTCGTAAGGATCCTGCGAGCCTGCGCCGATCAGGGAGGCAAGGTGCTCACAGTGCATAGCGTGCGTGCGGTCGGAAAGGTACTTGGCCATGTCGACCGCGAGTTGCCGCCGGATCGGAGCCGTGTTGTGTTGCACTGGTTCACCGGAACGGCCGCAGAAGCGCGTCGGGCGGTCGCGTTGTGCTGCTATTTTTCCGTGAACGGCGAAATGCTCCGGTCGCCGAAACATCGTCAGCTGGTCGCCGGTTTACCTGCAGATCGCCTGCTTACCGAAACTGACGGTCCGTTTGTAGAGGTGGAGGGACGTCCCATGCGACCACGCGACGTGGCCCAAACCGTAGCTAAACTTGCCCTATTGCGAGGCGTCAGCATCGAGGCGATGGAAAGCGCGATTCTCAACAACCTTCGCGCGCTTCTGAACGAGGCGGGTTCGTGAGCGTCCAGGCGTCGAAGAATAACCTCGCTCGCGAGCTGTTTGTGCGGACCGCGGATGAGAACTATGTCACCGCCCGCTGGTGTGCCAACAACCGATTGAACACCGACTTCCTTTGGCTCGCAGTGCATGCGCTCGAGAAGTATCTAAAGGCGGCGCTGCTCGTGAATGGGCATGACACGAGGGGCTATGGCCACGATGTCGTTCGACTCTACCGGCATGTAAACGGTTTTGCCGGTGCGCTCTTGCCCGATCGACTTGAAAAACCGGTCGAACTCGACATCTTCCTTTGGCGGGAAAGATCCGCCGAAGAATTCATGGCGCATCTTCTGGACAACGGGAACGCCGACAATCGTTACGCCATCTATGGCTATGTCACGAGCACACAGGACCTCCACATGCTCGACGCCATGGTATTCGCGATCCGTCGGCTCGTCTGCGAGCTCGACGGCAGGGTATTTACGGGCGACGAACCTGATCTACCGACCTTCACACATCGCGAGATTCTCACCCGCCAGCCCGACTACTACGGTCGAAAGGGTATGCCACTCGATATTCTGATCGGCACGCGCGAAGATACGCCGTTGCGTGAGGCGGCACTCAACCTCAACCTACCCTTCGCACCTTGGGATTTCGCACATCGGCCGATGCCGGAAGGAGCAGCATCCAGCAATCCAGTTATCATCCGTCGGATACTCGATCCGCTGGCAAGTGATGACCCAGTCTACGCTGCGGAAGGCATCGAAATAGCGCGCTGGTTTCTGGCCAATGTTCAGGTCCCGAGAGGAACACCGGGAAGTCCTGGTGTGCGGGAGCAGATCTTGGAAGCAGTTGATACGGCTCGCACACGACACCGTCTCCCGTAATGCGCTGTGAACTAAGATCCCATTAGTTGGCCGAGCGGCGCTTTTCCAAATGTCTGGCTTCTCAATGGAACGACCAGCCCGCCCGCAGGTTCTTGATTTCAGTAGCAACCATTGGATTGACCGAACTCCGAATGGCGGAATCAATATCAGTTTGATTATTCACGATTTCAACGCGCGTTTGGAAAAAGCGCAGAATTTCGTTCTAGCAACATCCATAGCTTGGCAGCTGTTTCCAAATGACAAGTGAGCTTGCGAGATGAAGCGGTCCTTTAAGACCTAGCCGCACCTTTCGTACTCAGTCTCTAAGCCGAGCTTGGCCTTTCCGTCAGTTGCAGCGCGACGCCGGCCGCTCCGGGCAAAGAAAGAGGGAAGCAGGTTCAAATCGCGGAGGCGCAACACCCGACTGTTGCGAAACGCGAACGGCCCCCCTTCCGGATCGCCTTCGGTAGTTGCGCAAGAATCGGTGGTTGCGGGGGCCCGCAACACTCGACTCGTGCGATTGATCGAGAGCACGATTCCGCGATTGGCTGCGTAACGTGACCGTTGCCCTCCGAAGACAAAGGTCACGCGTTCGAATCGTGTCGGGTGCGCCAATTTGCCGTTATTTTGCAGTGTGATATGCGCGGCCAAACCGAACCCTCAAGTTTTTGTCGTTCGCGCTAGTAAGCAATTCGAACTGTATATCTCGAGCGTGCCTGTGGGCCTCCGTTTGTCGCTGCCGAAAAACGCGCGCGTGTCTGCTTTACCGCCGCACGCAGATGAGCACATGAGGCCTCCCCTCGCACGCATGATCAAGGCAATAAACCCCAACGGGCTATTCTGCCTATGGGAGTTGGGGCCTGCTGTGGGAATCATGAGGCGCATTCTTTGCTGCGAACGCAGAAACAATTCCGATCGCTTTAAGGCCGGTGCCGTTTCGCCCAGAAGCGACAATGGGTCCAGCGGATTTCCTGTCTATAGAAAGCCGCGCGATGATTGACATCAGTGTCCCGAATGCGACCGACCTCGGCGGCGTATTCCGAGAGCGCCACATCTTCTCCGTCGAACCAGCGATCTGCCGCCTCGGCAGCGGCAAGGCCGAGATACAGCGCATTGAACAGGCCTTGCGCCGCGATCGGATCGAACGCAAGCGCGGCGTCGCCGGCGGCCAGCCAGTTTTCGCCGGCGGCGGTTTCGAGCCACTCCGCCGGAATCGGCCGTCTCTCAAAACGAACGCGCATCAAGCGGTGCCCTTTGCAGCAAGTGCCGTTCAAGACCACGTGCTGCTAGTGTTCTGTCCCGGAAAATTCGTTGACAAAGTCGCGCGAGTTTCTGGAGGATGGAATCCGCGGTAGCGGTCCAAACGAAGGGACGTGAATTTGCATTGTGGGTGCGGATAAAGCGGTCGATTTTTGTGATGAGGTCGGTGGTGGAATCGAACGATCCTCGCCGAATGGCGCGTTGGGTGATGAGCGCGAAGAAGCGTTCGACCCTGTTGAGCCAGGAGGCGTAGGTTGGCGTGAAGTGAATGTGCCAACGCGGCCGGCGGGCGAGCGAGGCCCTGACCTTGGGATGCTTGTGGGTGGCATAGTTGTCGACGACGAGATGGATGTCCAGTTGGTCCGGCACGTTACCTTTCGATGTGACGCAGGAAGGTGAGGAACTCCTGGTGGCGATGGCGGGGTTTGCACTGAGCGATAATTTCGCCGTCGAGCACGTTGAGGGCGGCGAACAAGGTGGTCGTGCCATGACGCTGGTAGTCGTGGGTGACACCCTCGATGTAGCCGAACCCCATAGGAAGCATGGGTTGGGTTCGTTCGAGGGCCTGAATTTGGCTCTTTCTCGTCGACGCAAAGCACCACAGCTTTGTCAGGCGGATTAGAGCCCGACGACGTCACGCAACTTCTCGACAAAGAAGGGATCGGTCGAGAGTTTAAAACTGCGGGTACGGTGAGGTTGCAGACCGAAGAGTTGGAACAGGCGATGAACCGTGCTTTTGGCAATTCCCGTCTGTTGGGCGATGGCGCGCACGCTCCAATGGGTTGCGGTTTTGGGCTTGCGAGCGAGTGTCTTGGTGATCAGCTCGGCCACAGCCTCATCCTCAACCATGCGGGGCCTGCCGGTACGCATCTCGTCGTAGAGACCCTCGATGCGATTTGCGATGAAGCGATTGCGCCATTTGCCGATCGTATGTGGACCGATACCAAGCCGCGTCGCCACGAGGGCGTTGCTCGGCTCACGTTCGCAGGCAAGCACGATCTTTGCTCGCAGCGTCGGCGCCGCAGGGAGCGACCGCGACCGTGTTATGGCCGTGAGCTGCGTGCGCTCGTCGCTGGAAATCGTCAGCATGGCCTTCGGGCGTCCGGTGCGCATCGGGTATCTCCTTGGGGACACCCGAAACACATGCAATTATTATGCTACGAACTAACGGGACAGAACACTAGCAGCGCGCTTCAACTTAGGGATTTTCCCGATAGCCGAGGCGATCGGAGATTCACGACAAACTTTGTTCAGTCCGGCCTCGCAACCCAAATCACGAGCTCGCGTGCAAGCGCGCCGAACGTATGATTGAACGCGGCTGCCGCCTCGGACGGTGCGAGCGGGCCAATCGCTTCGGTTTTGTCAAAGAGCCTTGCAACCTTTACCTGGCCTGCCTGGTCGACGATCTTCGCGGACAAGGAGATCGTCGCGCGTGGCTGTGTTCCAAGCACAACTTCGGAGCGACGCAGGCCGATCAGGAGGCGCGATGCCCCCTCTATACCGCTTTCGGCGCGCAGCGGCGCATGTGCGATGTCGTATTCTCGAAGCTCTGCAGCAGCCGCGCCTTCACCAGCGCCGGATGCACGCAGCTGCCTTCGCTATCCCTCGACGCAACCGGAAATTGCGCTAATCTCGCAACTCACGGCGCAAGGAATAACGACGCCGAGGAAGCTTCAACAGACCCATGCGGTAAAGCAAGCGGTTCTGCCGCGCCTGCGTCGCATGCAGGCTTGGCGCCGAACACGACTGCAGCGCCTTCTCGCAGATCCTGATATCGCCGAGAATGATCCGGATCGGCACAAGTCCACCAAGGCCGCGCGGCATTACATGGCCGTCTCTATGCGCGCGGAAGCCGTCCTACGCGGCCTGATCGAAGGTTAAGTCCAGCCGCTCCGCAAGAGCTGCCGATGACCGTGTCTGCTCATCCACTTGGCGCGGGAGAGATGGCTCTCATAGGCGCGGCGGGCGCGCTCCGGCTCGCGTTTGGAATCGATCTGCAGCACGACCTCCGCGACTTCCCGCAAGTCGGCACCGTCCGCATCCGCATCCAATAGACGCATGTAGGTAACGGCGTGCTCGCGGTCATACGGGGTCAGGGTCGGATCGCTCGGTGCGGCGTCGAATGGCATAGCAGTTTCCCGGCTCAAGCTGGCAAGGATCGCTGGAGATTGTGGGCTTTTTATAGTGTTCCGAGCTATGCGGGAAACTGGGTGATGACGGACTGAGATAGGCGGCGTATCGAGGCGGGTGTCGAAGCCTGCCAGAACCTCTCTCAAGGAGAGCAATACGCCATGAATGAGACTAGTACCTCTACACAGAGGTTTTGACTGATTGGTTTGGGATTTCCAAGACGGGGAGCTGTTCAGGAGGGACCAGCA
>NZ_JCAMOQ010000084.1:0-19994 GCF_059512365.1 Bradyrhizobium sp. Ses1
AGGCTTCCTCCTAAAAGAAAGCCTTGAATCACGTTCCGTCTGATTTGAGAATCCCAAGAGTCCACACAGCCTAGTGCAGGAAGCGAACGGCCGCAACGAGCGACGGTCTTACGCCGCCTTTCCTATTCGCAACGGCGATCAGGAAGGATTACTGACCGTTGCTTGATCTTCAATCGTCTGCGTGAGGACGGATCAGTCCCCGCTCTCCTTGAGCGGGTTCAAGGACCAGCCCAGCTTCTTGAGCTGCCGCAGATCCCTGGAAGCCTCTGCCAAAAGCCAGTCGCGGAACGTGACGATCTTCGGCTGGGCTGCCGTCGCCTTCGGACAAATGATCCAGTAGGTCTTCGAAAGTCGCAATGCTTCCGGAAACGGCCGAACCAGCCGCCCGTTGATCAGGTCCCATGCCGCCAATGTCGTACGGGCAAGTGCGATACCCTGGCCGTTGATCGCCGCGTCGATTACCATGCTTGCCCGATTGAGCACCGGACCGTGGATGATATGCGTGTCGTTGACACCCGCCGCCTGCAGCCACCTGGACCAATCTGCCCGGGTGTCCATATGGATCAGCGGATATTTGAGAATGTCGGCTGGCTTGCTGAGCCGTCGCCGACCCGAGAGAAGCTTCGGACTGCAAACGGCAAAGAGCTGCTCGGCGCTCAGCTTGATCGTATCGAGCCCGGGCCAATTGCCCTCGCCATGGCGCACCGCAAGGTCGACTTCCTCTCGCGCGAAGTCGACGTGATGAAGCGTCGCGGAAACGCGAAGGTCGATCCCGGGGTGAGCTTCGGCGAAATGGCCCAGCCGGTGCACGAGCCATTTGGCGGCAAAGTCTGGCGAGGTGCTGACGGTGAGGACGCCGGCGCTTTGCCTTTGCAGAAGCCACTCGGTGCCAACCGCAATACGGTCCAGCGCATCGCGTACGATGGTGAGATAGTCCTTGCCCGCCTCGGTGATGATCAGGCGCTGGCGCTCGCGATTGAACAGCTTGATCGCAAGCTCAGCTTCCAGCGCCTTGACCTGATGGCTCACGGCGCCCTGCGTGACGCAAAGCTCCTCGGCTGCGCGGGTAAAGCTTTCATGCCGCGCCGCGGCTTCGAAAGCCTTCAGTGCATTCAGGGGCGGCAAGCGTGGACGCATCGCACAAAGACTTCATGAGAAAAACTAGGGCCGGCCAGAGAAACGATGCTTTGCCGATCACGGCCCGCTGACCTTATGGGAAAGCTCCAACGCAGCATTTCATGAGATTCGGAGCTTGTCGATGTCAACCGTTGCCCGTAACGCCTCGCCGCTTCGGCTGATCCGGCCGGCCAGTCTGCTCCCACAACTTCATCAGGAAAATTCGGTGCAAAGGCTCGGCGCTCCGGGACGCGGGCTTCGGGCTTGGTCCGCGCGGCGCGGGCTGCGTCAGGCACTCCGCGATCTGGCCGACGACCAGCATCTGCTCGCCGACATCGGCCTCACGCGCGAAGAGGCGCTGGACGAAGCCGCTAAGCCGTTCTGGCGATGACAAGCGCCCGTTGCGAACAAGATAGAGGAGGAACAGATGGCAGAGCCAATCGTCTATGGTTTCCCGCGAAGCACCTACGTCAACATCGTGCGGTTGATTCTGACGCACAAGGACGTAGCGTATGGCTTTCATGACCTTGAACCGGTGATGGGCAAGCGTGAGCATCTGGCGCTGCACCCGTTCAACCGGGTCCCGATTCTTCGGCACGGCGACTTCACGGTCTACGAGACCAGCGCGATTGCCTCCTATGTCGACGAAGCCTTCGAAGGGCCAAAGCTGACGCCGAGCGGCGTCCGCCTGCGGGCGCGCATGAACCAGTGGATCAGTGCGGTCAACTCCTACTACTACCCCTACATGATCTATCACGTGACCCACGAACGGCTGGTCTTTCCGGAACTCGGCCTCGCGTCCGATGAAAAGGTCGTGGCACACGCGATGCCCAAGGTCGAGCTTGCGCTTGGCATGGTGGAGCATGAATTGGAACACGGCCAAGACTACCTGCTCGGCACGGAAATCACGATCGCGGACTTCTTCCTGCTTCCGAGCACATTCGCCTTCAGCCTGACGGACGAAGGCAAGGCGATGTACCCGAACTATCCGGCTTTTTGCCGATGGCGCGAGCGCATGGAAAACCTGCCGGCGACGCGAAAGCTTCGCGCGATCCTGCCGCCGCGCGAACCGATTCCGCATGCTCGCGAGTGGGCGAATTCGCACCGACCGAGATACTGACCCTGCAAATCCAAACTTGTCGGAAACCGCGGCGAGGCAAGGATGCCTCTGCACACCGCATTCGCCCCCAAGACCCGGCGCGTCTTCATCGCGCATATCCGCGCAACACGGTCGAAGTGATCGATCACGCTGCGGGCAAACACGAAGCGACCCTGCGGGAATTCCAGTAGAAATATATCCCTCATCGCTGGAACCTTTGTCGGCTGCCTCTATTTGCTCGCTGTCCAATGCTAGGAGGTAGATACTATGACGAAAATGCTTTTAGCGACGGTCGCCGTTCTCGCATTTGGGGTACCTTCATTTGCGCAGCAGGACAAAACTACCGGACAAGCGCCCCCATCAGGCAGTTCCGCGTTCTACGTAGCTCAAGATCCCGCGACGATGAAATGTAAAGTTGTCACTGCCCAGCCTGCCCCTGGTGAAATGAAGGTTATCGGCACGGCTCATCCGACACAGGCGGAAGCGCAAACAGCTTTGGCGGCTGAGAGAACTTGCGCCAAGTAATGAAGTGAAGGCGCGAGTATGGGGATGAGGCATTGGTTCGACAAAACTACTGACCCGACGCCGCAGGCCTCGGCGTCGATGTTAGGTATTCTCGCGAACCATCGCCGACCGAACCACCGTTCCAAGCGGCGGAATGCCCTTTGTGGTCGCCAAGACCGGTGTCGCCTCCGACAGGCCCGCCGTAATCTCAATGCGACCGTTATCGATGAGACCGGTCCTGACGGCGAGGCGCGTGACCCGATCGGCAGCGATGGCGTAGACGAAATTGCCGCCATCATCCGAACCTACGGCAGCGGTGGGTAGGGTAAGCGCATCGGGCCGTCGGTTCATTTCCAGTGAGACCTCCGCATACGTGCCGGGATAAAGCCGTTCGTCGGGATTGGGCAAGTCGATTTCGGTCCGCATGTCGCGGGTCTCGGGATCGAGGCGCAGTGAGAAGCGGGTTACCTTGCCGATGAATGGCTTACCGTCGAATCCAGACGGCTTGACAACGGCCGGATCGCCGACGTGAAGGTGAGGCACGTCGTCCTCCGGAATGTCGCAGAACACCCTGATCGTATCGATCCGCTGCAGTGTGAAAAGCGATCCGGCGGACGGCGTTGTCCGCGTGGCCGCGGCGGCCTGGACCAAATCGCCCCGGTTCACCTGGCGCCGCGCGACCACGCCATCGAAAGGCGCCACGATCTGCGTATAGGCGAGCAGCGTCTTGATCCTCTCCACGGTCGCGGCGGCCACATCGACCTGGTGGGCCGCGAGATCGCTGTTCGCTTCCGCGACACCGAGATCTGCCTTGGCGATGGCCGCGTTGGCGTGCACCTGATCGAGTGTCCGGTCGCTGATGAAGTTCCGTCCCTGACCCAGCTGCTCCCGGTCCTTCGCCAGGGCGTCCTGAAGCGCCAGCTCGGCCTTGTTGTGATCCAGCTGACGGCGCGCGCTCTCCAGCGCACTTCGTTTGGATTCCAGCTCGGCCTTGGCTACGGCAAGCTCCTGCTTCATTTCCGGAACGTCGATGACGGCGAGCACTTGACCTGCCTTCACGTGATCGCCGATATCGACCCGAACCTCTGACAGGTATCCGGCGACTTTGGCGAAGAGATCCGCCTCCTCAAAAGCTTCGAGGGTCGCATTGGTTTGAAGACGTTGAGCCACCGTGACTCGGCGTGGCCGCACAACCTCGACCCGCGGAGGGTCATCGATCTTTGTTTGCTTCACTGGTGATGGCGATGCCGCCAAATGTTGCCGTTCAACAGCGATGGTTCCTGCTGCGAGGCCGACTAACAAGACCTTGATGACGGTTCGGCTTGTGAAATTCATAGTACGTCACCTTTAGGATCCATTCTGGCCATTCGTCTATTCCGCCGCCAGCTCGCGGGACTTCGCTGTTCGGTCGCCAGCATACCGCACCGCCCCGAGCTGCGACTCCGGCTCAAAATGGCGGCAATGCGGGTCGTCAGGATCCAGCGACGCGGAAATCGGCGTATGTCGCGACTGGAGTATGGCTATGATCGCGGGCAGTATGATGAGGGTAACGCAGGTTGCGCCGAGCAGACCGCCGATCACCGCCCGCCCAAGGGGTGCGCTTTGCTCTCCGGCTTCTCCTAGTCCGAGTGCCATCGGCAACATTCCCGCCAGCATCGCAAAACTCGTCATCAAGATCGGACGCAGGCGGCTTCGTGCGCCTTCGATGGCTGCCTCCCACGGCTCGCGGCCTTCGGCGCGGCTGCGCTCTGCGAAAGTTACAAGCAGGATGGCATTTGCCACGGCGACACCGATCGCCATGATCGCGCCGATGAACGATTGAATGTTGAGCGTGGTCTGGGTCAACCAAAGCATGACTACAACTCCCGCCACTACGCCGGGAATCGTCAATCCCACTGCCAGGGAAAGCCGGAACGACTGGAAGTTGGCGGCCAGCAGCAGAAGAATGACGCCCACCGCTGTCAAAAGTCCCAGACGGAGGCCGCCGAACATCTCCGCCATCGGCTGGATCGCCCCGCGCAACGTCACACTCACCCCATTTGGCGGCTTTCCCACGTCGCTGATCGCCTGCTGCACATGGCTTGCTACGCGTCCTAGATCCTCACCGTAGATGTTCGCGCTAAGCGTCAGCATCCGTTGCATGTTGTAGCGATCATATTCGCCGAGCGCTGTGCTATCCGTAACGTGAGCAAGATTGCGAAGGTCGATCTGTTGGCCCGATCGGCGAGCGATTGGCAGGTTCTTCACCTGTTCCAGCGAATTCATCCGGCGCTCAGGGATCTCGACTTGCACCTGATATCCAATGCCGCTCTTTGGATCGGCCCAATAATTGGTCGAGGTGTAGCGGCTGGATGAGGTACCCGCGACGATCGATTTCGCCACGTCGTCCGTCGTCACTCCCAGAACGCCCGCTCGCTCGCGGTCGACGGCGACCGCAACGGTCGGGTAATCAAGCTCCTGCTCGAATTCCAGATCTCGCAGCGTCGGCACCTGTCCCAGCCTCGCTCGCAGCTTATCGGCATATTGGCGGCTGTTGGCGAAGCTCGGCCCGCTCACGGCGACTTCGATCGGCGTTGGCGCGCCGAAGCTCATCACCCGGCTGACGATGTCGCTTGGCTCGAACGAGAAGCGTACACCCGCGAGTTCCTGCGGCAACTTCTTGCGCAGCCGCTCCTTCAAATCCTCGATGCGGATTCCGGCGCCACGCTTTAGCTGCACCTGCAGCACAGCTTCTTCGGACCCGGAACTCCAGAGATAGACGGTATTGATCGGGTAGTTGGGCGGCTGCGTTCCGACAAAGCCAAGACTAATGTCCACATTGTCAGGCCCCACCTCGCGCTTGATGATATCGAGTGTTCGCAGCGCAATCTGCTCGGTACGCTCGATCCGAGTTCCCGCCGGAGCCCTAAGATGCAATTGCATCTGGCCGGTATCCACGGTCGGAAATATCTCTGTGCCGAGCGAGCTGCCGACCACGAGAATGATGGCCCCGGTCGCAACCAGGTAAGAAAACACGGTAATGCGTCGGTGCTTCATGATCGTGCGCGTAAGCCGATCGTATCTGGCGCGGAATCGATCAAAAACGCTCTCTTGTGATTTGTGTTGCGTGTCCGGATTGCGCAGCATCCAGACCGACAGTACCGGCACAAACGTGCTCGAAAGCAGATACGACCCCACCATCGCGAAGCCCACCGCCAAGGCGAGCGGCACAAAAAGATTGTGCGCTGCGCCGGTCATGAAGAAGGCTGGAATGAACACCGCCAGAATGCAGAGCATGGCCACGAAGCGGGGCAGCGTGGTTTCGGCCGTGGCTAAGCTTGCGGCGCGGGCGAGGCTATGGCCATCACCGAGACGCGTGTGAATGTTCTCGATGGTGACGGTCGCTTCGTCGACCAGGATGCCGACAGCCAATGCCAACCCACCCAGCGTCATGATGTTGATCGTCTGACGCGATACCCAAAGCGCGATTACCGACGCCAGGATCGCCAGCGGAATATTCAGGACGACAACGAGCGAACTGCGCCAGTCCCGAAGGAAAAGCAGCACCATGAGACCCGTTAGGACGGCACCGAGCGCTCCTTCAACGAATAGGCCCTGGATCGCGCGAGTCACGTATGGGGATTGATCGAACTGGTAACTTACCTGAACGTCGCTTGGCAGTACGGATTGGAATCGTGGCAAGTTGGCTTTGACGGCCTGGACGACCGCGAGGGTCGAAGCGTCTGCTCGTTTGGTGACAGGGATATAGACGGTGCGGCGCCCATTGACGAGTGCGTAGCCGGTCTGAATGTCGGCACCGTCTTCGACCGTTCCGACATCACGTATGAACACGGTCTGTGTTCCGTGCGAGCGGATGGGAATGTTACTCAGCCCCTTGAAATCTCCGACAACAGAGTTAAGGGGCACCATCGGCATGAGATCGCCGATGCGGACATTGCCAGATGGACTGATCGTGTTGCCGGCGGCCAATGCCTGCACCACCTCGTCCGGCGACATGTTATAGGATCGCAGCTTGTCGGGATCCAAATGAACCAGGATGGTCCGCTGGCTCGATCCGAACGGCGGCGGTGCCGAAACGCCTGGCAAGGTCGCAAACAATGGGCGTACCTTGAAGAGCGCCGCGTCCTGTAGTTCGGCGACGGTTTTCGTCTTGCTGGTGAAGACGAGATCGCCGACCGGAACGCTGCCACTGTCGAACCGCATCACGAATGGCGGCACCGTCCCCGCAGGCATGAACGCGCGAGCGCGGTCGACGTAGGCTACCGTCTCCGCCGTGGCCTGCGCCATGTCGGTGCCGGGATGGAATTGAAGTTTGATCAGCCCTGCGCCCTGGATCGATTTGCTTTCGACATGTTCGATGCCCGTAATGTAGAGAAAGTGGTACTCATAATAGTTGACGATGAATCCTTCCATCTGGGCTGGGTCCATGCCGCCGTACGGTTGGACCACGTACAGAACGGGCACCCCGAGATCTGGGAAGATGTCGCGGGGCATGCGATCGAGCGCCAGAAAGCCCACCCATGCGACGGCGATAACCATCGTCAGAAGCGAGATCGGCCGTCGTAATGCGAACGACACTAGTTTCATTGTGCCGCCACAGCCCGCGCGACATCGCCCGTGCGGTCGGGCGCGCCTCGACGGTGCCAACAAAAAGCAGCCGTACGCTTCGGGGAAAAATGGCACATAGCACGGTCCAAGTCCTCAGCCCCGACGTCCAGCCATGACGTCGAGCGAATGAGCAGAACTTGGACGGCGGGCCGTCTTGGGATGCCGGGGGTCTGCGGACCCCGACATCCGTAAAGTAATTCAGTGAACGCGGTCGAAGAAGGGCGCGGACTGGTCTGCACCGATTTGTGATTCTCTGCGAGAAGCGCACGATAGCGTTACTCGCCACCTGAAAGCCGCTGATACAGAACCCTCTCGATCGTATTACTTACGCGGCTTCCAGACCGCGTCCCGCAGTTGCGTCACTGACGTGAAAAGGCGTTCCCGTTCCAATGAAGTCTTGAGCTGCAAGTATCGCCGCAATGGATGGTGATACTCGCTCGTCCGGCCACATCGTCCATATCGATATCATGTACCTGACCGCGCCAGACTTCGCGGGCCTGTTGCCGTTGTTTGGACACGAAGACGCGATGAATGCAGCCCGCCGAATTGCAGAGAGCCGACGACCGCGCACAATGAAACTGATCGAAGTGGAGCGAAATGAACTCCTCCCCATTACGCCCTTTGAGATATCGCAGAAATCCTGTCCGAACGCGTGGCTCGTACTCACCACAAGCTCTCTGTGCCGCACGGACGGCCGAGCCGACTTGCTGAGGAAGTCTCTGCAGCCTATCGGTCGAAAGCACCGACCAGTCGTTCCGACTGCCGATTGCGCTGAGCGCCGATGCTGACGAAGTAATGCTCAGTACAAACAACATTGTAAGCGCCATGCTGTTTTTCATGTCGCCGCTCCTGTCTTGACCTGCCCCAAACGCGACGGCGAGATGAAGTTACACCTATTGTCGGGCTCCCACAGCGATCCAGGGGCTGTCGCAACGGAAATATTTCCGTACGACGTCAGCACGGGATGAGTTTTCCCAAGGGCGGTCCTTCCCCCGGAAGTCTGGCGGCTGTCGCCTTGACTGAAAACCGCATCGGCATTATCGGCATGGCCCAAAATCTGCCAACTGACATCCGCACCAACGATGACAAGATCTTCGATTGGTTGCGCGAGCACCATCCTGACGGACAGGGGCTATTCACGGGTTATGACAAGCGCCATGTGCTGGCCGAGGGCCAGACCGTGCTCGATATCCTCGTGCCGGCTGCACGCGCAGCGATTGCCGATGCCAGCTTGGACATCAGCCAGATCGACATCGTCATGGGCTGCCTCTCTCCGAATACCTATTTCGTACCGCCGGATCTGTTCGCGCTGACGAGAGATCTGAAGCTCTCGGAAAGGACGCTGACGATTCCGTTGGCGAATGATTTCAGCAATTTCAATGTCGGAGTGGCACTGGCCGACGCCATGATCCGCGCCGGGCGTGCGCGCAACATCCTGGTCGCGATCGGCGGCGGCTGGACAACCATTATGGATTACCACACGCCGCAGTCGGTGAGCGCGGCCGACGGCGCGGCCGCTGCGGTGGTGGGCGTGGCGGCGCCGGGGCAGCAACCGCGCTGGCGTCTGGTGGATACCGAGGTGATCGCCCAGGAGCAGAATTTCGGCGATATGTTTCTTATCGGCGACCGTCGCCAAGTGCGGTTTGAACCCGGTGCTTCGGACCCGAGTCCGCAGGCCCAGAACTGGACCGGTCCCTACTACCACGTCACCGAATCGGGTCTGAAGCATTTTGGCACCTTCGGTGGCCAGACGGCGCCGCACGCCGTGAACCCGCCTCCTGCAACGCCAGGGCATCTCTTCCAAGGACGTTACCCTGACCGGCCACCAGGCCTCGCAGACATTGCTGGATGTCTGGCAAAAGACGCTGGAGCCCGGCGCGACGTTCTTTACGCTCGCCGAAAACGCCAACATGACAGTCGCAAACATCCCCGTGAATCTGTGCCTGATGCAGGGCAAGGTGAGCACACCATGGGTCGTGGCACTCAGCCTCGCCGGCGACATGCACGCCCACGCCATGCTGCTGCGGGCGCCGGAGAAGTGAGACGGTTTCAGAAGGAGTTCGCTCGCTTTCTCCAAGCGCGAAGACGTCGCGTCGCCTAGCATGAAAAAGCGCGCCGAGCGCATTCTACGAGCGGCCTGGTTTCCTTGCGCGAGACGCAGAAGAGACAGGAATGCCCCATCCGAAATGGGCAAAGACCATGACCCTGCCAAACCAGCAGCAATATCACAAGCTGATCGAAGATTGTACCGGACTGGCCACAACGTATGTGGAGGCGCGGTGATACAGCGACTGTGCATCCCGCACTTGCGACCTCAGTCGAGGCTCAACTTCTTCGATCAAAATCGACGACGATCGTGATACTCATCTCCTTTGGCGGCGGATCGAACGGCGCGCTTGCGCGAATGGTTTGCAGCGCGCTCGCGTCGACCTTGGATTGCCCGCTGCTTGTTACAATCTTCAGACTGTCGGAACGAATCCGCCCGTTGGACAGGATGAAGAACGTGACGGTAGCGGAACTGGCGTGCCCGCCGCCAGGATTGACCAGATGGGCTCGCACCTTCTTTGACAACAGTTTGGCGTACTCCCTGAGCCGATCGGCCTCGGTCTGCTCCGCCTTGATCGTGTGCGCGTCCTGTTTCTGCTCGCCGCCGGAAACATTGGTTGATCCCTCATTGCTTGGCGTCGGCTCTTCCGGCCGTGGTGCGGGCGGAGTCGCGTACTGCTGCGAAGGGCTTTCCGCGGCGTCCGGTGGACGATCGTCCGGCGGCTGAGGGTCGGTGGCCCCGGATCTCCCGGACTGCGCCTGCTGCTCCGGAGCGGCCTTTGTATCCTGCATGACCTTTTGTTCGGTCTGGATGTCGGCGGCAGCGCCCTGCAGCTCGACAACCAGCACCGGAGGCTCGTCAGGCGGTTCGGCAAAGGCATGCAAGATGAGCGGCAGGCCCAAAAGCAGGTGCAAGGCGATCGACGCGACGAGACACCAGGGCAATGTGACGCGCAACCGCCTTTTCACCGTTGGATCGGACATCGGCTGCTTGCTCCAGCGTTCGCCAAGCTCTATCTGGCGTTTTTCGTTTGTACCACGACTTTGGTAAAATTCAGTTGCTTGAGGACATCTGTCACGTCGATGAACTGCTGGAACTGGATCGCGCGATCGGCGCGTATCAGAAAGGACGTTTCGGGCGGCAAGGATTTCACTTGGCTTCCAAGTTCTTCCTTCGACAGGGATTGCCCATCCCAGGTAAAGCCGGCCATCGGCGGTGAGATCGATGGTCTTGTCTTGATGCTTCTGCGCCTGCGAATGCGAAGCCTGCGGCAAGGCGACCGGAATACGTCCGGTCGCAATGAAATTCGCCGTGGTCAGCACCATCGTGAGCAGCACCAGCATGATGTCCACGAGCGGGACGACATTGATTGTCTCGAAGGGTTGTTCATCCATGCGCGATCTCCCATTGGAGCAGCAGCACCTTGCTCTTGCGCAGCAGCGCGTTGTAGACGACGACCGAGATCAGCGCGACCACGAGCCCCGCCGCCGTCGCCTTCAGGGCAAGCGCGAGGCCCACCATGATCTTGCCTACGTCCGCCGAGGCGTCGAGACCAAGATTATAGAAAGTCAGCATGATGCCGAGCACGGTGCCGAGCAATCCGATATAGGGCGCATTCGAAGCGACGGACGCAATCACGACCAGCCGCCGGCTCAATTCCAGCTCAAGCGCCTTGATCTTCGTGAATGCCTTGATGTCGATCGAACGGTAGAAGAACAGGCGTTCCAGGCCGATGGCGACGACGAGGATGTTCAACACGACCAGAAGTCCGATCACGCCGTAGTCGATCGTAGCCGACAGCCATTCCATCTCCATGGTGAATGTCCCTCAAGACAGTTCAAGAAAACAGTATCCGCAAGCGTGAACTCGCTCGAGTGCTCAGAACGTCAGGCCGATCTGAAACAGCGCCTTGGTTCCCCGGTCGTAGCTCGCAGCGGCGCTGTTCGAGCCATAACTGCGCGCGACCTGCGCTTTCAGAAGCAGGAACTGCGTCGGCAGATATTCGTAAGTCGCGTAATAGCCGAGGCCGACGTCGTTCAGTTGAGTATAGGCGTGCTGCAGAGTGGTGAAGGCCGCGTTCTCCAGCCAGACGGCGCCCTGCGTGTACCGAAAACCTTGTCCGAGTTGATGATGTGACGGATTCGGCTAAGGTGGCGGGATGATCGGGCTTCTCTGTTTCGTGCGGGCCGTCGTGACCTCGCCGTTCAGGTCGAGGTTGCAGCTGGAAGCTGAGAACGCGGCGCTTCGACATCAGTTGACGGTCTTGCGGCGGAGGCTGCAGGGTCGCGTCCGGCTCACGAACCATGATCGCTGGTTCTTTGTCCAGCTGTATCGTTGGTTTCCCAATGTCGTTTGTCCTCACCATCGTCCGCCCCGAGAGCCTCGTGCGTTGGCACAGGACTGGTTTTCGCTGCTACTGGCGTTGGAAGTCACGATCTTCGGGAGGCCGACCGCAGATCGACACCGAGCTGCGCGTGTTGATCCGGCGGATCAGCATCGAAAATCCGCTTTGGGGCGCGCCGCGCATCCACGGCGAACTGCTGAAGCTCGGGTTTGAGGTCGCGCAGTCGAGCGTCGCTAAGTACATGGTCAGGCGACGCGGGCCGCCCAGTCAGGGATGGCGGACGTTCTTGCGCAGCCACGCGCCGGACATTGCCGCCATGGACTTGTTCGTCGTTCCAACGATCGGTTTCGAGCTGCTCTATGCTCTCGTCATCGTCCGGCTCGACCGCAGAGCCCTCGTTTGGATCAACGTCACAGCACATCCGACGGCCGAATGGGTTGCACGTCAAATCACGGAGGCATTTCCCTGGGACGAGGCTCCGCGCTACCTCATCCGGGATCACGACCGGATCTATGGCAGCGTCGTCACGCGCCGAATGCGCGCCATGGGCATCCGCGACAGGCCTACTGCACCGGCCTCGCCGTGGCAGAATGGAGTTGCCGAACGGTTGATCGGATCGATCCGCCGCGAGTGCTTAGATCACATCATCGTCTTTGGTGAGACGCATCTACGAGGGATTTTGCGATCCTACGCACGCTATTACAACGACATCCGACCGCACCGGTCGTTGGACAAAGACGCGCCGGTTGCCCGCCCGGTTCAGCGGATCGGAAGCATTAAATCACACGTCATTCTTGGCGGACTTCACCACCACTACGCCCGAGCTTAGGTTTTCGGTACAGACAGGGGACTTCAAAGAGATCTTTCCTAAGAAGCTTGATCGTCCTGTAGCTGTGAACGGACCGAAGTAACTCTCCTCTCATGAGCCGGCGGCAGCCCAAAATGCCGCCTGTAGCTTTTTGAGAACTGGGTCGGTAGCGCAAAGCCGGTTGCAAGCGCAATCTCCCTGATCGACTTCGTTGTCTGCCGCAATAGGACTCTGGCGTGTTCAAGCCGTGTCCGTTGGTACTGTCGGTGGATCGTAGTGCCGAGATGGCGCGCGAACAGACGTTCAAGCTGTCGCAAGGACACACCTGCGAACTTGGCCAGTTCGCGCGGCGACAGGGGCGTTTCGATCTCCCCTTCCATCCGCAATAGCGTTTGAATCAGTTTGGGATGATGGACTCCGAATCGTTCCGTGGGCGATAGCCGCTGAGCGACTTCGCCACGGCGCACTTCCGTCTGAAGAAACCAGTCGCTGACAGCCGAGGCTAGCGCCGCGCCGTGATCGATGCGGATGATGGCGTGCATCATGTCCAACGCAGCGATACCACCGGCACAAGTGAAGCGATCACGGTCGATCTCGAACAATGAGCGGCTGAGGTGCAAGAACGGAAACGTCTCGGTAAAGGCTGGGATATGCTCCCAATGCACGGTGCATCGATATCCCTCAAGCAGCCCGGCCTGCGCAAGAAGATAAGGGCCCGCTGACACGCCGCCCAATTGCACCCCGTGGCGGGCGGCCTTCCGCAGAAAGGTAAGCGTCGGCGTGTGATCGAAGGCTTGCGGATTACCGCCTGCGCAAACCACGATCGCATCGAGGCGGCCGGCATTATTGATGCTGGCGTCGGCCTGAATACGGACGCCGTTTGAGGCGGCAATATCGCTGCCGCGGATGGCGATGTGCCGCCAACGATAGAGGTTCTTGCCGGTCAGCACATTGGCGGCGCGCAGCGGTTCTACTGCCGATGCATAAGACATCAGTGCAAAGCCGGGAATCAGCAGGAAACCGATCCGGCGTGGCCGCGTGATGTCGCCAACAGAAATCTTTTGGTCGTTTTTTGCCATCTGACGTCAGCCATAGCAGCGCATGATGCCTCTCACAAGTTCGGCTCGAGACGGCTCGGCTCCCATGCACTACTCCTTCCTGAACCTCGCTCGGCAAGCTCTCCGCGGACATCGCGATTGGCAGCCTACGTGGCGTGATGCGGCTCCCCGCCCGCGCTACGACATCATCATCGTCGGTGGTGGGGGACACGGCCTTGCCACCGCCTATTACCTCGCCAAAGAGCACGGCATCCAAAACGTCGCAGTGCTCGAGAAAGGCTACATCGGCTCCGGCAATGCCGGACGGAACACCACGATAGTCCGCTCGAACTATCTCCTGCCCGGTAACGAGCCCTTCTACGAATGGTCGATGAAGCTCTGGGAAGGGCTTGAGCAGGACCTCAACTACAATGCGATGGTCAGCCAGCGCGGGGTGCTCAACCTCTATCACTCGGACGCCCAGCGCGATGCTTTCGCGCGGCGCGGCAACGCCATGATCCTCGCCGGCGCCGATGCCGAGCTGCTCGATGCGGCCGCGGTGCGTCGCATGCTTCCAATGCTCGATTTCGACAATGCCCGCTTTCCGATCAAGGGTGGCTTGCTGCAGCGACGGGGCGGCACCGCCCGACATGATGCAGTCGTGTGGGGCTACGCCCGCGGTGCTAGCGATCGCGGGGTCGATATCATCCAGAACTGCGAGGTCACCGGCTTCCTGCGTGAGGCCGGCCGTGTCGTCGGGGTCGAGACGACCAGGGGCAGGATCGGCGCCACCAAGGTTGGGCTGGCCGTCGCCGGCAGTAGCTCGCGCGTCGCGGCACTTGCTGACTTGAGACTTCCGATCGAAAGCCATGTGCTGCAGGCCTTCGTCTCGGAGGCGATCAAACCTTTCATTCCGGGCGTCGTCACCTTCGGTGCCGGTCATTTCTATATCAGTCAGTCCGACAAGGGCGGTCTGGTCTTCGGCGGCGACATCGACGGCTATAACTCCTACGCCCAGCGCGGCAACCTGCCGACCGTTGAGGACGTTTGCGAAGGCGGCATGGCCCTGATGCCTGCAATCGGGCGGGTGCGCATGCTGCGCTCTTGGGGCGGGCTGGTCGACATGTCGATGGACGGCTCGCCGATCATGGACAAGACACCAGTCGACGGCCTCTATCTCAACGCCGGCTGGTGCTACGGCGGTTTCAAGGCAACGCCGGCTTCAGGGTGGTGCTTCGCGCATCTGCTTGCGCGCGATGAGCCGCACCCGGTCGCGGCCGCCTACCGTCTCGATCGCTTCGAGACCGGCCATCTCATTGACGAAAAGGGCCAGGGCGCCCAACCGAACCTGCATTGAGAACCGACATGCGAATCGAATGTCCCTTCTGCGGCCCGCGTGATGTGGGCGAGTTCGCCTACCATGGCGATGCCACGCGCCGACCCGAGGCATCAACGTCGGATACCCTGCAGCCTTTCTATCAAGCAGTCTATCTGCGCGACAATCCGGCGGGTCGTCATAAGGAACTCTGGTATCACGCCGGCGGATGCCGAAGCTGGCTTAGCGTTACCCGCGACACCCGTACTCATGAAATCTTCGGCGCAACCTTTGCAGCCGGAGAGCCTTCATGAGTGGGACAGCATCGCAAGTGAAGCCCAACCGGCTTGAGAAGGGTGGCCTGATCGATCGCAGCAAGCCGCTCAGCTTCACTTTCGACGGCAAGCGCTATCACGGCTATGCAGGAGATACGCTCGCCTCCGCTCTGCTTGGCAACGGCGTCAAGCTCGTCGGCCGCTCGTTCAAGTATCATCGGCCGCGCGGCATCCTGACTGCGGGCAGCGAGGAACCAAACGCGCTGGTCGAGTTGCGGAGCGGTGCGTGGCGCGAACCGAATACACGAGCGACTGTCGTCGAGCTGTTCGACGGTCTCGACGCGCAAAGTCAAAACCGCTGGCCTTCGCTGACATTCGACGTGGGCGCGGTCAATTCTTTGCTCTCGCCATTTTTCGCCGCAGGCTTCTACTACAAGACCTTCATGTGGCCCGCCTCCTTCTGGGAGAAGGTCTACGAACCGGCGATCCGGCGCGCCGCCGGTCTCGGACGCGCCAGCACGGAAGCCGATCCGGACGTCTACGAAAAGCTGTACGCGTTCTGTGACGTACTCGTTGTCGGCGGCGGTGCGGCCGGGCTTGCCGCGGCATTGAGCGCGGGCCGATCGGGCGCGCGCGTTATCCTATGCGACGAGGACTACGTCCTTGGCGGCCGCCTCAATGGGGACATTAGGGAAATCGGAGGCGAAAGTGGCTCCACGTGGGCACACCATGCGAGCCTTTCCCTCGACGCCCTGACGAATGTTCGCGTGCTGCGCCGCACGACGGTGTTCGGCGTCTATGACGGCGGAACCTACGGCGCGGTCGAGCGTGTCTCCGACCATCTTCCGGTCCCGGCGCCGCGTCAGCCCCGGCAGCGGCTTTGGAAGATCGTCGCCAAACGAGCGGTCCTTGCTACGGGCGCGATCGAGCGACCCATCGTGTTCGGCGGCAACGACCGGCCCGGCGTGACGATGGCTTCGGCGGTTCGCACCTATCTGAACCGGTTTGCCGTACCGGCCGGCCGCCGCGCCGCGATCTTCACAGGCTGCGACGACGCGTGGAGGACTGCTTTCGACCTATTCGGGGGCAACACTCCCGTCGAAGCCATTGTCGACATGCGAACGGAGATCGACTCCCGTCTCATCGAGAAGGCGAGCCGGTTGGGAATTCGGGTCTTTGCGGGCGCACAGGTTATCCAGACGAGCGGAAGCCAAGGTCTCAAGGCCATCTCCATTCACACGGCGGATGGACGGACGAGCGACATTGCGGTCGACGTGCTCGCCATGTCCGGCGGATGGAATCCCAATCTCGCCCTGACGACCCACCTCGGAGGTCAACCGAACTGGTCGGACACGCTGGGGGGATTCGTTCCAAATACGCCTCCTCCCGGCATGACGGTCGCCGGCGCCGCGCAGGGATCATTTGCGCTAGCTGATGCCCTTCGCGAGGGCGATTCAGCTGGCGCCGCAGCGGCCGAGGCGGCGGGATTTGCCGTGCAAAATCATCCTCTGCCTCAGGCAGATGATGAGACGATCGGCTCCAAGCCTTTCTGGTACGTCGCCGACAGCCGATCGAAGGCATTCGTCGATTTCCAGAACGACGTTACAAGCGACGACGTCGCACTCGCCGCCCGCGAAGGTTTTCGGTCGGTTGAATTGCTGAAGCGATATACCACCCTCGGCATGGCCACCGATCAGGGCAAGACGTCGAACGTCAACGGCCATGCCTTGATGGCGCAACTGACCGGGCGCTCGATGTCAGAAGTCGGCACAACCGTGTTCCGGCCACCCTATACGCCAGTCGCGATCGGTGCACTCGCCGGTCACCATCGTGGTTCGGAGTTCAAGCCAACGCGCTTGACCGCAAGCCATGGCTGGGCCGAAGAGCGCGGCGCCACGTTTGTGGAGGCCGGGCAGTGGCTCCGCGCGCAATGGTTCGCTCGAGCTGGCGAAGCCGACTGGCTGACGACAGTGTCGCGCGAGGTCCGAGAGGTTCGCAGCAAAGTCGGCGTCTGCGACGTCTCCACTCTTGGCAAGATCGATATCCAGGGCAACGATGCGGCTGCATTCCTGGACCGCGTCTACATCAACATGTTTTCGACGCTTCCAATCGGCAAGGTCCGCTACGGCCTAATGCTACGCGAGGACGGCATCGTTATGGACGACGGCACCGCGGCGCGCTTAGCGGACGACCACTATGTCGTGTCGACGACGACCGCGAATGCGGCCAAGGTCATGCAACATCTTGAGCATGCACGCCAGATCCTCTGGCCTGAGTTGGACGTTCAGCTCGTGTCCGTCACTGAGCAATGGTCGCAATACTCGATTGCGGGACCGCATTCCCGACTGCTCCTGGCTCGGCTGCTCGGTGATGCCGCAGACGTCTCCGACGCCGCCCTTCCCTATCTCGGGTGCATCGAATTCCGTTGGCGCAACGTTCCGGCCCGCCTGTTCCGTGTCTCCTTCTCCGGCGAACTGGCCTACGAGCTTGCGGTGCCGGCGCAATTCGGTGATGCCACCATCCGGGCGGTCATGGATGCCGGGAACGCACTCGGCATCGTGCCCTATGGCACGGAAGCCCTGGGCGTGATGCGCATCGAGAAGGGTCATGTCGCCGGCAACGAACTGAACGGCACGACGACGGCGACCGATCTCGGCCTCGGTCGGATGATGTCGCGCAAGAAAGACTTCATCGGCCGCACGCTCGCAATGCGGCCGGGCCTCACCGACCCTGAGCGGCCGGCACTGATCGGCATCAAACCCGTCGCCAAGAGCGCGCGACTGCACGGCGGCGCGCATTTTCTGGCCCTCGGCGTGAAGCCGAACACAGAGAATGACGAAGGTTACGTCACTTCCGTCGCCTTCTCGCCGATACTCGGGCATTGGATCGGCCTCGGCCTGATCAAGAATGGCTTGGCACGGATCGGCGAGGTCGTGCGCGCTTACGATCCGGTCCGCGGTCGCGACACCGAAGTCGAAATCGTCTCTCCTATCTTTTTCGATCCCGAAGGGACGCGTCTGCATGGCTGATCTTGCTCTATCATCACGTCCTGCTTTATTGGACATTGGCCAATCGCAACCCGGTGCCGGCGTCACCGTCCGCGAGTTGCGCGGACTTGGCTTGGCAACGATGCAGACTCGCAAAGGACAGCACGCGCTGCTGCGCGACCGTATCAGGCAGCATTTCCTTCTTGAGCTGCCCACGACGCCTTCCATTGTGCGTGCGGGCGAGATCGCCTTCGTGGCCATAGGCCCGAATTACTGGCTCGCCATGAGCGGCGGCGCAGGCCCGCTGTTTGGCATGTCACTCAAACAGATCGTCGGGCTGCTCGCGTCGGTGTCGGACCAAAGCGGCGGCTATGTGGTTTTCCGCGTCGGTGGCCATGCGGTCAGGAACACCCTTGCCAAGGGTTTTCAGATCGACCTTCATCCTCGCGCGTTCGAGATCGGAGCCGCCGCGACCACGATCGTCGCCCATATCGGCGCCACCATCTGGCGTTGCGAAGACAACGGCGACGGCAGCCCCTGCTTCGAAATCGCCTTGTTCCGCAGCCTTGCCAAGAGCTTCTCGCGCTGGTTCTCAAGCAGCGCCGCCGAGTTCGGCTGCGAATGGCAAACCAAAGCAGCTCAATAATCTCATAGCCTTGTTCCAAGGGACGCCAATGTCCACCGACAGCTACATTTTGACCTTCTCTTGTCCCAACAAGCCTGGCATCGTCGCCGCCGTCGCCAAGACGCTGTTCGAGGTCGGCGCCAATATCCAGGAATCGCATCAGTACGACGATGTCGAGACCAACGCCTTCTTCGCCCGCATTCGCTTTAACTTCGTCGGGACCGACAATGCTGAAGGCTTCAGCGAAGCCTTCGCGATCGTCGCCAACGAGCTGAAAATGAAGTGGACGGTTCGTCCGCGCACCGCGCGCCCCAAGCTGCTCGTCCTGGTGTCCCGTTTCGATCATTGCCTGGCGGACCTACTCTACAAATGGCGGATTGGCGAACTTTCGGTCGATATTGCGGGCATCGTCTCCAACCATCCGATCGAGACGTTCACGCATCACGATCTCGGCACTATTCCGTTCGAGTACCTGCCCGTTACGTCGCAGACCAAATCCAAACAGGAAGCGGAAATCTGGAAGATCGTCGAGGATCGGAAAGTCGACCTCGTCGTTCTTGCCCGGTACATGCAGATCCTGTCCGACGAACTTTCGGCGAAACTCGCCGGTCGCTGCATCAACATCCACCATTCCTTTCTTCCCGGCTTCAAGGGCGCCAAGCCGTATCACCAGGCGCACGGCCGCGGCGTCAAACTGATCGGCGCTACCGCCCATTATGTGACGCCAGATCTCGATGAAGGTCCGATCATCGAGCAGGATGTCGAACGCGTTTCGCATCATGACCAACCCGACGACCTCGTTCGCAAAGGTCGCGATATCGAACGGCGAGTGCTGTCGCGGGCCGTATTCTGGCATATCGACGGCCGCATCATCCTGAACGGCTCCAAGACCGTCGTTTTCAAGGACTAACCCATGACTGCGATCAATATCGACGGCAAGGCGATCGCCGAGCAGGAGCGTCTCAAGATTGCGGCGGGGTCGCGGAGTTGCAGGGGCGGCGCGGCCGAGCACCGGGACTTGCTGTCGTGCTCGTCGGCAACGATCCCGCAAGCGAAGTGTACGTTGCCTCCAAGACGCGCCAAACCATCGCCACCGGAATGCGCTCGTTTGAGCATCGCCTAAAGCGGAATGAAGTTAGCTTGAATCGATTTGGGATTGAACGAAGCCGCTGGCGCGGCATTTGAGGAGAGGTAGTAACGGCCGCCTCCTGTCTGAGAGGATCGAGGGT
>NZ_JCAMOQ010000085.1:0-18965 GCF_059512365.1 Bradyrhizobium sp. Ses1
CCATCCTCGACTCCGTCACACCATCAATGTGAGGGACGACCGCCCGCCCTCCAAGCAAGCCGCGCGCAGCGCGCCACACATAGCGCCGTAGCAAGCGCGGCTTGCTTGGAGGGCAGACCGGGGCCCGTTACCCCATCTACGCGCTACGCGCCAGTCAACTCACCGTCGTTCGCTTCGGCTCGACGATCTCGAACATTCGCGGAAACTCATCCATCAGCGTCATCAGCTCAGTCAGCCGCGTTGCATCGCCGCTGACGCTGATCCTGCCGCTGGCGACCGCCTCCGGAAACGTCGTCAACTTGGCAATGACTTCATCCAGCGTGCTGCGCGCCAGCGTGAAGCTTGCATCGGCGTCCCCAGTTTGCGTGTCGGCGACATAGGTCAGCGCGCAATTCTCCAAATTGAGGATGAAGGTCTCATTGGTGTCGGTGAACTTCCAGTTCAGGACGATGCGCTTGCCATCGGCCTTGGGGCCGTTGAGGCGAATGCCGAGCACGTCCCAGAGCTGTCCGGTGCGGAGCGCGGCGAGCGTTTCGCGTGGCATCGCCGGCCGCGCCGGCGCCTTCGGCATGCCCTGCCGTAACTCCTGCGCGCCGAACAGATAGCTGTTGCGCCAGGTCGCGCTTTCCGCGGCATAGCCGAGCTGCTCGAACGTGTCGGCGAGCAGCGCGCGGGCCGCGGCATTGCCCGGCTCGGCGAACACCAGATGGCTCACCGCCTGCGCGACGAAGCGGAATTCGCCGTTGGCGAAATCCTTCCGCGCCCGTTCCAGGATCGCATCCGCGCCGCCCATATACTCAACGTATTTTTTGCCCGACTCGACCGGCGGCAGCGGATCGAGATTGACGGGGTTGGCGTCATACCAGCCGAGATATTTCTGATAGATCGCCTTCGCATTGTGCCGGATGTGGCCGTAATAGCCGCGGCCGTGCCAGGCGCCCTCCAGGCTTTTCGGCAGCCGAATGGTCTCCGCGATTTCGCTCGCGGTCAGCCCATGGTTCATCAGGCGAATGGTCTGGTCATGCGCGAACTTGTAGAGATCGCGCTGCTGGCGGATCATGGTGTCGATCCGCTCTCGACCCCACACCGGCCAATGATGCTGGCCGCACATCGCCTCCGCTTTGCCGCCCCACAGCTTGAGCGCCTCGCCGAGATATTTCGACCACGCCAAGGCATCGCGCACATCGGCGCCGCGAAACGGCAGCAGATTGTGGAAATTGTGGGTGCAGTTTTCCGCGAGGTTCAGCAGCTTGTAGCGCGGCAGGTAGAAATGCATCTCCGCCGGTGCCTCGCTGTTCGGCGCCATCTGGAACTCGAATTCGACGCCGTTAATCACGCGCCTGTCGCCGGTGGCGAGGATCAGATCGGTCGGCCGCAACAGTGCCACCGATCCGGCCGCCATCGACTTGCCGAGCCCGCAATCGACCTGCCCCCGCGCCCCCTTCGCCAGGAACGGCCCGAATTGATATTGCGCACGCCGCAACATCGCGGGGCCTGCGATGATGTTCTCGGAGACCGCATGCTCCATGAACATGTCAGGGGCGATGATCGGCACCTGCCCGCTCGACAATGTCTCGTCATCGAGCACCCCGCGGGCGCCGCCCCAATGATCGGTGTGGGTATGGGTGAAGAGCATTGCCACAACCGGACGCCTGCCGCGGTGCCTGAAATAGAGCTCGATGGCGGCGCGGGCGCCCTCGATCGAGGTGAGGGTATCAACCACGATCACGCCGCTGTCGCCCTCGATCAGCGTCATGTTGGCGATATCGAGCCCCCGCACCTGGTAGACCCCGGGCACCACCTCGAACAGGCCGTGATGCATGTTCAATCGCGATTGCCGCCACAGGCTGGGATTGACGGTGGGCGGAGCCTCCTCCGATGAGAGGAAGCCGTAAGGCGCAAGACTCCAGACCACTCTGCCTTGGGCGTTGGCGATATGCGCGTTTTCGATGGTGCCGAGGAAGCCGCGCGCGGCATCGTCGAAATCACCCGTATCGGAGAACGGCAATGCATCCAGCATCGCCGCGTGCTGCGCGACCACGGAAGGCGAGGCGTCCTTAGGAGCTTCGCTGGCGATTGTGTTGGTCATGTCTGTTCCTCCCCGCCGCGAGCCAAAGCGACCACGGCTTACGCAGGAGGATTATGAGCGTGTGACCGATGGCGTCAAATGCTCGTCATGGCCGGGCTTGTCCCGGCCATCCACGCTCTCCTTCGGGTGCCCAAGTGCGTGGATGCCCGGGACAAGCCCGGGCATGACGGAAGCAAGTGGTATAACGGCCGCGCTACTTCTTCACCTTGCTCGCGTCCATCTTGATGCTCGTGTCCAGCATCTTGGTCGAAAACGCCGTGTTCACGTCGAACGGCTTTTCCATCCCGAGATAGCTGTGCACCAACTCGTAGTCCTTCTTCATCCGCTCGGCGTCGATCCAGCCGAGCGCCTTGGTCGTGGTGAACTCGTCCGTCATCAGGATCTTGATGCGCTCCCATTGCCGTTCCTGGTTCTCCCGGTCGAGGCCGGAGACCTGGTCGAGCAGCGCCTTCAGGCAGGGCGCGACGTCGGCGACGCAGGCGGCATAGGCCTTCTGCGTGACCCGCACGAATTCCTCGACCAGTTTCGGATTCTTCTGCAGGAATGCGCCGTTGACGATCAGCGAATTGCCGTAAGGATTGAGCCCGATGTCCTTCCAGTTGACGTAGCCGAGATCGGCACCGAACTCGATCGCCTTCAGATCGTGCTCGTTGTAGAAATCGCTGATGATGTCGACCGTGTGGCTCTTCAGCGCCGCGATCTTCGCGGTCGGGCCGACATTGACGAAAGTGACGGAGTCAGGCGCGATCCCGGCCGCCTTGGCGAAGGCCGGCCACATCACGCGCGAGGCATCGCCCGGCGGGTTGCCGATCTTGTGGCCGGGAAAATCCTTCACCCCGTTCACGCCGTAGCTCTTCAGCCAATAGAAGGTCTGCCCGGTATTGGCGTAGATGCTCATCAGCGCCACCACGTCGGCGCCCTTGCTCTTGGCCACCAGCATGGTCGCGAGATCGGCGATGCCGAACGGCGAGCCGCCGGAGCCGACCTTCAGCGATGAGACGCCGGAGCCCTTGCCGGTCTCGATCGTGAGATCGATGCCGGCCTTCTCGTACCAGCCCTGCGCCTTGGCGTAATAGAACGGCGAATGATCCGCCGTCGGCGTCCAGTTCAGGATCAGATTGACGGATTCGGCGGCGCGCGCCGGCGCAACCCACGCCGCCAGCGCAAACGCCAAGGCCGCCGCAAACCCCAGCGTCAAGGCTGCAAGCCTCAAACCCTTCATCGCAACTCTCCCCGTGCGCAACCCGGCCTTGTCGCACCTTGCTTGTGACGTTACCAATGCAACAAGGGACAGGCGTAATTGTCAACTGTTTGGTTGAAAATGCTGAAGAGACGATCCGACGACACAAAGCCGCAGCGACGCGATCCCGTCGCCACGCAACGGAAGCTCCTGACCGCGGCGCGGCGCGAATTCGCGCAAAACGGGCTTGCCGGCGCCAGGGTCGACGAGATCGCGGCCAGAGCCGGCGTCAACAAGCAGCTCGTCTACCATTATTTCGGCGACAAGGACGCGCTCTACCTCGCCGTGCTAGAATGGGTCTATGAGGAGATCCGCGAGCAGGAGCGCGAGCTCAACCTGGAGGGACTGCCGCCCGAACAGGCGATCAAGAAGCTGATCGAAGCCTCGTTCGATCACCTCGCCGCCCATCCCGACTTCATCGTGCTCCTGAACGACGAGAACCGCGGCGGCGCCCGGCACGTCCGCGGCTCCCGCCGGCTGGAGGCCATGCACTCGCCGCTCGTCAGCATGGTCTCGAAGATCCTCAATGAAGGCGTGCGCGCCGGCGTGTTCCGACGCGGCGTCGATCCGGTGCACCTCTATATCTCGATCGCGGCACTCAGCTACTTCTTCTTCTCCAATACGCCGACGCTGTCGGCGATCTTCGGCAAGGACCTGTCGAGCACGGCCGCGCGCCGGGCCCGGCGGCGGCACGTAACCGACCTGGTGCTGCAGTCGCTCCGGCCGTAGACCCTGGCACCGCCGTCATTGCGAGCGCAGCGAAGCAATCCACGTCTCCGCGGACGGCGCCATGGATTGCTTCGCTGCGCTCGCAATGACGGGGCGATATAATCAACCAGATGGTTGAAAGATGGATACGACCGGGCTAGGCTGAGAGCGGGGGCCGGGAGCGGCCGGCATTTTCGAGGGAGCAATCGGTGTTCAGTGACGGCGGGCGGTCCACGCGGTCCATCGCGATCATCCTGATCGTGCATCTTGCCGTGATCGTGCTCTGGCAGGTCCTGGTCGACGCGTTCCAGGTGCCGAAGTTCATCCTGCCCTCGCCGCTCGCGACCGTCGCGACGCTCAGCTCCGCCAAATATGCCTGGCTGTCGAACCTGCTCGTCACCGCCGCTGAAATCCTCGGCGGCTTCTGCCTTGGCGCGCTGGTGGGCGTCGCGCTTGCCGTCATCTTCAGTTGGTCGCCGCTGGTGAGCCTCGTATTGCTACCATTGTTCGTGACCCTGAACATGATCCCGAAAGTGGCGTTGGGCCCGCTGATCATCGTGTGGTTTTCCTACGGCATCATTCCGAACATCCTGATCGCCTTCAGCATCTGCTTCTTTCCGATCCTGCTGACGACCGCACGCGGCCTGCGCGAGGTCGAGCCCGACCTGCTCGACCTCGTCAAATCGCTGCGCGGCTCGCGCTGGACGCTGTTCCGCAAGATCCAATTGCCGGGATCGCTGCCTTACGTGTTTTCCGGCATGAAAGTCGGCGCTATCCTGGCGGTTGCCGGCGCGATCGTCGGCGAGTTCATCGCCTCCGAGCGCGGGCTCGGCTATCTCATGATCCAGGTGCAGTCCTCGCTCGACACCCCGGCCATGCTGATGGCAGTCGTTCTGCTGACTCTGCTCGGCGTTGCGCTTTACGGCCTGGTGCTCGGCCTTGAACGGCTGTTCGTGGTCTCCGACATCCGGCTGCAATAAGAAACCAGGGGAAGAACCATGCTGCTCACGCGCGACACTTTGCCGAAGACGATCCCGGATATTGCAGCGCTCGACGACCTGCTGTGCCGGCCGAGCCAGGCCTTGATCGACGATATCAGCAAGGTCGACGGCGACATCATGATCCTCGGCGTCGCCGGCAAGATGGGACCGACGCTGGCCGGCCTTGCCAAGGCCGCCGCACCGGACCGCCGCGTCATCGGCGTCGCCCGCTTCAGCGATCCCGCGGTGAAGGACTGGCTGGAGGAGCGCGGCATCGAGACAATCAATTGCGACCTGTTGGATGAGGCCGCGATCAGGGCGCTGCCGAAGGCGCCGAACATCATCTTCATGGCTGGCCGCAAATTCGGCGCCGAGGGCGACCTGTCGCTGACCTGGGCGATGAATGCGCATGTCCCAGCGCTGGTCGCACAGGCTTTCCCTGCGTCGCGGATCGTGGCGTTCTCGACCGGCTGCGTCTATCCATTCGTGCCGGTTGACGGCAAAGGCTCCGATGAGGACATGGCGCCGAACCCGCCGGGAGAATACGCGCAATCCTGCGTCGGGCGCGAGCGCATGTTCGAATACTTCTCCAGGAAATTCGCAACACCCGGCCGCCTGTTCCGCCTGAACTATGCGATCGACATGCGCTACGGCGTGCTGCACGACATCGCGACTAAGGTGCTTTCGGGCACACCGATCGATGTCAGCCTCGGCCATGTCAATTTCATCTGGCAGGGCGATGCCGCCTCGCAGGCGCTGCGGTGCCTGGCGCATTGCACGACGCCGACTTCGCCCATCAATGTCAGCGGCCACGAGATCCTCGCGGTGCGCGATCTCGCCGCCAGGTTCGGCGCGCGCTTCGGCCGTCAGCCCGTGATCGTCGGCAAGGAAGAGCCGACGGCGTGGCTGACCGACACCTCGCTAGCGGTCAAGCTGTTCGGCCTGCCGGTCGTCGACACCGAGCAGTTGATCGCCTGGACCGCGGACTGGGTGGAACGCGCGATGCCGAGCCTCGGCAAGCCCACCAAATATGAGGTGCGCGATGGTCGATACTGAGCCTGTCGCCATTGTCCAACTCGGGGTCGACGACGCTGCGGCCGGGCTCGCGCTGTCGACCGAAGCGCACTGGAACCAGAACGAGGCCGACTGGCGCTTCTTCCTCGGCAATGGCATCGTGTCCGGCGTCCGCGACGGAACGCATCTGGTCGCAACAGCGGCGCTGCTGCCGTATTCGGCCGGCAATGCCTGGATCAGCATGGTGCTGGTGACCGAACGCTGGCGCCGCCGCGGCATCGCGACCCGGCTGGTCGATGCCTGTCTCGACGCGGCAAGACAGCGCGGCCTCACCACCTGGCTCGATGCGACGCCGGCGGGCGCCACCGTGTACGGCCCACTTGGCTTCACGCCGACATTGCAGCTCCGGCGCTTGCGGCTCGAACATCCGGCGCAAGAGGCGCCCGTGACGCTCGCGGCCTCCGATATCGACACGTTCACCGCACGCGACCGGCGCGCCATGGGATTTGAGCGCAACGCCCTGCTCGCGGAATTCGGCGCGCGCACGAACTCGCGCGTTCTATCTCACGGCAACGCGATGGCGCTGGTGCGCGATGGCCGCGCCGCGCGCCACGTCGGACCACTGTTCGCGGACAGCGCGGCGGACGCGCTGGCGCTGGTCGACGCGATCAGCCGAACCGAAACCAGCCCGCTCCTGATCGACGCGATCGCGTCACAGGAATCATTCATCGCCGGATTGACCAGCGCCGGCTGGAACATCGAGCGGCCGTTTCAGCGCATGCGGTTCGGCCGCGCCGCCACGCAAGGCGAACAGCTTCCCTTCGCCGTCGCCGGCCCGGAATTTGGATAGGATTGGCCATGCACCACAGCGAGATCAAATCCGAGATACGCAGGCTGATCGCCGACGGCACCGTGCTGCCCGCGCATCCGCTCGCGCTTGACGCCAATCGCGCGCTCGACGGGACGCATCAGCGCGCGCTAACGCGCTATTATATCGACGCCGGCGCCGGCGGCCTTGCAGTTGGGGTCCACACCACGCAATTCGCAATCCGCGAGGTCGGCCTCTATCGGCCGGTGCTGGAGCTTGCCGCCGAGACGGCAGCGAACTGGACCAAGCGGCCACTGGCGATGGTCGCAGGCCTCGCCGGCCCGACGCAGCAGGCGATCTCGGAAGCACGCACCGCACGCGATATCGGCTATCACGCCGGCCTGCTCAGCCTCGCGGCGATGAAGGCCGCGTCGGAAGACGACATCATCGCGCATTGCCAGGCAGTGGCGCGCGAGATCCCGCTGGTCGGCTTCTACCTGCAGCCCGCGGTCGGCGGCGTCATCCTGAGCGCGGACTTCTGGCGGCGCTTTGCGGCGATCGACAATGTGATCGCGATCAAGACCGCACCATTCAACCGCTATCGCACCCTCGACGTGCTGCGCGGCGTCGCCGCGGCTGGTGCCCTCGATCGCGTCGCACTCTATACGGGCAATGACGACCATATCCTGCTCGACCTCACCTTGCCGTTCGATCTGCGCGAGAATGGAGTTACGACCCGCACCTACTTCAAAGGCGGCCTGCTCGGTCACTGGTCGGTGTGGACGCAGACGGCAATCAGGCAATTCGAGATGTGCAAGGCGGCGCGCCACAAGGATACGGTGCCTGCCGATCTGCTGGCGCTCGATGCCCGCGTCACCGATTGCAACAGCGCATTCTTCGACGTTGCCAACAATTTCCACGGCTGCATCGCAGGCTGTCACGAGATCCTCCGCCGCCAGGGCTTGCTGGAAGGCATCTGGTGCCTCGATCCAAACGAAGGTCTCAGCCCGGGCCAGACGCAGGAGATCGACCGCGTCTGCCGCGAGCATGCCGATCTCTCGGACGACGGCTTCGTCGCCGCGAACCTGCAGAAATGGTTGACATGACGGCCGAGCCTTTCATCAGCCTGCGCAACGTCCGCAAGGTCTATCGGTCCAAGGGAGCCGAGTTCCTTGCCGTCTCCGACGTCACAATGGACATCGCCGAGGGCGAGCTTGTGGCGCTGGTCGGGCCATCCGGTTGCGGCAAGACCACCGTGCTGAAGATCCTTGCCGGCCTGCACAGCGCCGATGGCGGTACGATCAAGATCGGCAACGCGAAGACGCCGTTCGATCCCGCGCGCGATATCGGGATGGTATTCCAGCAGGCGCTGCTGCTCAAATGGCGCACCATCCTCGACAATGTGCTGCTGCCGGCCGAGATCGTCGGCCTGCCGATCAAGGCGGCGCGGGAGCGCGCCCGCGACCTGCTCAAGATGGTCGGCCTCGCCGGCTACGAGGACAAATATCCGCAGCAGCTCTCGGGCGGCATGCAGCAGCGCACCGCGATCGCCCGCGCTTTCATCCACGACCCCAAGCTGATCCTGATGGACGAGCCGTTCGGCGCACTGGATGCGCTGACGCGCGAGCAGATGAATCTCGAAATGCTGCGGATCTGGCGCGAGAGCGGCAAGACCATCATCTTCGTCACCCACAGCATCCAGGAGGCCGTGTTCCTGGGCTCCCATTGCGCCGTGCTCACCGCCGGGCCCGCTCGGATGGCGGAATATTTCCCGATCGAATTGCCCCTCCCCCGCGCGCTTCCGATCAAGACTACGAACGAATTCGGCGCCTACGCCCGGCGCATCTATGCCCGGCTCGGCCTCAGCACCAACGCCTGATCCGCCGCGCGTGGACGGCTGGCGCCAAGCCGGAACGCAGAATTGCGCATACGCATCATGCAACCGCATACCTGTGGCAACCCGCGCGCGCGTAGTAGATGACCGAGAGGACGGGATCCCGCCCTTCCGGGGAATCTGACCACAATGGACATGCTCGTGGCGAAGGCGCCAGTTGCGCCGGTCATGGACGGCTTGCCGCCGGAGAAGCGGCGTTGGGCCGTTGCCGCGATCTTCACCGCGCTCGCGATGGCGTCGCTCGACACCGCGATCGCCAATATCGCCCTGCCCGCGATCGCGACCGATCTTAAGGTCAGCCCGGCGGATGTGGTCTGGGTCGTCAACGTCTACCAGATCGCGCTGGTCGCAACGCTGTTGCCGCTTGGCGCGCTCGGGGAAATCGTCGGCCACGAGCGCATCTATCTCGGCGGCCTCCTGTTGTTCACGCTCGCCTCGCTCGGCTGCGCGATGGCGTGGTCGCTCGACAGCCTTCTCATTGCACGAACGCTGCAAGGGCTCGGCGCCAGCGGGCTGATGAGCGTCAACACCGCGCTGGTCCGCTACGTCTATCCCAGCAGGATGCATGGCCGCGGCTTCGGCCATAACGCGCTGGTGGTTGCAACCGCCTTCACCCTCGGCCCGACGATCGCCTCCGGCATCCTGGCGTTCGGAACCTGGCCGTGGCTGTTTGCGATCAACATCCCGTTCGGCCTGACCGCGCTGTTCATCGGCATGAAGACCTTGCCGCAGACGCCGCGCGCCGTGCATGCCTTCGACCTCCCCGGCGCAGTGCTGGCCTCAGGCTGCCTCGGTCTCTTCATCATCGGCATCGGCAGCGCCGCGCACAAGACCTCGCCGGGACTGGTGCTGGTCGAGGTTGCGGGAGCGGTCGTGCTGGGCTGGCTGCTGACGCATCGGCATCGGGATCATCCGGCGCCGATGCTGCCGATCGACCTGTTCCGCCGCCCAATGTTCGCCTTATCAGCGGCAACCGCGGTCTGCTCGTTCGCAATCCAGGGCCTCGCCTTCGTCTCGCTGCCGTTCTATTTCGAAGCCGTGCTGATGCGCTCGCAGGTCGAGACCGGCTTCTTCATGACACCTTGGCCGCTGGTTGTTGGAATCATGGCGCCGATCGGCGGCCGCCTGTCCGACCGTTACCCGGTCGGCATCCTTGGCGGTATCGGGTTGATCCTGCTCGGCCTCGGCATGACGCTCTTGGCAACACTACCCGCCTCCCCCAGCATCCCCGATATCGTCTGGCGCATGGTGATCTGCGGGATCGGATTCGGCTTTTTCCAGACGCCCAATATGAAGGCACTGATGAGCAGTGCGCCGCCGCATCGCAGCGGCAGCGCCAGCGGCATCGTGGCGACCGCGCGCCTGACCGGGCAAACCATCGGCGCAGCGCTCGCCGCTTTCTGCTTTGCCATCGCCGGCCACGAAGGCGCCACCTACGCACTCGCGCTAGGCGCCGGATTTGCGGTGCTCGGAAGCGCGATGAGTTTCCTGCGGCTGGCTGTCGCACCCAAGGGCGCATGATCTGCGCGAGGCGCAAGGGATCAAGAACACCGCGCCCTCGGGTTTGTTCCTGCTTCCTTGCATACGCATTTTCTTGATTTGAATCGTTCTAGTGGCCGGGTCACACTCGCCCCGAGGTCTAGTTGATGGAACTGGATCAAAAGGGGATTGCGATGGCTAACCTCACAATTAACGGCAAGAAAATCGAGGTCGATGTCGAGCTGGATACGCCGCTGCTCTGGGCGATTCGCGAAAACATTGGACTGACCGGCACCAAATATGGCTGCGGCATCGCACAATGCGGCGCCTGCACCGTTCATGTCGACGGCGTGGCGATGCGATCCTGCGGCGTGCTCGTCAGCGAAGTTGATGGCAAGGAAATCACGACGATCGAGGGCCTTGCCGCCGAGGGCAAGCTGCACAAGGTGCAGCAGGCCTGGATCGAGCACGACGTGCCGCAATGCGGCTATTGCCAGACCGGCATGATCATGGCGGTAGCGGCGCTTCTGAAAGACAACCCGAAACCGACCGACCAGGACATCGACGAGGCCATCACCAATATCTGCCGCTGCGGCACCTTCGCGCAGGTGCGCGAGGCGATCCACGCCGTCGCGAACGCGTGAGGTGCCGTCATGAATCAGCACGTCAAGCTCAACCGCCGCGCGTTCGTGATTGGCACCGCCGCGGCAGGCGCCGGCCTTGCGCTCGGCTTCAATCTTCCGTTTGGCGGGGCGGTGGCGCGCGCCGCCGATGGCTCGCCCGAAGTCAACGCCTGGGTGGTGATCCGTCCGGATGATACGGTGGTGATCCGCATCGCGCGTTCGGAGATGGGCCAGGGTTCGCTCACCGGTCTCGCGCAGCTCGTTGCCGAAGAACTCGAATGCGACTGGTCGAAGGTCACGACCGAATATCCGACACCGGGCCAGAGCGCCGCGCGCGGCCGGCCCTGGGGCGATTTCTCGACCGGTGGCAGCCGTGGCATCCGCGGCTCGCATGAATACGTCCGCAAGGGCGGCGCCACCGCGCGGCTGATGCTGATCCAGGCCGCCGCGAACGAATGGAAGGTGCCGGCCTCCGAATGCTCGGCCGCGAGCAGCGTCATCACCCATCTGCCGACGGGCCGAACCACGACCTACGGCAAGGTGGCGGAAGCAGCTAGCAGGCTCTCTCCGCCGTCCGATGTGAAGCTGAAAGACTCGAAAGACTGGAAGATCGCGGGCAAGGGCCTGAAGCGCCTCGACACCGCCGACAAGACCACCGGCGCGATGGTCTATGGCATCGACTTCAAATTGCCAGGCATGTTGAACGCCGCGATCAAGGATTGCCCGGTGTTCGGCGGCAAGCTGAAGAGCTTTGACGAGGCCAAGATCGCCAACATGAAAGGCGTCAAGAAGGTGGTGCGCGTCGGCGACAGCGGGGTTGCCGTCGTCGCCGACACCTGGTGGCACGCCAAGACTGCACTCGATGCGCTGCCGATCGAGTGGGACGAAGGCCCGAACGCAAAGACCTCGAGCGAGACGATCAGCAAATGGCTGGCCGAAGGACTCGAGCCGTCGCAGGCGGCGTTCGTCGGCAACCAGAACGGCAATGCGATGGCGGAGATCGCGCGTGCCGCAAAGGTGGTCGAGGCCGTCTACAACTATCCCTACCAGAACCAGGCCACGATGGAGCCGATGAACGCGACCGCGCTCCATACCGGCGAGAAGCTCGATGTCTGGTGCGGCACGCAGAACGGCGAAGCGGCCTTCGCCACCGCGGTGCAAGCCTCAGGCCTTCCGCCTGAGAAATGCGACGTCCACAAGCTGATCCTCGGCGGCGGCTTCGGCCGTCGCGGCCAGAGCGATTATGTGCGGCAGGCGGTCTTGATCGCCAAGGAGATGCAGGGCACGCCGATCAAGCTGTTGTGGTCGCGCGAAGAGGACATGCAGCACGGCTTCTATCATCCGGTTACCCAGTGCCGGATGGTCGGCGCCTTCGATGCCGACAACAACCTGACCGCGCTGCGCATGCGGATCTCCGGCCAGTCGATCCTGGCGCGGCTACGGCCAGAGGCCATGATCAACGGCATGGATCCCGCGACATTCCAGGGGCTCGCGCCCAGCGGCGAAGCGGCGATCGGCTATTCGATCCCGAACCTGTTGATCGAACATTCGATGCGCAATCCGCATGTGCCGCCGGGCTTCTGGCGTGGCGTCAACATCAATCCGAACACGATCTATCTCGAGAGCTTCATGGACGAACTCGCGCATGCGGTCGGCCAGGATCCGCTCGCGTTCCGTCGCAAACTGATGGCGGGTCATCCGAAGCATCTGGCGGTGCTGAACGCGGTCGCCGAACGGATCGGCTGGGACAAGCCGGCGCCGCAGGGCGTCTATCGCGGGCTCGCACAGGTGATGGGCTATGGCAGCTATGTCGCCGGCGCCGCCGAGATCTCGGTGACCGACGGCAGCAAGATCAAGGTGCATCGCATCGTCGCTGCCACCGATCCTGGCTACGTCGTCAATCCGGCGCAGGTGGAACGGCAGGTCGCGGGTTCCTTCGTCTACGGCCTCTCCGCTTTGTTCTATGGCGGCTGCACCGTGAAGGACGGCCGCATCGAGCAGACCAACTTCGACACCTACAACTCGATGCGCATCAGCGAGATGCCGAAGGTGGAGACGATCCTGATGCCGAGCGGCGGCTTCTGGGGCGGCGTCGGCGAGCCGACCATCGGCGTCGCCGCGCCCGCGGTGCTGAATGCCTACTTCGCGGCGACCGGAAAACGCATCCGCTCGGTACCGCTACGGCAGCAGAACATCAGCTTCGCGTAAGGAAGTTGTGGTTCACGACCTGACAAGCGAGTCGTTCCGGGCTTGACCCGGGACGACCAAGCGACTGGTCCGCCGCTCCTCGATGAACGCACTATTTTACGGACCGCATCAATCATCCCGCAACCAACGCTGTTGATCACGGCAAGTGTCGCTTGCGCGTCACGCGAATGGCCGAATACTGCCGCCCGGCGAGGAATCGGTGCGAATCACGGGCGGGGGATCGGCATGCAGCGCTACGTCGGCTTGGCGGTGGCGGCTTTATTGTTGTGCGGTGGCGGTGCGGGCGCGGAGGCCCAGGGCCTTCCATCCTACATGGCGCCGATCTCCGGCAAGACGAGCACCACACCCGCCGACACCGCGACCAAGGACGTGCTGGCGCTCAACACCGCGATGTTTGAGCTGTATGGCGACGCGGCAAAGATCTTCCAGAAGAACATCCTGAGCAAGCATCCGGTCATCCTTGCGCTGTTTTCGGGCGCCGGCGGCAGGATGATCCTTTACCGTCCGGGAATGGCGCCGACAGAGGCGCCGCAGGTGCCGATGGTCTATCAGCTCCTGAAGTCGGTGGGTCACAGCACGATGGCCTTGGCCGAAGTGGCCGGCCCCTATGTCGACAATCCCGACGACAAATCCTGGCGCGGCTCGATGCTCGCCTATCGCAGCCGCATGCAGTCGGCGCTCGATGGGCTGGACCGCACGCCGATGGAAGCCGGCTGGCGCGACAACAACCGCGCCATCCTGCAGAACAACCTCGCCTTCATGGACGAATGCCTCGCCAAGGACGTCATCCCATTTGCAACGCTTGAGGCTTTCGGCAAGAAGCAGGCGCCACACCTCGCCAAGAACGTTGCATGGGCGGCAGAGACCCAGGTTGCGCACTGGATGGGCGTGCTGGCGGACTGGAAAGCCCAGCTCGGCGCCGACTGGGACAAGACCTATGCTGCGAGCAACACCATCTATGTGGCGCGCCAGAACAACGTGCTGTTCAGCGTGCTCGCGCAGTTCTTTGGTCCCGATGCCATCAATCACCGCCTGCTCCTGATCGAAACCATCTCGTTCACAACGACGCCCGCGGACATGCTGGAATCGCTGACGCGGATCATCGCGGATCGCTCGGTCGGTTCGCTGTTCTTCGGCAACTATCATCTCATGGACTATGAATTGATGGGCGGCGATGCGCGTGTCGCGATTGCTGCCGAGACCAAGAAGCGCGGCATGACGACGTTTCTGCCGCCGGCCGTGCCATTCGGTTCGAAGCAATGGCCGACCTTGGTCACGCCCGGTCCCGGCCCCGCATCGATCGCGGACTTGCGATAGTGTTTTTCGTATCGGTGCGTGATTCGGGCGCAACGATAATTTGAGATCGGGCACGCCTGACAGCGTTGACCGAGGGGGGTAAGGGGCATGCGGCCTTCGCGAAGGGAGTTCGTGAAGTGGGTCACGGCGAGCGGGATAGCGCTCAGCCTGTCACGATTGGGAGCGGCCGAGCCGGCGGGCTTTCCGGCGCGCGCGGTGTTGCCGGGACGGCAAAACTGGAATCCGGCGGCCGATGGCCGCGGTCGCATCGACGGCGTCGCCAAGGTCACCGGCGCCAAGCTCTACGCCTCCGATTTTCGCGCTGCCGACCTGCCGGGATGGCCGGCCACGACGTCGCACGCGATCCTCGTCCGCGCGAGCGATGCGACGCGCGTCTATCTCGGGATGGACCTCGCACGCCTGAGCGGCGCGCTCAAGCCGTCGGTCGTGGTGACGGCCGAGGAGCTTGCGAAGATCGGCGCCCGCGTCCCTGAATTCTATGCGGGCGATCTGTTCTGCCCCGTCGGCAAGACGCCGCTTTATATGGGACAGCCGGTCGCGCTATTGATCTTCGAGCAGTTCGACGCCTTCGATCGTGCGCGGCTGGCGCTGCGCGACGGCACCTTCGTGAAGTCAGGCGAAGAGACCGGCCCGGTCTCCCTGCCCAATTACGCCGCCTTCCGCTTCACGCGCGTGGCCGGCCCAACGCCCGAGTCGCCCGATGTGTATTCGCCGATCCAGGCCGGCTGGGTGACGCCGGGGCGGCTGCAGGACACCACGCTTCCGGTCTGGTCCTCCTTCGCGAAGGAGACGCAGGCACCCTACGGCAAGGCGGCGCGGTACGGCGAGAAGATCCGCGCCGAGCTGGATGCGAAGAACCCCGCAATGGTGGTGCTCGACCGCAGCTTCGAGACCCAGTCGGTCGATCCAATGTTCCTCGAGCCGGAATGCGGCCTCGGCTGGTACGACAACAGGGGCGGCAATCTCGAACTCGTGCTTGGCGTCCAGTCGCCCTATGAAGCCACCGAGTCGATCGCGTATCTGCTCGGACACGCGCGCCCTCCCTTCAAGCCCGCGCAGATCAACACGCAGTTCACCTATATCGGCGGCGGCTTCGGCGGCCGCGACCACACGCCCTTCGTGCTCTATGTCGCGCTGGCCGCAATGTTCTTTCCGGGACGGCCGGTTCGGCTTGCGCACGACCGTTATCAGCAGTTCCAGGGCGGCATCAAACGCCATCCGTTCAAGATACGATCCCGGATCGGGATCGACCGCGCAACCGGCAAGATCCAGGCTTTCGCGGCCGATCACGTGCTCGACGGCGGCGGCCTTGCGAACTTCTCGTCGAGCGTGGCCGTCGTCGGCGCCACGGCGGCGATCGGCATCTATGACGTGCCGAAGGTCGACGTCACCACGGTGGCCGTGCATTCGCGCGGCGTGACCGCGGGCTCGATGCGCGGCTACGGGACCATACAGACCATGACCGCGCTCGAAGTGCTGATCGACGAGGCCGCAGACGCCTTGCTGCTCGATCCGATCGAGTTCCGGCGGCGCAATGCGCTCAAGCAGAACGGCCGGACCATGACGGGAAATCCGTACATCGTGTCGGTCCGCACGCCCGAGATCCTGAACAAGCTCGAGACACATCCGATCTGGCGGCAGCGCGCCGAGGAGAAGGCGCGGCTTGCCAGCAGCGGCGTCTTGGTCGGCACCGGCGTCGCCTGCGTCACCAAGGACTACGGCACCGGCGCGGACTGCTCGCTCGGACGCGTCGAGATCGCAGCCGACGGCAGGATCTCGATCCATTGCGATCATGTCGAGATGGGCAATGGCATCGGAACCGCGCTCGCCAACCGCGTCGCGATCCATCTTGGCGCGGTGGCCGACGAAGTGTCGGTGGCCCGGATCGATACCTATGATGCGCTCGGTCTCGTCACCTCTGGCGATCCCTACACGATGGATCAGAAGACCCAGGACGCGGCTGCGAGGAATCCGCGCTGGGTGCCTGCGATCAGTTCGGCCACCAGCGCCTCGATCGGCGCGCATGTCGGGACACATGCGGCTGCCGAGGCCGCGCGCGTCATCTTCCGCTACGGCCTGTGGCCGGCGGCGCTCGAACTCTGGCGCATCCCGCCCTCCGATCCGCGGGCGAAGGATTTCGCCAAAGCGCGCTGGAAGGATGGGCAGCTCATCCTGCCCGGCCTTCCACCGCTCGCACTGCCGGCGCTCGCCGCAGCCGCGCATGCGCGCAACCTCGTGACCGGCGCGATCACCCACAGCTTCTCGCGCTGGGCCTGGTCGCGCGCGGGTTTCCGGTTTGGCAGCGAGCAGCACCGCGCCGAGATCGATGCGCTCGCGGTGCGCAGGGGCAGCGGGAAATTCACCGCGCTCAATCGCACCAGCGTGTGGTTTCCGCCAACCGACAACAACAGGATCGGCACGGCCTACGCCTCCATGTGCGGCACGCTGGTTCGCGTCGAGATCGAGCGCACGACCGGCGCGCTGCGCATCGCCAAGGCCTACAGCGTGCTCGAATGCGGACAGCCGCTGGTGCCGGAAGTCGTGCTCGGCCAGTCACAGGGCGGCTTTGCCATGGGCGTCGGTTACGCCTTGCTGGAATCGCTGCCTCCTCACGAAGGCGGTCCCGGCAACGGGCAATGGAACCTCGGGCAATATCTGGTAGCGCGGGGATCGGATCTGCCGCTGCGCGATCTCGAGATCGAGATGCTGCCGCCACTGTCGCCGGACGAGCCGCCGAAAGGCATGGCCGAAGTCGTGATGGTCCCCGTCGTCCCTGCCCTTCTCAACGCCATCTTCGACGCCACCGGCCACCGCTTCAATTCGTTGCCGGTCACCCAGGCCATGCTCAAGGGAGCGCTCGCGTGACAAGGCTTGCCATCACGATCAACGGCCGCGCGATCGATCCGATTGAGGTGCGCGACGATCTCTCGATGAACGACTTCCTGCGCGAATATCTGGGCATGACCGGCACCAAGTTCGGCTGCGGCGCCGCACAGTGCCTGAGCTGCACGATCATCGTCGACAACCCCGATGGCACCAGCGAAACCAGTCCGACCTGCATTGTGCCGGCCGCAAGCTTCAACGGCAAGGCGATCCGGACCGTCGAGGGCCATGCGAGAAATGGCCAGCTTACCGCGCTTCAGAAAGCCTTCATCGATCACTTCGCCTTCCAGTGCGGCTACTGCACCGCGGGCTTCCTGAACGAAGCCCAGGTCCTCCTGGAACGTCTCGCGAAGAAGCCGGTCGCGCGCACCGAACTCGAGAAGACCATCGAAGACGCGCTCGACGGACATATCTGCCGCTGCACCGGCTACGTCAAATATCACGAGTCCGTCCGCGACGTGATCCTCGCCGATCCCCAGCGTTATCTGGCCTGACCATGATCTCAGAAACGCGCTTTCGGATTGTCGTTGTGGTCGCGGCGCTCGGCCTGAGCATGGTCACGGGCTATGCGGCCTCGCAGACCGCATCACACGGCCTGGCTTCGCCTGAGAGCTTTGCCGGCATCGCTGACAGCGACGCGCGATCGGCGGCGATGTTCACCGAACTCGGCAAGGTGCTGACGCATCCGCGCTGCGTCAACTGCCATCCCGCCGGCGACCGGCCGCGCCAGGGCGACGAGGGCCGGCTGCATCAGCCGCCGGTCACACGCGGCGCCGACGGCCACGGGGTGGCGGCGCTACGGTGCTCGGCGTGTCACGGCAACGCCAATTTCGAGCCTGCCCGTATACCGGGCCACCCGGAATGGCACCTCGCGCCGCGGGAGATGGGTTGGGAAGGCAAGTCGCTCGCCGAGATCTGTGCCCAGATCAAGGACCCCGCCCGCAATGGCGGCCGCAAGGTCGAAGAGCTGATCCACCACATCGGCGAAGATACGCTGGTCGGCTGGGCATGGCACCCTGGCTTCGGCCGTTCCCCCGCGCCGGGCACACAAAAACAGGCGGGCGCGCTCGTCGAAGCATGGGCGAAGAGCGGCGCAGCTTGTCCTGCGAGATGACTTGCGACTCTCTCCCGTAGGATGGGTAGAGCGCAGTGAAGCCCATCGCGATGGAGCAAGCCGCGCGAATGATGGGTGTTGCTGCGCTCTACCCATCCTATGATTCCGTAGAACCTCACACCGCCGTCGTCCCGCGAAGGCGGGGACCCATAACCACAGGGAGGTGTTGTGGCGCGAGCAAGCGGTTGTAGCGGAGCAGATCACAACGGCCTGTGGTTATGGGTCCCGGGTCCCGGCTACGCCAAGGGGCTTCGCCGTGGCACGCAAGCCCGGGACGACGGGGAGAGGTCTGATTTGAATGTCAAACAGCTCTCCGCTGTCATCGTCCGCCACCGGGTCGGCCGAATGGCCGCCCGATGACAGGCTCCGGCGGACGATCCAGTATTCCAGAGGCGGTCGTGCTTCAGCCGAGACGCCGCGAGGTACTGGATGCCCGCCTTCGCGGGCATGACGGTGGAGTTTGAGGAGACATGTGTCCGCATTCTCGCGGCATGTATTGCCCGAGCTTTGCATCAACTTTCACCCTCCTCAAGATCAGAGGGCGCAGGGAAAGCCGGGTGCTGGTTGCACCCGTGGGTCCCGTGCAACAAAAAGCACGGGGGTAGGAC